>JAPLPG010000051.1 GCA_026400375.1 Novosphingobium sp. | reverse complement strand
GACGACCAGCGGTTCTTCCAGCTTCGCCTCAGGATCAGGGGCCAGGCCGCCCTTCCCGTCAGAAATCAGGCGATGGTGCGTAACCACTGCCATTTCCTTGGCAAACCCTTCGACGTGCTCGGCTTCCTTGGTGAAGTAGGAAAGCGGAATGAACAGCGGGAAGTAGCAATTTTCGACGCCGGCATCCTTGATGTCGGCATCCATCAGCTTCTGGATCCGTTCCCAGATGCCGTAGCCCCATGGGCGAATGACCATGCAACCGCGAACCCCGGACTCTTCGGCCAGTTCCGCTTCGGCGATCACGGCCTGATACCACTGGGCGAAGTCTTCGGCGCGCTTCACGTTGAGCGCGTGCTTGATAGCTGGCTGGTTCATGGGTCTGCGCGTTAAAGTGCAAAGACGCTTACCGCAATGCCGGCGTTGGCATTGCGGACATCATATCAATCAAAACCCCGTGTCAGCTTGAGAGCTGGTCAAGCTTCTTCTGCATTTCGGCCATCTGCTTGCGCAACGCGTCAAGATCATCGACATCTGCGGCGGGTGTTTCGGGTTCAACCGTGCCCTGCGTGGCAGGAACAAATGCCGCGGCAGCCGCCTTGAACATTTCCATGTTGCGCTGGGCAATCTGCGCGAGCGGATTGGCACCGAGGCTTTCCTCGATTGCCTTGCGCATCTTCACCTGATTTTCCCGGAAATGGTCCATCGAGGCTTCGAGATAACTGGGCAGGAACGCCTGCATGGAATTGCCATACATCGAGATCAGCTGGCGCAGGAAATTCGTCGGCAGCATCTGCTCGCCGGCCGCTTCTTCATCCATGATGATCTGCGTCAGGATCGCGTGCGTGAGATCCGCACCCGTCTTGGCATCCATCACTTTGAAGTCGACATTTTCCTTCACCATCTGGGCGAGATGGTCGAGCGTGATGTAGCTCGAGGTGCTGGTATTGTAGAGGCGACGGTTGGCGTATTTCTTGATTATTACCGTGCCGCCATTCTTGGATTCACTGGCCATGGTCTGGCTTCCTACTGCGACGTGGCTATGTATTAGCACGTGCAGTATGTGCAGCGCAACAAAACTTAACAAGTAGCGTTAAGGACCAATCTGACGCGAATATCGCTGGCCCATGAGCGTGAGCAGTTCGTACTGTGACAGGCCGCTTTGCTGCGATGCGTGGGGCAAGTCGTATTCCGCCGTCAGCCAGTCGCCCTCTGCACAATCAGGGCAGGCAGAAAGGTCGACGATCGTGAGGTCCATCGACACGCGGCCAATCACGGGGATGGCCTGGCCCTGCCACAGGAAGCCCCCCTTTCCGGACCAGCACCGCAGATAGCCGTCTGCATAACCCAGCGAGATCACACCCACCCGCATCAGCGCCGGCGCAGTGAACTGGGCGTTGTAGCCGACCTTGTCGCCCGCTTGCAAATGGCGAACCTGGATTACCGTGGCTTCAGGTCGCGCCACGGTCCTGATCACACCTGCCATTTCAGACCGAACCACGCCGCCATAAAGGGCAATGCCTGGGCGGGTCAGATCCGCGTGCCATGCTTCGCCCAGCGCGATTCCCGCGCTGTTTGCCAGGCTATACCGACGCGCTGACACCTGTTGCCGAACCTCGGAAAATCGTGACAATTGTGCAGTGTTTTGCGGTACATCCTCGTCGGCACTGGCAAGGTGGCTCATGCAGATGTCGACATCGATCGCCGCCACGGCGGGGTCGGCAAGATGCGCTGCTTCGATCCCCAGGCGATTGATGCCCGTGTCCACCATCAGATGGCAAGGACCGCCCCCGGCTTCCATCCAGTGCCGTATCTGCACAAGACTGTTGAGCACCGGGCGCACTCCGGTGCTGCGCGCAAAGGCAGCTTCGGCGTGGTTAACAGGGCCATGCAGCACGGAAATGCATTGCGCCGGAACATGCGGCAAAAGCGCGGGCACCTCAGACCAATGCGCTACAAAAAAGTCGCGGCATCCCGCAGCAGCCAGCAAAGGCACAACCCGTGCTGCGCCAAGACCATAGGCATCCGCCTTGACGGCAGCACCGGCTGTTGCTCGCCCGGACATGCCATCCAGTGCGCGCCAGTTCGCGGCAAGCGCGTCTGCATCCAGCGAAAGACGCAGGGTGGCTGCCGGAGGCGCAGGCCCCAAAGATCCGGAGAGGTCAGTCGTCTGCAAAATCTGTCGCCAGTCCCGGCTTCAAGCCCCAGATTGCCACGACGAACGCCACGAGGACAACGACCCACGTGTACCACAACCCGGCAAACGGGTTGCCGGTGCGGGCAACGATGTAGCTGGAAATCAGGGGCAGGAAGCCCCCGAAGTAGCCCGTCCCAAGGTGGTAGGGAATGGACATCGAGCTATAGCGGATTCGTGGCGGGAACATTTCCGACAGCAGCGCCGCCACCGGGCCGTAAGTCGCCCCCGAAAGCGCCATCAGCAGCGCCAACCCCGCCAGGATCAGCGCCAACCTGCCCGCCGATGGCTTCACCTTGTTGAAATCATAGCCATATGTCGAAAGATCGGCTTGCAGCGCTTTGGTCCGAACTGCAGCTTTTTCGCTCCACGGATACTCGGCCATGGCTAGCGGTCTCCCGCCCACCGTCGCCACAAAGCGCGGTGCCGATTCCCGACTGTAGCTGATACCGGATGCGGCAAGGTCAGACAGGAGACGTGCACAATTGGTCGATTGTTCGGAGACAAAAGGGCTGTAGTTGCAGTCAGGCCCGGCGACGACAACGGGGTTGCGCCTCGCCGCGGCGGCGAGTTCCGGATTGGCCGAAGCGCCGAGCAACCAGAAGACAGGAAACAACAGCAACAGCGTAAGCGCGTACCCGATGACGATCGGCTTCT
>JAPLPG010000173.1:3055-15505 GCA_026400375.1 Novosphingobium sp. | reverse complement strand
GCTCGAGATGGGCGCAGACGATTACCTCCCAAAACCGGTGTCACCGCGCGAATTGCTCGCCCGCATCCGTGCTTTGCAACGCCGTTATCCGGCGAGCCGCGCTGCAACCCGCTTCGTTTTCGAATTCGAGGGATGGCACCTTAATCCGGTGCGCCGCGTTCTGAAAAATCCGCGCGGAGTAGTCACCAGTCTATCCCTTGGCGAGTTCGGCGTTCTGCTCTTTCTGGTCGAGCATCCGCAGCAGGTAATCGGACGTTCCGATCTTGCGCGCTCAATCGAAGGCGAAAATTCCGATCGAAACGTTGATGTGCTGATCGGCCGCATCAAACAGAAGCTCGGCGCACCGGATTCCGAAAAAATGATAAGCCGGGTTGGGGACGCGGGATACATGCTCGTCTGTCCTGTCACCAATGTGGCTGAGGTGGCAGGGAACGCTTTGAGCGCGTCTGCGGCGACGGGAGATGATGCGGGCATCACCCTGGATGCTGCCGCCTGTGAGGCACGTATCGGCGAACGTCTGCTTGACCTTACCTTCTCGGAATATACGCTTCTCTCTACGCTGTTCGAAGCGCAAGGACATCCGGTGTCCAAGGAAGAACTCTCGCAGCAGGTGCTTGGACGGCCCTGGCGATCTTTCGACCGCAGCATCGATGTTCATGTGAGCAACTTGCGCAACAAGCTGTCTATCGAACCGTCCATCGTCATCGAGACGATCCGCAAGGTCGGATACAAGCTGAGAACAACCGGAAAGTAGCAGAGCGCATCGCCGTCGCGATCAAAGCGGGGACTCTCAGTCTCTAATGTAAGTTTCCTGTAAAGTCGCTGGCTGTTCCCCCGTTTTTCCAACACCCTTGGCCAAGAGAGTATGCTGGCTCCACGTGTCGCCGTTCATGGCGATCTTGGACAGGCACTTACTGTTCCAACGTCCATTTGGGCGTTCATGTGCCGATATAAGGACGACGGCCGCGCTCCGGTTGATCGTTCAGGCTCGAAAGTTGTTGGGAGAATGTCGTGAAGTTGGCCGATTTCAAGGTGGTGAAGACGCCTGTGCTGGCTTTGAAAGCTGGCGCCGCCGGAGCAGCTATCATCGTTGCGGCCAGCCTCTATCTTGATCATAGCGCTGCCGCTGCTCGCACCGAACCTGCTTCGGCCGATGCGCGGCAAGCTTCGGGCGCCCCGCTGCCAGTGGCCGACACCGCAAACATCTTCAGCGATGGACAGGCCGGGTTCGTGGTGAGCAAAATTGCCTATGCTCTGGGGCCGGATGAAAAGACGGCCTGTCCGCGGGGAATGACCGGCGGTGTTCGCGGGTTGATCGAGGCATATTCCAGAACGCCAGCCGGGAAAATGCGCGAAGGAGAGCCGCTGAACGCGTATGAGCGGCGCTTGAGCGAATCGGTCCATACTGCGGCCGACGGCCGGAACCTTTGCATGTTCCCTGCTGCAGGCGGTCCTGATCCGGGCTGGCAGATGGTTCAGGGCAAAGGCCTCAAGGTCGAGGGTATCGACCTCGATGGATCAGGCGCTGGCAAGAAGGCCGGTGGGGCAACTTGCTCGCACGAGGAATTCCAGGGCACGAACGGCGAGCGCGGCGTCGACAACCAGTTCTATCGTGTCGTTGGCTGCACCACAGGTTTTCAGCCAACCGGACAGGCCAACAGCTACGAAACCGAAATGCTGACCGGATCCTGGGGCATTCTTGTGACGGTCCGCGGCGTAGACGACCCGCGCAATGATCCCGAAATAGAAGTTGGCTTCTATGCCAACGCCGACCCAATCCAGCTCAGCGCCTCGCGCGTGCCTTTGAGCCATGCAACGTATACGGCTGATGGCAATCCGCGCTATCAAGCAATCGCGCGTGGTCGCATCGTGGATGGAGTGCTGACGACGGAACCGGTCGACGTGCGTTTTCACAACGTCGTCAACAGCATGAACCAGGATCGCGAGCTGCGCTCGGCACGCGTAAGGATGACCTTCACGCCTGACGGCGGGATGGAGGGTATCCTGGCCGGCTATACTCCGGTCGAGAGCATGTACGACCTCCAGTTCGGCGTCCGCAACAGCAAGAACGCCAAGGGGGAACTGGCACCCGAAAGGCTGCGGCTGGGAACGTCGATGGGGCGCGCCGGCGCGCTCGGCTACTCCTGCCACGGCGCCTACCATGCGATGCTTCAGGCTGCGGATGGACACAAGGATCCTGCCACCGGCCGCTGCACCTCGCTTTCTACGCAGTATCGGATCCGCATGGCGCCGGCTTTCGTAGTCCATGGCTCCTCGCGCAGCACCAACTCATCGCTGATCACGGGATGAAGCACATGGCCTCCATCAAATCCAATGGCACGTTACTTCGCCGTGCAGGCCTCTGCGTGTGCCTGACGATGGCAGCAATTATCGGTTGGGCAAACCAGATCGAGGCTACGCAACCCGTGTCGGTGGCCGAACCCGAGACGCCCGGCGGCCCGCTTATGATGCGGCGGCTGACCGAGTCCCAGTACAGGGCCACGATCGCCGACCGATCGCCGACGTGTTTGCTCCGGACGTGCCGGTTACCGGGCGTTTCGAACGCGCGCTGCGCGAGGACGGCCTGATCGCCGTCGGCACCAGCCATGGCAGCATGTCGGCCTTCAGCGTTGAACAATACGACGTTTCGGCGCGCTCGATTGCAGCCGCAGTCACCAGCAAGGAACGCCGCGCTCAGTTCGTGCCGTGTCAACCAAAGTCGGAAACTGAATTCGACAAGGCGTGTGCCAGCAAATTCGTCCAGCAATACGGCGGCCAGCTTTTCCGGCGCCCGCTGACTGTCCAGGAACGCGATCGCTTCGTAACCATAGCTGGTGCTGCGCAGCAAAAGCTTGGCGGGTTTTACAAAGGCCTGGAATTCGCGCTGATCGGCATGCTCGATTCCCCGCAGTTCCTGCTCCGCATGGATCGTTCGGAACCTGATCCGGCGCATCCGGGCGCCGTACGGCTGGACGGTTGGTCGAAGGCGGTGCGTCTCAGTTACTTTTTGACAAACTCCACGCCCGACGCCGAATTGCTGCGCGCTGCGGCAACCGGCGAACTGCACAGCGAGCAAGGCCTCGCCCGGCAAGTCGAACGGTTGCTCGCTTCGCCCCGCGTCGAGATGGCAGTGCGCGCATTCTTCTGGGACATGCTCCAGTTCGACGGTTTCAACGATTTGTTCAAGGATCCGTCGATCTATCCGGGCTACACCGTTGCTGCTGCAGCGGATGCGCAGGAGCAGACATTGCGCACCGTGGTATCCCATCTCGTGCAAGAGAATGGTGACTACCGGGACCTGTTCACGACCAGGAAAACGTGGGTATCGCGGCCATTGGGCATCCTGTACCGCATGCCCGTGGGAACGCGCAACGGCTGGGAACAAGCCGAATACCCTGCCAGTAGTGCGCGCGCGGGAATTCTTACCGATGTAAGCATGCTCGCGCTTCATTCGCATCCTGGCCGCTCTTCCCCCACCCTGCGCGGCAAGTTCATGCGCGAAATCTTCCTGTGCCAGAGAGTGCCTGATCCGCCGGCCAACGTGAATTTCTCGGTTGTCCAGGATGCGGTAAATCGGCCCGGATCGACTGCGCGCCTGCGTCTTGCCGAACACAACGACAATCCTGTTTGCGCGGGCTGTCACAAGCTTACTGACCCCCTGGGCCTGACACTGGAAAACTTCGACGGCGCCGGCGGCTTCCGCGCCAAAGAGAACGGTGTTTCGATGGACCTGAGCGGCGCGCTGGACGGCGAGGACTTCGTAGGCCCGCAAGGCCTCGGCCAGGCGCTGCAAGACAACCCTGGAGTTCCGGCCTGCCTGGTTGAAAAGATGTACCGTTCGGCGATCGGCCGGGACATAGCAGGGCCTGAAGAGCCGGTGCTGGAGTACCTTGTCGGCCGGTTCGAGTCTTCCCGCTTCCGGCTGCCGCAACTGATGCGGGCAATCGCTCTCAGCAAAAGCTTTTATGCCGTGCAAAACCAGACCGGTCTTGTCCTGCAAAAAACGGTCGCCGTTGCGAAAAAAGGAGATCGCTCATGAGTCAGCTTGATCGGCGCTCGATGCTTCGCGGCATCATGAACGGAGCCGCGGTCGCAATGGCCCTGCCGCTGCTCGATGTCTTCCTCGACGTGAACGGCGAAGCCCTGGCCGCCACCGGGCAGCGTATTCCGATACGCTTCGGAACCTGGGTCTGGGGATGCGGATTCGTGCCCGAACGCTGGATACCCACCAGCGAAGGATCGGATTATGTCATGCCTGCCGATCTCGAGCCGCTTGCCGCCTATCGCAAGCAGATGGCGATCCTCTCCGGGTTCGACGTCAAGCTGGACGGCGTTGCGAATAAGCCCCACGTCACTGGCACACTGGGTTTGCGCACCGGCGTTCCTGTGCCGAATGAGACCGTGCGTGCGCCGACAATCGACGTTCTCATGGGTGAAGTGATGGGGCAAGGCACCCGCTTCCGCTCGATCGAGTTGAGCGCCTCGGGGATCGAGCGCTCGTACTCCTTTCGCGGCGCCGGTTCTCCGAACCCGAGCGAGACTTCGCCGCTTGCGTTGTACAAGCGCATTTTCGGTGAGGGATTCCAGGATCCGAACGCGGAAGTGTTTGCGCCCGATCCTGAAGTGATGGTCCGCAAGAGCGTGCTTTCGGCGGTATCCGATGATCGCCAACGTTTGATGAAGACGTTGGGCTCCTCGGATCGCCAGCGGATGGACGAATACTTCACAGCCGTCCGCCAGCTTGAACAGCGACTGGAACTACAACTCCAGCCGCCTGCCAAGGTGGAAAATTTCACCGTGCCGAAAGCGCCCGGCAAGACAGTGGTCGACGCGGAAATTGGCAACGTGATGGAAAATCACAAGATCATGGCTGGCTTGCTCGCCCAGGCTTTGGCTTGCAACCAGACCCGCGTGTTCAATATGCTGTTTTCGGACACTGCGTCGAACCTGCGCCGCTCGGCCTCGTCCGACACTCATCACACCTTGACCCATGAAGAGCCGGTCAACCCCACGCTGGGTTATCAGGAGCAGTCAGCCTGGTTCGCCGCGCAAAGCATGGTTGCTTGCCGTGATTTCGTCGATGCGCTTGCGGGTATCAAGGAAGGTTCGGGGACTCTGCTCGATAACACGTTGCTGTTTGCACATTCGGACTGCTCGATCGCCAAGGCCCATGCCGTGGAAGGCATTCCCATGATGGTGATCGGCGGCGCGGGTGGCCGCGTACGCACAGGGTTCCATAAGGCTGGCCGGGCAGATTCTGCAGCGCGTGTAGGGTTGAGCATCCAGCAGGCAATGGGCGTGCAGGTTGAAAAGTGGGGCGCCGGTTCAATGGACACGAACCGGACCCTGACCGAACTCGTCGCCTGATCAGGCCTCATTGGTTTCAGCCCACGAAAGCTGCATGAAGATATGAATTCCCGGATTGCCTTTGTCGCCACTACCTGCCTTGCTGCTCTGGCAGCGCTTGCAACCGCCGTGCCCGGCACGGCTGGCGAGGCCGATACTGCAATCTCCGCAGAAGAAGCGAAAGGCATTATCTTCGAGCGTCAAAATCTCATGCTGCAGCTTGATGATGATGCCGAACTGCTGGGAGAGATCGCTGCTGGCATCAAGACCGCTGACCGACTGGAAGAGGTTACGCGCTCGATCGCGGAAGCAGCAGCGGCATCGAAAGCGGCCTTTGAACCGCATCTGCCTGGGGGACGCTCCAAGCCCGAGATCTGGAGCAACTGGGCGGACTATTCGCAGCGGCTCGACGCGTTTGAACGCGATACAAAGCAAATGGCAGAGTTGGGCGCCAAGGGCGATCTGGTCGGCGTGACCGGAATGCTCGGCACGGCGCTGCCTTGCAAGGAATGCCACACCGTCTATCGCGCACCAAAGAAGTGAAAAGCGCGATTGTCGGCGGCAGTTCCTTATAAATCTTGAAGGTAAATATGCCTTCCAGATGATGGAAATTAGTAAGTGGGGGAGATGTTATGAGGATTTGCAAGATTTTACTGGCAACCCGAGCGCGCTTTACGCGAGCGCGACTTGGGCACAGCCGTACCCGATGAAACCGCACCCGAAGCTATCGACTCTCGGAGTGCGCTCAACGAGGCAGTTACTACAAACGAGATTATCGTCAGCGCACGCCGGCGTGCAGAAACTCTGCAGGATGTGCCACAGACGGTCAACGTCGTTACCGCTGCTCAGATCGAAGATCTTAATCTGCGCGACTTTCGCGAAATTCAGCAGATCGTCCCGGGCTTGACCATGGCGAGCACGTCGAGCTTCTCTAGCCAGGCGACGGTTCACGGCATCGCGTTCGTGCCCGAAGCAAGCGGCAACAATTCAATCATCGCCTTTTTCCTCAACGATGCTCCTGTCTCTTCAAACTTCCTGTTTCAGACGACATACGACTTTGGTCAGTTTGAACTTCAGCGCGGACCGCAGGGTACGCTGCGTGGGCAAGCAGCTCCCTCTGGCGCAATCGCATACACAACCCGTCGCCCTGATCTCGGCAGGGTGTCGAGCGGATTTAACGGCACGGTAACGGACACACATGCCCGCAAGCTGGACGGTTTCTTCAACATTCCAATTATTGAAGACGTTCTGGCCGTGCGTATCGCTGGCGTGGTTGATCGTGACCGGGGCAATCAGGTTCCTACCATCAAGGATACAGGCGATGACCTGAACGGATTGCCTTACAACCGAGCGCAATCCATCCGTGTAAGCGCGCGGTTTGAGCCGACTGACTGGATTGCGGCGAATGTAATGTACCGAGCCCTGAATACGGAAGGGCGCAACTATCAGCAGGTCGTATCCAATTCGCTTTACGAACCAGGGAGCCCTGCGACCACGCAGATCATCCGTCCCTTCGATCGCCTTTCGGTTGAAGATCAGGGAACCTTCAGCCGGCAGAACAACGGAAGTTTGTCGCAAAGTGACAACAGCGACTTTTTCTCCGCGCCGCGTGTCAATTTGACGCAACGTACGTTCAATGATCTGCTCGGTTACGAGCCGGTGTGTCAGATGGAAGCTGTTCGCGCTGGGCTGAACCCGACGTCTGGTTCCTATCATCATTGCACGAACAACATCGGCCGCCGTACAACTCACGAAATTCGCCTTGCTTCTGAAAGCCGTATTGCGGGATTTCTCGACTACGTGATCGGCGGTTTTCACGATGACATCGAAAACCCTTCACGGATCACGCAAGAAGGTGGCCCCGGCGGCAACGGCACGCCAGTATTCAACCCGCTCACCGGCAACATGAGGGCGCCGGGCCGAAGGGCCATTCTCCGCGACGGCGAACCAAAAGAAAGGTCGGCTTTCGCCAGCATCACGGCTCAATTCTTGGCCGACCGTCTCGAACTGTCGGGTGGTGTCCGTTACATCGAGTACCAGAACGAGGATATGCTCAGCATTGGCGTCGCCAACAATGCGCCACCCAGAGTACTGTCTGCTCCCTTGCGGGAAAAGCGCAACCACACGATCTACACTGCGTCGTCCAAGTACGCGTTTTCGCCGGACTTCATGGTTTATGGCTTGATGGGATCGTCTTGGCGGCCGGGGCCACGCGTGGTCGGCAACTTCTCGGTCGGTCCCGCCGGAAACGGACAGACAGCGCGCGAGCTCTCGTTCCTCAATTTGCCCGACGAGACGTCCACTTCGTATGAAATCGGCACGAAGACCAGTTTCTGGGGCGGACGCGGCTGGCTGAACGTAAGTGCGTTTTACCAGAAGTTCGTAAACTATCCCTTCCGCGGTCAGGCTGTTCCTTTCTTGAACTTCAGCGCCCCCGGTGCGCCTGCCGTTGTCAGCAGCTTCAACTTCGTTTCGCCAGTTCCCGTTGAGGTCAAGGGCGTTGAAGGTGAGGCGTCGTTCAATCTGCTCGAGGGATTGAGCCTGTCGCTGAACGCCAGCTATGCTAACGGGCAAATCAAGAATGCTACGATTGCCTGTACCGACCTCGATCACAACGGCATTCCGGACGTAAACCCGACAGTGCCAACCAATCCGGCACAGTTTGCTGCCACGCTGGAGCCGGGACAGACGCTTGCGCAATGCTCCGGGATCAATCGTCGCTCAACGACCACCCCGAAGTTTTCCGCAAACCTTCAATCCCAATATGTGTTCGCCGTGACCGATCGGACAAGCGGCTTCATTCGCGGTTCGGCGACCCTCAGCGGACGCACTGATGGCTCTCCGGATACCACGTTCGACGATCTGGGAGCGTTCGGCACTGTCAATCTCTTCGCCGGCATTCGCGCCGAGAATAACCGTTGGGAAATCTCCGGATTCGTGAAAAACGCATTCAACGCCCAGCGAGTGACCTCCGTCAGTCCGGTGGCATTGCGGGCACAGATCAAAACATCGCGCCCCGCTCCCCACAACGTGATCCAGTATGTGTCCGAATATCGGACCGTCAGCGTCACGGAACCGCAGCAGTTCGGTGTCAGCGCCCGAATCGGATTCGGCGGACGTTAAAAATTGCTCCTGATCACCTGACATGTAGCTATTGATGAGAAGAACATTATGAACAGACTGCCAACTTTAAACAAATTTCGTATCCTGTCTGTGTTGGCAGTTGTCGGCTTGGCTACTCCTTTGCTTGCAGCCCCTGCTGATTCCATTGCCTCGCGCATCGCCGGTTATCGGGATCTGGGCGCGGCATTCAAATCGGTGAATGACAGCCTGCGCGCGCCCTCTCCTGACACAGGCAAGCTTAAGGCGGCGGCACAAACGATCCGCGCTTCGGCGGCCCATCAATACAAATGGTTTCCTCGCGGCACCGGGCCCGAGGCTGGCGTAAAAACGGCAGCCAAGGCTGCAATCTGGACGAATTCCGCCGAATTCAAGAAGGCGCAGGATGCCTTCGCGGCGAAGGCAATTGCGTTCGAAGGTGTCGCTGCATCAGGCGACGAGGCGGCTATCCGTAGCGCCAGTCGCGTCCTGGGTGCCACCTGCAAGAGCTGTCACGACCAGTTCCGCGAAGAGAAATAACACCGCCATTATGCTGAATGGGCGTATGTCTATTGGAGATGATCATGACCATCGCACGTCGACGTTTTCTGGAACTGGCACTTGCCGGGGCACCACTTGCATGTGCGTTGACCAGCGGTTCCGCGCGAGCTGCCACTTGCTATGACCCAGCGTCGCTTCCTCTTAGCCAGAAGAACCGGCGCAAGTCACTGGGTTATGCAGAAACTGCTGACGATCCAGCAAAGCGCTGCGCAGGATGCGCATTCTTCACGGCGAGTTCCGAAACTTGCGGACAATGCGCAATGCTGACCTCGACGGTAAATGCTGGCGCGACATGCGGCTCGTTCGTGCCTCGGCCCAAAGGCTGATATCTCAGCGTTTGGCAATTACGCTTCTCAACCGGTTGGTCGTTCCGTCTCACGCTGCATGATTTCCAGTCGGTAACCGTCGGGATCCTTCACGAAGAATATTCCTCGGGCATTCACGGGTTCATGCGCAAATCCCATGGCGGTGAGACGCTCGGCCACGGCCGTGCTGTCGGCGACGACGAGCATCATGCGGCTAAGTGCATTGCCGTGGTCAATAGCGGGTGATTGCTCGGCAAGAGGAGCCCCTTGCTGCAGCAGCATGAATGGCTGAGGGCTATGCCCTGGCGCAACAATGATTGCCCCGGGACCAGGCTTTCCCGGCAGCCGCCTCATCTCCTGAAGGCCCAAGGCGCCTACATAGAATTTTAGCGAACGTTCAAGATCTGTTACCATAAGCACCGGGCCGGCAATTTCGATCGTGCTTGTAGTATCCGCAGGTTTTGCAGCAGCGGGTACGTTTACCAACGCCAGAACGGCCAACATAATAAGCTTGCGCAAGGCATCCCCCACTGTTGGTTTGAGTGAACATTTGCGTTCACCCTTGCCAATACTCTGACAGCGCAAACACTGCTGCGCAAGCACAACAACCAGTGCGACAATCGGCGTTTTCTCAGTGGCATGGTTGCGGCTTTGGCGCTAGCCAACAAGATGGATCGCGCGATCTGTGCATGATGACGCGGGAGGAGAATACCGGATGGCGTGAACCGATCGCTCCCAACGAAGCGAAACGGCAAACGCCTGAGGGTTTCAAGCCCTCACAAGGAGGCCGACTGACGATTATGCGGCCAGGACTTAAATGTTCAGGACGACGAAAACAGTCCCCGGGGCTTGAGCGACATAGCTCTCTGGGCCGATGTGGACAGCGTTCTTCCAACCGAAAATCGGCCCGTGGCGACTTTACAGCCACATAAGAGGATTGACGCACGAGCGATATATGCGCTCGCAGCCTGGACGTCCCAGAATCACCTTGCAAAACCGGGGGCGTCCACACAAGTCTGAGACAAATATCGTCGCGTCGGAATGGCGCAGGTGCACCCCTCACATCTCCGGATCGGATGAGCAAAACGGTTCTACTCGACGGAAAGCAGCTGGCGCACAAGGCGAGCGATACGCCCCTTGCGATCACGCCTGTGAAGCAGACCGGTCATGGCGTCGCGCTTGCAATATACAGCGTCAACATCATCGCGCTGCACCAGGCCCGCAAAATGTGGTCGACTACGCCATTGCAGAGGTCGGTCGGTCCGGCAGAGCATGTGTCTGCCATGCTGCATCAGTTGACAACTGCAAGGGGTTCACCGGCCTGTCACTTTTGAACCCGCCTCGTTGTGTACTCTCGGCTAGGATTCTCGAGACATGAAGACCAGCTATTGGCCGATCATCTCGGCGCTCTTCCTGGCTGAAATCGCAGCCACTTTCGAATCGGCGATGCTGTATGCCGCGCTGCCGACTCTGATCCGCGAGTTCGGAGACCCGATCACCGCGGGCTGGCTGGTGACCATGCACATGCTGATCGGCGCCGCAGCCGGCGTTCTGGTCGGCCGAATGGGCGACATCTACGGCCGCAAGCGGATGACACTGTGGATGCTGGTGATCGCCACCATCGGTTCGTTGATCAGCGCGGCGACAGACAGTTTTGGTGTCGTCCTCGCCGGGCGGGCGTTGCAGGGTTTGTCCGTCGCGGTCATTCCTCTCAGCATCGGCATCATTCGCGAGGCGATCGCGAAAGAGCGCATTCCGGTGGCCGTCGGACTCATGACCACCGGCTCGGGCGTGGGCGTGGCGGTCGGGCTCGTGCTGGGCGGATTGATTGTCGACAATCTCAACTGGCACTGGCTCTTCGTGGTTAGCGCAATCCTGCTTGGCCTGTCTTGGCTGGCGATCACCTTCTGGGTCCCGGGCAGGCCCGGTATCCCGCCCAAGGAACCGATCGACTGGGTGGAAGGCCTGCTCCCCGCGCCCGGCATCATGGCGATGCTCTATGGCGTCAGCCAGTCCAAGGCGCTGGGGTGGAGCGATCCCTGGGTCTGGGGGGCGATCGCGGCTGGCATGCTGATCATGGCCTACTGGGCGCGGCGTAGCCTTCAGGCGCGCGAACCCTTCGTCGACCTGCGTCTGTTGGGATTGAGGAACGTTGCATTAGCCAACCTGATGACCCTCTGCCTTGGCGCGGGGACCATGCAGGTCGTGCTGGTCTTCTCTGCGTACACCCAGTCTCCCGTATGGACGATGGCCGGCCTAGGCTTGGGCGCGACCGTAGCGGGCCTTGCTAAGCTGCCCTCAAACGTCCTGTCCTTCTTTGCGGGTCCCCTCTCCGGGTGGTTGACCAAGACCTTCGGAGATCGCCTGACGGTGATCGCCGGCGTCCTGCTGGCCGTCGTGGGCTGGGCCATCGGCATCGGCCTGCCGGGCACGCTCATCGCGGTGATTCTGATCCTGAGCGTGATCTCCTTTGGCACCACGATCCTGAACGCGGCGATCTACAACGTCATCGTAGGCACCGTACCCGAAGCGCGGACCGGGGAGGCGATTGGCACCATCGCGGTGACCCGCGGCATCGCCTCGGCCATCGGCGCGCAGGTGATCGCCGTGCTGCTGGCGACTGCGACGCTGACCGATCCGGCAAGCGGAGCGCAATTGCCCTCGCCCGCAGGCTTCCGACTGACGATGGGCTGGATCGCCGGACTGACGGCCTTCGCAGGGCTCTTCGCCCTGTTCTTAAGTGTTAACCGCAAGGCGCTGCCAGATACAGAACTCGCACTACGCGAACAGGTCGCAAGCGAAGCGTGACTTTACATCGTGATGAATATCGAAAGGACCATCTCATGACCATGATTCGGAAGGCGACCACGTGTTCGCTCGGCGCGCTTCTGCTGGTGAGCGGGGGGGTGCTCGCCACTCCTGGCAGCGGCGGCATGCGTCTGGATCAGCTGCCGCGCATCGCGCAGGTCGACGAGCGCTTTCAGTCGTATAACGTCGAGATGGTGGAGGTAACCGGCGGCCGGTTCTGGGCGCCCTATGGCGGACCTGCGGACGAACAGTACCGGCAGCGACCGCCCGAAAACCTGGCCGACAAGCGCCTTCGCGCGCTGACCAAGCACCTGGGCCCGGCATATATGCG
>JAPLPG010000173.1:0-3029 GCA_026400375.1 Novosphingobium sp. | reverse complement strand
GCCTCCCGCAGGCTACAACCAGATTCTTACCCGTGATCAATGGCGCGGAGTGGTCGATTTCGCCCGCGCGGTTGACGCAAAAGTGGGCGTAAGCTTCGCGGTCAGCGAAGGCCCGAGAGGGCCGGGGGGTGTCTGGAAGACTGAGCAGGCTCAGAGACTGCTGGATCTGACGCGGTCTTCAGGAGGAGAACTCGGATTTGCCGAGTTCATCAACGAACCGAATGCCGCCTCGCTGGGACGTCTGCCGCAAGGCTATTCCGTCGCCGATTATACGCGCGACTTCGCGATCTTCCGGAACTGGGCGCGCGAGACGTCACCCGGAACCACGATCGTTGGCCCGGGCGGTGTTGGCGAGGGTGCCGACCGTAGCAAGATACCCGTCGCGACGCTGGCACGGATGCTGCAGACCGAAGAGTTGATGAAGGCCAGCCCGAACACCGTCGATGCGGTGTCTTACCACTTCTATGGCGGCGTTTCGCAGCGTTGCAGCAACACACAGGCGAAAAAGGCGGACAAGGCGGAGGCGCTTGCGCCTGAATGGCTCGACCTGACGCTGCGGGACTGGAAGTACTATTCGGCCCTGCGCGATAAGTACGAACCCGGCGACCCGATGT
Source organism: Novosphingobium sp. (assembly GCA_026400375.1). Lineage (GTDB taxonomy): Bacteria > Pseudomonadota > Alphaproteobacteria > Sphingomonadales > Sphingomonadaceae > Novosphingobium. The sequence goes on along the minus strand of JAPLPG010000173.1, from coordinate 2,415 downwards.
GGGTGACCGAAACGGCACAAGCAGCTTGTGGAGGAAGCCCTTGGGCGAACAGTTTCCTGGATAGCTTCCGGTACGTCAATCAGCTTGGTCTGCTTGCCCAGAAAGGCGTCAGGGTGGTGTTCCACAACACGCTCGCTGCATCGGACTACTCTCTGATCGATCAGGCGACGAAGGAACCGCGTCCCAACTACTGGGCGGCTGTGCTGTGGCGGCGCACTATGGGAACGACCGTTCTCCAGGCACCGACATCGCCTGACACCAGCCTGCGAATTTTTGCCCACTGCATGCCGAACACGAAGGGCGGCGTGGGACTCGTCACCATCAATCTAGGGACAGGGCTCCAGACCATCAACCTTGGACGGGGAGCGAAAGTCTCGCTGCTGCAGGCACCGTCGCTGGACGGCACGCAGGTGACCGTGAATGGGAAGACGCCGACGTTGAAAGCAGATGGGTCTCTGTCGGGTCTGCAGGGCGCGTCGGTGACCGGAGGCTTGCGTTTGCCCGCCAAGTCCATCGCTTTCATCGCAAATCCCAAGGCGAAGAACGCTGTTTGCAGCTAGCCAATTGACGCAGTGGTAATCTGAATCAAAAATTCCCCCACCTAACGCCCGTTCTGCATCTGGCAGTGGTGCCTGATTGAAGCGAGTTACCCATCGCCCGAGCTGGTTCACTGGCAAGGCCTTGGGTTCCCGTTCTGGCGTTCAATGAATGTGCTGATGTCCTACTCCTGTCGGCTGGTGGTGGTGAAGACACGCCCGCCAGCTGCACCGTTTCAAGTCAACGAATTGCCTTTGAACCCGGGCAACCGGGTCGCGGGACTTGGCGCAAAGCGCAGGACAAAGGGCCACGCGTGACACTTTACCCTCGGGCAAAGTGTCACAGGAGACAAATGTTGGATTTCGGGTGATGCCGGGCACGGAAGGGATTCACAGGAATCCCGTTATGTGCTTTGTTGAATCACGAAATGTTCCACGCAGCGATCCTCCCAGGTGCATCCTCTTCGGGCGCCAGCTCCCCCAGCCCGGTATCGTCGCTGCTTGATTGCCTTGCGCAGATGAGCACGCGGCCGCGCTATGCCTTCATGGTGCTCAGCCTGATTGCCGAAGTGGCCGATGCGCGGGGGGAGGCGGGGCCGTTCGTGCGCCGGGGCGGACGCGAGATGACGCTGCGCGACTTCCTGTGTGACAGCCTGGCCCCGATGGGCGGGCGCGATCCCCGGCGCGTGGCGCTGGCCGAGCGGGTGAAATCCGACCTGATCCTCGAAGACCGCATGCCCCAGGACCCTGCCGCCGCCGCCGCGCTGGTGGAGGATGAAGTGCGTGAAAGGGTGCGCGCTTCGGGCAAGACCAACCTCAGCCGCGCGGTTTCGGAACTTGTCGGCGCCGGGCTTTTGCGCCGCTATTACAAGGGCTTTGCCGTGGATCATGAGAATCGCGGCGGGCAGCGCCATGCGGTCTACGTGTTGCAGGGCATGGCGCGCTGCCTGCTGTCGCACCGCATGGCCGCACCCCCGCCCGCGCGCAAGGCGCCGGTTCAGGGCGAGCTGCGCTTCGGGTAGCGCCCCAGTCAGAAACCCGGACTGTCACAACCTGAACTGTCACAACCTGGACTGGCGCAGCCCGGACTGTCGGAACCCGGAGCGCGGTTCGGGCATTCAGGACGGGATGAGCCTGTTATTGCAATGACGACCGCCCAATGGCTTTCGCTGGCCACGCTCGGCGGGATGATGGCCTTGTTCCTGTGGGGACGCTTTCGCTACGATGTGACGGCAGTGATCGCGCTGCTTGGCGCGGTGGCGCTCGGCGTCGTCTCGCCCAAGGATGCCTTTGCCGGGTTCTCCGATGACATCGTGGTGATCGTCGGGTCCGCGCTCGTGCTTTCCGCCGCCGTCCAGCGTTCGGGCATGATCGAGGGGCTGTTGCAATCGCTGGCCACGCGGATCAAGACCCCGCAGCGGCAGATGCTGGTCATGTCGGCCGCCGTGGGGCTGGCTTCGGGCTTCATCAAGAACGTTGGCGCGCTGGCGATGTTGATGCCGGGCGCCGTGCAGATGGCCCGCAAGAACAAGTCATCGCCCTCGCTCTATCTGATGCCGATGGCCTTCGCCTCGCTGCTGGGCGGGTTGACCACCCTGATCGGCACATCGCCCAACATCATCGTATCGCGCGTTCGGGAGGAGATGACCGGCGAACCGTTTCGCATGTTCGATTACCTGCCGACCGGCCTTGCGCTGCTGGCGGTCGGCCTGGTGTTCCTCAGCGTCGGCTGGCGGCTGCTGCCGACCAATCGCAGTGCGGCACAGGGCATGGACGAGGCGATCAACATATCGTCCTACTTCATCGAGGCGACGGTGACGGCAGGCTCTCCCGTGGCCGGCATGACCGTGGGTGAATTCCGCGAACGCCATGAAGGCGA
>JAPLPG010000164.1:6696-10990 GCA_026400375.1 Novosphingobium sp. | reverse complement strand
GTCGATCCCCGGCGAGACGCGCACGCTGTCGCTGTCGATCTATGATCGCGTGCAGGCTTTCGACAATCCCGCGGCCGCGCGCATGGCCGCCTTGCTGATGGTCGTGTCGCTGGTGGCTGTAACCGCCAGCTTCCTGCTGGGCGGACGGACCCGGCAGCGTGTCTGAAGGGCTATCGATCAGACTGACGCAACCCGCGCCGATCGCGCTCGATGTCGAGATGGAGGTCGCGCCCAGGCAAACGTTGGCGCTGGTCGGGCCATCCGGTGCGGGAAAGACCACGATCCTTCGCGCCGTTGCCGGGTTGTACCAGCCTGCCCAGGGGCGGATCGCTTGCGACGGGAACGTGTGGCTGGATCGCGACCTGTCCACGAATGTTCCCCCGCAAAGGCGGCGGGTGGGAATGGTGTTCCAGTCCTACGCCCTGTTCCCTCACATGACCGCGCTGGGCAACATTGCCGAAGCCATCCTCGAGCAGTCGCGGGTCGAGCGCGAGGCGCGAGCGGCTGAATTGCTTGCAAGAGTGCATCTCGAAGGTCTTGGCGCGCGCTATCCGGCCGAGCTTTCGGGCGGGCAGCAGCAACGTGTCGCGCTTGCCCGGGCCTTGGCGCGCGATCCCCATGTCCTGCTTCTCGACGAGCCGTTTTCGGCGGTCGATCAGCCCACCCGGCGCGCGCTTCATGCGCTGCTTGCCGAAATCAGGGCGGCAAGTGCGATGCCGATCATCTTCGTCTCGCACGATGTGGATGATGCCGCGCGCAGTGCCGATCGCGTCTGTTTCCTGCGCGATGGCGTCAGCGTGGAGCAGGGGCCGACCCGCGCCATCCTCGATGATCCCGGTAGCGCCCTGGTCAGGTGGCTGGAAGGATAGCGGTGTGCACGATTTATGCACACGGCACGTCCTGTTAATGGCAATGGACGCTCGCACCACCGCCCGATAGGCCCCGTCGCAGGGCAGGCATTCGGCCTTCGGGCCGAAGTACGAGGGCGCAATTCGAATGAAGCGGGGTTGGCGGGTGCCCGCCGGACGATCTGCATTGATTGCCAGCGCGCTGCTTACGGGCACCTGCGTTGTCGCTTCTTCCGATGCCGAAAGCCCCGCCGCCATCGCCCTGTCGCAAGATCGCGCGGCGATGGTGGCACCGATGCTCGACCAGTACTGTTCGCGCTGCCACAACGATTTTGACAGGGTTGCGGGCCTGTCCGTCGCCGATCTGAAAGCCAGCGATATCGCCACGGGCCGCAATGCCGAAGCGTGGGAAAAGATCCTGCGCCGCGTGGCATCGGGCGAAATGCCGCCGCATTCCAAGCCTCAGCCTGCCATGGCCCAGCGCGCGGCGCTGGTGGAGTGGCTGGACGCCGGGCGCGCACAATATCTGGCGGCCCACCCCGATCCGGGCCGCAGCGCCATACGGCGTCTCAACCGTTTCGAATATGCCAATGCCGTGCGCGATCTGCTGGGGGTCGAAGCCGATGTCGCCCGCGATCTGCCGCCGGACAATTCGGGCTTCGGGTTCGACAATATCGCCGATGTGTTGAGCGTTTCGCCGACCTTGATGGAGCGCTATGTCACCGTGGCGGACAAGGTGGCCCGGCAGGCAACCGGGCTGGTTCCGGCGCGGGCGTTCGTTACCACCTGGCAGGTCCCCAAGGATGGCTCGGTGATGAATTCGGGCGTCCCGGCCTATAACGAGCGCGCCGGCTTCGACCTGCCGCTGGCATCGCGCGGTGGCACCGCGGTGCCCTACAACGCACGCTACGATGGACTTTACGATGTCGTTGCCTGGCTCAATTCCAACACCAACAACGAGACCGACCGGCTGATCGAGGACCGCTATTCGTTGCGCGTGCCGCTGACAGCGGGGGCGCATCGCATCAGCGTCTCGTTCCGGCGGCAGACCTGGCCGGACGAGACTGTCCAGTGGCTGCGCAACAATACCGATTACGTGCCGCTCCCGCTCGACAAGCCCCGGATGCTGCCGATGGACGTGTGGGTTGACGGCAGGCGCGCGGGCACGTTGCAGGTGCCGTCATGGCGGATGCACCCGCGCTATTCGCAGCGCAACTTCCCGCGCGACGTGCTGCAACTGGACGTTGCCGGGCCTTATGACCCCAAGGGGATGACGCAGACGCCAAGCCAGCGCGCGGTGTTCCATTGCCGTCCGCGCAGCGCGGCAGACGAGACGCCTTGCGCCCGCTCCATTATCGGCGCGTTGGCGCGGCGGGCATGGCGGCGCACGGTATCGACCACCGACATTGCCCCGCTGATGCGGCTCTATGCTGCCGAACGCGCGAGGAGCTCGTTCGAGCAGGGCATCGAGGCAGCGGTCGAGGCGATCCTTGTTTCGCCGCAATTCCTGTTCGTGATGGAAAGCCCGCCACCGGCCGGCATTGCCGGGACCGCCTATGGGGTGTCGGACCACGATCTGGCCACGCGGCTGGCGCTGTTCCTGTGGAGTTCGATCCCTGATGAACGCCTGCTTGCGCTGGCCGAAAACGGCACCTTGCGCAGGGCAGGCGTGCTGAATGCCGAAATCGCGCGCATGCTGGCCGACCCCAAGGCGCAGGCTTTGACCGAAAACTTTGCCGGACAGTGGCTCTATCTGCGCAATCTCGATCAGCAACGCCCCGACATCACCGAATTCCCGGAATTCGACACCCGCCTGCGCGCCGCGATGGCGACCGAGACGAAGATGTTCTTCGCCTATGTGCTGGCGGCAAACCGCCCGGTGACCGACTTCATCCGGGCCGATTACACGTTTCTCAACCAGCGGCTGGCGCGGCACTATGGCATCGGCGGGGTGAACGGCACCGCGTTTCGCAAGGTGAGCCTAGATCCCGCCACGGCGCGTGGCGGGTTGCTGGGCCAAGCCAGCATCCTGACGGTTACGTCCTACGGCAATCACACCTCGGTGGTGAAGCGCGGTAAGTGGATTCTCGACAACATGCTCGCCTCGCCACCACCGCCGCCACCGCCCGATGTGCCCGCGCTGAAGGCCGAGCATGATGGACGCAGGCTGACCGCGCGCCAGCAACTGGAACTGCACCGTGCCAATCCCAGCTGCGCCGCCTGTCACGCCAGGATGGACCCGCTGGGTTTCGCGCTGGAGAACTTCGACGCCGTGGGCGCGTGGCGCACTGTCGATGCCGGGCAGGCGATCGACAACACGGCCACGCTGCCCGATGGCCGCAACATCCGCGGCTTTGCCGGGCTGCAGCAAGTGCTGTTTGACCGGCGCGACGAGTTTGCCCAGGCTTTTACCGAGCGCCTGATGACGTACGCGCTGGCGCGGGGCCTCGGGCCGAACGACATGCCGAGCGTGCGCGCCATCGCGCGCCAGGCGGCAAGGGAGGACTATCGCGTGCAGGCCATCGTCCGCGGCATCGTCACCAGTCCTGCGTTCACCATGCGAAAGGCACCTGCGGTCAAGGTTGCCTCGGCGGAGGTCGGCCGATGATCTTGCGCCGCGCGCCGCTTTCGCGCCGCACCATGTTGCGCGGTCTTGGCACCTCGATGGCGCTGCCCTTCCTCGAAGCGATGATGCCTGGCGCCCGGGCCGCCGATGTGGCGCAGCGGCCCAAACGCCTGCAGGTGTTCTTCACTCCGAACGGCATGACCATGGGCAAATACCGGCCTGCGGGCACAGGGGCGGATTTCGTCCTGTCGCCAACGCTGGCCCCGCTCAAACCCCACCGCAACGACATTCTGGTGGTCAGCGGCCTCGGCCACCCCCAGGCCGCAGCCTTTGGCGACAGGCCTGCCGGGCATGGCCGATCCTGCCCGGCGTTCCTGACCGGCACCCATGCGCGGCAGACCGAAGGGCCGGATATCCGCTGCGGCGTTTCGATGGACCAGGTGTTTGCCGCGCATCTGGGCAGCCTCAATCCGGGCGGTGCCACGCAGATCCCGTCGCTCGAACTTGGCATCGACCAGGCCAGCCTGCTCGGCAGCTGCGACATCAACTATTCCTGCGCCTATACCAATGGCATCTCGTGGCTGACACCCACCGTGCCGCTGCCGGTAACAGCAAATCCGCGCGAAGTGTTCGAACGCCTGTTCGGCGATGGCGAGACGCTGGACGAGGCCGGTCGCCTTGCCCAACTGCGCCGCCAAAGCTCGATACTCGACTTCGTGCGTGAGGATGCGGCGCGGCTTTCGGGCGCCCTGGGCATGGAAGACCGGCACAAGCTGGACGAGTACATGGACGCCACGCGCGCCATCGAAAAGCGTATCCAGCGCGCGCAAGGGTCTCCATCTGCCGCCCGCAACACCGCGATGCAGGCCCCGGCGGGCAT
>JAPLPG010000164.1:3861-6674 GCA_026400375.1 Novosphingobium sp. | reverse complement strand
GCGGGCATTCCCGATGATTTTGCCGAACACGTGAAACTGATGATCGACCTGCAGGTCATGGCGCTACAGACCGACATGACGCGAGTCGGCACGTTCATGATCGGGCGGGAGATTTCCAACCGGACCTATCCTGAAATCGGGGTGCCGGATTCGCACCACATGCTCAGCCATCATGGCAGCAACCCGGAAAAGATGGCCAAGCTGGCGGTGATCAATCGCTATCACATGCAGTTCTTCGCCTACATGTTGCAGCGGCTGAAGGACACGCGCGATGGCGACGGATCGCTGCTCGATACCATGCTGGTACTGCGGGGATCGGCGTTCGGTGATTCCAATGACCATGATTTCATGGACTTGCCAGTGATTCTGGCCGGCGGGCTGGTCCAGGGCGGGCGGCATCTGCAAGTGGACAAGGGCACGCCGATGTCGAACCTGATGCTGGCCGGGCTGAACTTGCTGGGCGTTCCGGCAACGACCTTTGGCGATAGCACCGGGCCACTGAAAGGCTTGCGCGATGCTTGACGTGGTGGCCGGCGTGTTGCTGGCAAGTGCGGTGCCGGTCCCGATTGCAGGCGCCATTGCCAATGATGACGCCACGGCCCTGCGTGTCGCGCTGGAAACCGGCGCCAATGCCAATGCCCTGCTCGATTACGGGGAAAGCCCCTTGGCGCGCGCGGTCGAAGTGCAGGACCCGGCGCTGGTCCTGCTGTTGCTGCAGCATGGGGCAAAGCCGAACCTGGCCGATAGCAATGGCCTCACCCCATTGGCGCTGGCATGTGAACGCGGCAATGCGGCAATCGTGGATGCGCTGCTCGAAGCCGGTGCCGATCCGCGCCGGATCAGCGCCGAAGGAGCCTGGCCGCTGGCGTTGTGCGCGCGGTTTGCGTCGGCTGAAACGGTGGCGAAGCTGCTCGCGCGGGGAGCCAAGGCCGATACCGCCGATTCCCGCGGGCAAACGCCGCTGATGTGGGCGGCATCTGCTGGCAACGCCGAAGCTGCTGCGCTGCTGATCAAGGCTGGCGCGAAAGTAAACCGCATAACTCCTGCCGGGTTCACGCCGCTGTTCTTTGCCATTGCCAGTGGCCAGGCCGAAGCGGTGGCCTTGCTGGTCAAGGCTGGGGCGGACATCCGCCATCGCGGCCCTGAAAGCACCAGCGCGCTGCAACTTGCGCTCTACCAGAAGAACTGGGCAGCGGCCGAACTGCTGCTGGCGCGCGGCGGCTGGGATCTTGCCGAAGTCGACCGCAACGGCACGCGTCCGCTTCACGTGGCCGCAGCGGCAGGGCAGGGCGCGCTGGTTGCGGCGCTGCTGGCAGCCGGGGCCGACGCCAATGCGCTAACCGGGCCATCGCGCATCACCTGGGTCACCGAAGCGAACTTTGGCATGGCACCGCCGCCCGTGCCGCCAACGCCGCCTCTGTTCAGCGCGGCACTGGCGGGGCAGGCAGATGTGATGGCGCTGCTGGTGAAGGCGGGGGCCGACCCGCACTTGGTCCTTGCCAATGGCACGAACTTGCTGCTGGCTGCCGCCTCAAGCCAGAGTGCCGATGCCCTGGCACGGGCGCTCGATCTGGCGCCGGATGTGAATGTCGCCGATGCCAGCGGCGTGACGGCGCTGCACCGGGTGCTGGGCGGCCCGTGGCATCCCGGCCTCGAACCGATGCTGCGTCTGCTGGCGGCTCGCAACGCCCGGACGGACATCGCCGACACCTATGGACGAACGGCAGCCAAAATGGTTGAAGATGGCCTTGCTACGGTACGCGAGGCCTATTCCAGGGTGTTTCCCCAAAAGCCGCCTTCCGCCCTGGCGCTGAAGCCGCTGTGATCTCGCTACCACAAGACAGGACCTTGCCATGACCAAGCCCGGAAACCGCACTTTCGCCGCCGCCCTTGCGCTTGTTGCCGCAGCAGGCGGAACTCTTGCCATCGCAGCATCGCCGGCCGATACGATCGCCGCCCGCCAGGCCAACTTCAAGAAGATGGGCGGCGCGATGAAGGTGATCAAGGATGAACTGGCCGGAGGCGCGGACAAGGCCAAGATGGCAGGTGCTGCCAAGACGATCGCCGCCGTTGCGCGCGCGCAGGTTCCCTTGTTCCCGAAAGGCACCGGGCCCGGCGCCGGCGTGAAGACCGATGCCTTGCCCGCAATCTGGACGGACCGCGCCACGTTCGATGGCCACGCCAAGAAGCTCATCGCCGAGGCTGACAAGCTGGTGATGGCGACCGGAACCGGCAATGCAATGGCCATCGGCGCGCAGCGATTGATCGCGGCAGGCCAGCGTGAAACGTCATGACGTGACGCCCAAGGTCCGCATCTGGGACGCGCCGGTGCGGTTGTTCCACTGGTCGCTGATCGCGCTGTTCAGCTTTTCGTGGTGGAGCGGGGAGAACCACGAGATGGATTGGCATCGCACATCGGGCCTTGCCATCCTCGCCTTGCTGCTGTTCCGCGTGTTCTGGGGCTTTGCTGGATCGCGCACCGCGCGCTTTGCGCACTTCGTCAAGGGGCCGGGCGAAGTCGTCGCCTATGCCCGGAAGGCGGCTGATGAGCACGCGACCGATGGGCACAATCCGCTGGGCGGGTGGAGCGTTGCCGCGTTGTTGCTGGTGCTGCTGACGCTGGTCGCGGCCGGGCTGTTCTCGGTCGACGTCGATGGTCTGGAGTCCGGACCCTTGGCCGATTATCTGAGCTTCGACAGCGGACGCGCGGCAGCCGAATTCCACGAAACTGCCTTCAAGGTGGCGCTGGCGCTGATCGGCCTGCATGTCTGTGCCATCGGGTTCTACCAGTTCCTCGTCGGGCGCGATCTGGT
>JAPLPG010000164.1:0-3779 GCA_026400375.1 Novosphingobium sp. | reverse complement strand
GTTAGGCGAGCCTCTCCGGCACCGCGTGGGCTTCTTCGGCCAGCGTTTGTTCGGTCATGACCGCTTCCCACGGGAACACGAACCAGCGCTTGTCCTGCGCGCGGTCGATTTCCTCGGCGGCATAGTCCACCCGCGCCTGCGACCGGCAATTGTCCATCAGCACTGCAAAGCGCAGGTTTTCGGGGTTGCACCCGCTTTGTGCCAGCAGGTTGCGGATATAGGCGATGGTGCCGCCGCTGTCGTTGATGTCGTCCACGAACAGCAGCCGCGTCCCGTCGGCCGATTTGCCCGCCACCTTGCCCAACAGCTCGTCGGCAAAGCCGGGCACTTTCGACGAATGGTCGACAGACAGCATCGGAACTTGCAGTTCATGGCTGATGTAGACCGCCGGAACCAGCCCGCCGCGCCCGATGCCGATGATGAAATCGGGCTTCCAGCTGTCGGCCGCCAGGGTGCGCGAAAGGCCCCGTACCTTGGCGAGGAAATCCTCGTACGCGATGTAATTGAGCACCGGCGCTGGGGAATCGGTCATGTCCGGAAAGTCCGTTTGCAGCTTATAGAACTGTGCAGTTATCGCCTCGCATGGCGCGGGGCAATTGCGCTTCCCACGCCTTTTTGCACCAGCACGCTGCGCTATGTGGCCGCTGCGATCCCTGCCGGATAGGCAAGCTGGCCGAACGCGCTTTGCATTTCACCCAGCACGATATCGGCGGCATACGATGGCGGGCGGGCGGTCGCGGTGCACAGGGCCAGTGTCATCGGGCGCAGCACCGGATCGGAAATGCGCGTGAATGACAGCAGGCCGGCCCTTACCTCGGTGATCACGTCAAGCGAGGTGAGGATGCCGATCCCCACGCCCTGAAGCACCAGCGACGTGATCATCTGGATGTTGTTGCTCGTCGCCTTCTTGTCGAGGGTGGCACGTGTGGTGCCTTCCAGCACCGCGATCTGCTGGTGCACCGCAAGCCCGGCCGATGGCGTGACCACGGGCGAGCCGATGCAGGCCGAAAAGCGCGCTTCGGGCTGCTGGCCAAAGGGATGGCCTGCAGGGGTGATGAATCCCAGATGCACATCGACAAAGGCGCGCACGGTGATGTCGCGGTAGGATTGCGGATCGAAGAAAATGCCGAAATCGACTTCGTTGCTGGCGATCATGCGGCGGACCTGATCATTACCAGTCACCTTCACGTCGATGGTGATGCCGGGGTAGCGGCTCTGGATCGACTGGATTGCCGCCGGGATCGCGCCCTTGGTCAGGGCATCGATCACCGCGATTTCCACGTGTCCGCGCTTCAACCCGCGCAAGTCCTCGATCTGGGCGCGCACTTCGCTCAGGCTTTTCTGCCACCTGCCACCTGCGGCCATCATGATCTCTCCCGCCGATGTCAGGCGCAGACCGGTGGGCAGGCGTTCAAACAAGGGCATGCCGATCTCGGCTTCGACATTCAGGATCTGCCGGTCGATGGCAGAGGCCGAGACGTTGAGTTCGTCGGCGGCCTTGCGGATCGAGCCGAGACGACCCACCGCCAGAAAGTAACGCAGGAAACGGGAGAAGGCTGGCACGGCTGGGGGCTACCTGTTTTTTGCAACGCTGTGTCGGATTCATTGCGTTTGTGTGAAACAGGTCAAGTCCTTACCCACGCGCCATCGCATTTTTCGCGATGGAGGAACCACGCATGGCAGGGGGGTATTCGGCAGCAGGCTGGCGCGCACGCATGCGCTTGGCTGTCGCGGCCGCCGCTCTCGCCAGCGCTCCAACACGCGTTCTGGCAAACCCGTTCGCCGCCGATCCTGCGCGAGAGGCGGCGGTGGCGGCATTGCTGGACCAGGCCAGAAACAGCCCGCCAGCCTTGCGCGTTCTCCTGCGCGGCATGCCCAAGGGCGGCGACCTGCACAATCATCTGGCTGGCGCCATCTATGCCGAGGATTTCCTCGAATGGGCCAGTGCCAAGGGCTTCTGCGTCGATGCCAGCGGGCTTGGCGTGGAACCTCCACCCTGCGCGCCGGATCGCACGATCGCCCAGTTCGCCATGGCGGACGAGTTCGGCTATGACCGTCTGGTCAATGCCATGTCCACGCGTGGCTGGCAGCGCGGCGTTGGCCGCAATGATCTGACCGGCCACAACCAGTTCTTCGGATCGTTCGCCCGGTTCGGCCCCATTGCCGATGAAGCCGCGCTCATGCTTGTGGCGGCGCGACGCATCGCGGCGGCAGACAACCTTTCCTATCTCGAACTCGATCACAACACGGCGGCGCTGGGATCCTCGGTCGCTGCCGCACCGGCGGGCCCGCTGGCCGAGCCTGACCTGCCAGCGCGCTATGCGGCCGAGGTCAGGGCGCTCGCTCCGCTCCTGTCAAAAGCGCGGGCGGAACTCGATGCCGACGAGGCCCTGTCGGAAAAGACCATGTCCTGCGGCACCGCATCGGCAGAGCCCGGCTGCAACGTCGCGGTGCAGTACCTGTTCCAGGCGCTGCGGGCCTTGCCGCCCGGCCAGGTTTACCGTTCGCTGATCGCGGGCTTCATGATGGCCGATGCCGATCCGCGCTTCGTCGGCGTGAATATCGTGATGCCCGAGGACGCATACCCGGCGCGGCGCGATTACAGGCTGCACATGGCGATGATCCGCTTCCTTGCTGCCAGATACCCGAAAGTGAAACTGTCGCTCCACGCTGGCGAGGTGACGCTGGGCCTTGTGCCGCCGCAGGACTTGCGCGATCATATCGCGCAGGCGGTGGCGGTGGGGGCAAGACGCATCGGCCACGGCACCGGCATCGCGTTCGAGGATGCCGCCGAGGACACCATGGCCCGCATGGCGCGCGATGGCGTGGCGGTGGAAATCAACCTGACGAGCAATGACGTCATCCTCGGCGTCAAGGGCGCCGACCACCCGCTCAATCTCTACCGCGCGCACGGCGTGCCGGTGGTGCTGTCGACCGACGATCAGGGCGTGCTGCGCTCCGACATGACCAACGAATACGTCCGCGCCGTGCACGAACAGGGGCTGGGCTATGCCGATCTGAAGAAAGTTGCCCGCGCCTCCCTGCACTGGTCCTTCCTTCCGGGCGAGCCGCTGTGGAGCGATCCGGTCGCGCTGAAGGCCGTGCCAGCCTGCGCCGACATGGCATCGGCGCCATGCGGCAAATACTTGTCTAAAAACCGGAAAGCCGCGCTTCAGGCAGACCTGGAACAGCGCTTTGCCCGGTTCGAGGATGAGCGGCTCAGGCGGGCAAAAAGGCCATGAAAACCACGGCGCACGCACCAGCGCTTCGGGGCGATTGAATACACCGTGCGCGACTTGCGTATCGCCCGCACGACCGCGGCGTGATCGAAGGGTCGGAAGTACGGGAAAGAAGACGGATACGTCACAGACCACAGGGAGAGGCGCGGTTCAACCAAGCGCAATCGTTCTTCGAAGGGGAAGGCGATGCGTGAAAATGCGTCCAAGGGGGGTTACGTCAATGCAACACCGGGTTTCACTCGCAGAACACACCCAGCGCCGCACGCGCAACCGCCATCTCGTGCGGGGCTTTGCCGCATTGCTGGCTTGCACCGCGCTCAGCGGCACGGCCCTTGCGCAGGAAGAGCCGCAGGCCAGCACCGAACCGGATCAGACCATCGTCGTCACCGGCTCGCTCGGCGCTCTGCCGATCAATGATGTCAGCTCGATCTTCGGTTTCGACAAGACGCTGGTGGAGACCCCGCGATCCGCCTCGACCGTCAGCCGTGAGCAGATCGAACGCTTCGGCGTCACCGAGATCTACGATCTCGTGTCGCAGTC
>JAPLPG010000083.1 GCA_026400375.1 Novosphingobium sp. | reverse complement strand
TGCTTTGCGGTGTGTTCACTCAGCCACGGTTAGCCGCACCGCGCCGCAACGCAAGCTTGGGAACCTTCCTGCCCTTGGAAAGCGCTGCACCGCGCCCGGAAAGCGACGGGTTGGTCATGAAGTAGCCGTGCAGGTTGAACGAGGGGTCACCCTTATCGAACCGCTCGTACTCGCCGTCCGGTCCCAGCTCCCAGCTCTGCTCGGTATCCAGCAGGTTGGCGAGCATCACCTGATCGAGGATCTGGTCATGCACCGTCGGGTTCTTCACCGGCACCAGCACTTCCACGCGCCGCCCCATGTTGCGGCTCATCCCGTCGGCCGAAGAGATGAACACCCGCGCCCGCTTGTTGGGCATGCGCGCGCCGTTGCCAAACGCCCAGATGCGGCTGTGCTCGAGGAACCGCCCGATGATCGATTTGACCTCGATGGTTTCCGAAAGGCCCGGCACCCCCGGCCGCAGGCAGCAGATCCCGCGCACCACCAGCCGGATCTCCACGCCCGCCATGCTCGCCAGATAGAGCCGGTCGATCAGGTCCGGGTCGGTCAGCTGGTTCAGCTTGGCCCAGATCGTGCCGGGCCGCCCCTTGGCCGCCAGCGCCACTTCGCGGTCGATGCATTCGTACAGCTTCTCGCGCAGGTTGATCGGGCTGATTGCCAGCAGTTCGGTGTGCTTGGGCTCGACATAGCCGGTCACGAAGTTGAACAGCTGCCCCGCATCGCGCCCCATGCGCGGGTCGGCGGTGAAGAACGACAGGTCGGTGTAGATGCGCGCGGTGACGGGGTGGTAATTGCCCGTGCCGAAATGGCAGTAGGTGCGATAGCTTCCGCCTTCGCGCCGCACCACCAGGCTGACCTTGGCGTGGGTCTTCCAGTCGACGAAGCCATAGATCACCTGCACGCCCGCGCGCTCCAGCTGCGCGGCCCACATCAGGTTCTGCTCCTCGTCGAAGCGCGCCTTCAGCTCGACCACGGCGGTGACCGATTTGCCCGCCTCTGCCGCCGCGATCAGTGCCGCGATCACCGCCGATTGCTTGCCCGCACGATAGAGCGTCTGCTTGATCGCCACCACATCGGGATCGGCCGCTGCCTGGCGCAGAAAATCGATGACCACCTCGAAGCTTTCGTATGGGTGGTGGATCACCAGGTCCTTTTCGCGGATCGCGGAAAAGCAGTCCCCGTCATGCTCCAGCACCCGCTCCGGGTAGCGCGGGTTATAGGGATCGAACTTCAGGTCCTGCCGGTCCTCGTCGATCACGCTCGAAAGGCCGTTGATGGCCAGCAGGCCCCGGCTCTTGATCACCAGCGCATGGTCCAGCCGCAATTGCTGGCGCAGCAACCGCTCGGCATCGGCGTCGAAATTCTCCTGCAGGTGCAGCAGGATGACCTTGCCCCGCCGCCGCCGCTGGATCGCCGTGCGGTAATAGCGCACCAGGTCCTCGGCATCCTCCTCCAGTTCGATATCGCTGTCGCGCAGCACGCGGAACGTGCCATCGCCCAGGATCCTGAAGCCCGGAAACAGCAGCGTGGCATGTCGCCGCACCAGTTCCTCGATGCCGATCCACACCGCGTTCTTGCCCGGCAGCCGCACAAAGCGCGGCAGCGCGGGCGGGATCAGGATCATCTCGGTCACCAGCGATCCATCGGCACTGCGCTGCAGCTGGAACAGGATGCCCGTGCCCTGGTTGGCGATGAACGGAAACGGATGGGCCGGATCGATCGCCTGCGGTGTCAGCACCGGCACCACATGCTCTTCGAAGTATTCGCGCAGCCACTCGATCTCGCCACGGCTCAGCGCGTCATTGTCGATCAGCCGGATGCCCGCAGCGGCAAGATCGTCCTTCAGGCCCGCCAGCACGTCCTGCTGGGCATCGATCAGGTCCTTCACCGCCTCGAGCAAGGCCCCCAGCTGCTGCTGCGGGGTCTGCCCGTCGATCGACAGTTCGTCGATCTGCCGCCGCACCTGGCCCGCGATCCCGGCCACGCGCACCATCATGAACTCGTCCAGATTGCTGCCGCTGATCGACAGGAACCGCAGCCGCTCCAGCAACGGATAATCGCCGTTCACCGCCTCGGCCAGCACGCGCCGGTTGAACGCCAGCCAGCTCAGCTCACGGTTGAAAAAGCGCTCCGGCACCGGCGGCAGATCATCGGTATTCAAGACAGGCTCCCGTGCGTGGCGAAACGATCCAACGGCTTACGTCGTTATAGCGGCACGCTTTGGAAGTCTTGAACCAATTCCGTCACGTTCCCGTCAAGAATTCGACCCCGATCTGTCGCGGAACCACCACAATCCTGCAACAGCCTGCGCCTAGTTGCACCTCACCACACCAACGTGGAACGTGAGGGATCATATCATGCGTATCGCCGCCGTGCTGCTTGCCAGCACTTCGCTCCTTGCTGCCCCGGCCATTGCTGCCCCGGCCATTGCTGCCGCACAGCAAGCACCTGCTCCTGAAACCGACACCGAAATGGCTGCCCCCGCATCTGCCGACGCCGAAATCGTCGTGCTCGGTGCAGGCCAGACCCGCCAGGTGCAGGAACTGTCCACCGCGCAGCTCACCATCCTCGCCTCGGGCACCAGCCCCTTGAAGGCGATTGAAAAGCTGCCCTCGGTCAATTTCCAGTCGGCCGATGCCTTCGGCAACTACGAATGGTCGACCCGCGTCACCATTCGCGGCTTCAGCCAGAACCAGCTCGGCTTCAACCTCGATGGCATTCCGCTGGGCGACATGTCCTATGGCAATGCCAACGGCCTGCACATCAGCCGCGCGATCAGCCCTGAAAACATCGGCATCACCCGCGTCAGCCAGGGCTCCGGCTCCATCGCCGCACAATCGACGAACAACCTCGGCGGCACGCTCGAATTCTTCTCCCTCGATCCCAAGGATACGCTCGGGCTCACCGCCAGCGGCTCCTATGGCTCGGCCGACACCTATCGCGGCTTTGCCCGCATCGGCCTCGGCACGGCCGATGGCGCGCGCGGCTACGTTTCGGCACAGTACCAGAACGGCGACAAGTGGAAGGGCGAAGGCAAGCAGCGCACCTTCATGGTCAATGCCAAGGCGATCATGCCGCTGGGCGGTGGCGTCGATCTCGATGGCTACCTCAGCTATTCCGACCGCGCCGAAAACGATTACCAGGATCTCAGCCTCGAAATGATTGGCCGCCTTGGTTATGATTGGGACAATTTCGGCCGCTCACGCTACGCCGAAGCGATCCGCGTGGCCGATATCGGCGCCAATCGCGGCGATACCACCACGCCGCTCAATCCTGCCGCAGGCAAGGTCTACCCCGCGCCGATCATCAGCGCCGATGATGCCTATTACGAAGCATCTGGCTTGCGCCGTGATACGGTCGCCGCGCTGGGCCTCACCGCAGCTGTCGGCGATACCGGAAAATTCTCGATCAAGGGCTATTACCATGAAAACGATGGCCAAGGCACCTGGGGCACGCCTTATCTGAACAGCCCGTCCGGCGTGCCGATGTCCATCCGCACCACCGAGTACGATATCAAGCGCAAGGGCGCCTTTGCATCCTATGCCGCAACCTATGGCATCAACAGCCTGCTGATCGGCGGCTGGTATGAAAAGAACGATTTCATCCAGTCGCGCCGCTTCTATGGCTATGAAAGCCGGACCAATCCGGGCCGCGATCACAGCAAGTTCCAGCGCAATCCGTTCTTCACGCAGTGGTCGATCGCTTTCGAAACCGACACCATCCAATACTACGTCTCGGATGATCTCGATCTGGGCGCGCTGAAGCTGAATGTGGGCTGGAAGGGCTACTCGGTCGATACCACCGCATTCTCGCTGGTGAACACCAACAGCCGCGCCACCGGCAGCCTGAAGGTCGAAGACTGGTTCCAGCCGCATGTCGGCCTGAACTACAAGTTCGACAATGCGCTGGAAGCCTTCGCGGGCTTCACGCAGGTAACGCGCGCGTTCCAGGCCTCGACCACGGGTGGACCGTTCTCCTCGACCCAGCAGGGGTTCGATGCGATCCGCGACACGATCAAGCCTGAATCATCAGACACGTACGAAGCTGGCTTGCGCTACAGCACGGGGATCATCAACGCCTCGCTCGCCGGTTATTACGTCAACTTCAAGAACCGCCTGCTGGTGATCCCGACTTCGATCGGCATCGTCGGTGCCACCAATGCCCTGCAGAACGTCGGCTCCGTTCGCGCCCTCGGCATCGAAGCCGCGGTAGACGTAAAGCTGCCCGGCGGCTTCGGCGCCTTTGCGTCCTACAGCTACAACGACAGCACCTACCGCGATGACGTGGTCATCAGGGCGGGCGGCACCACCACTATCCGCGCCACGAAGGGCAAGACCCAGGTCGATACGCCAAAGCACTTGTTGCGCGGCGAACTGTCCTATGACAGCGACACGTTCTATGGCCGCGTCGGGGTGAACTACATGTCCAAGCGCTTCTTCAACTACCTGAACGATCGTTCGGTGGGCGCGCGGACGCTGGTCGATGCCACCATCGGCTATCGCCTCGATATCGGCCAGCGCCAGCCGGTCGAACTGCAGATCAATGGCGTGAACCTCACCGACAAGCGCTATGTCGCCACCATCGGGTCGAACGGCTTCGGCTTCAGCGGCGATAACCAGACCCTGCTGGCAGGCGCTCCGCGCCAGGTCTTCGCAACAGTGAAAGTAGGCTTCTGATCATGAACAGCCTTTCTCTCGGAAAGGCCCTCGTCGCGGGCGTCGTGCTGCTGGGCAGCACGGCGCCCGTCGCCGTTCGGGCCAAGGCAAGACCCGCTCCCGTCCTGCTCGTCTCGATCGATGGCCTGCGCCCCGGTGATGTGCTGGAAGCCGACCGGCGCGGCCTCAAGATCCCAAACTTGCGCCGCTTCCTGAAAGAAGGCGCCTATGCCACCGGCGTCACCGGCAATCTGCCCACCGTGACCTACCCCAGCCACACCACGCTGATCACCGGCGTCGCCCCGGCCCGCCACGGCATCGTTTCGAATACCACCTTCGATCCGAAGCAGATCAACTACGGCGGCTGGTACTGGTTTGCCGAAGACATCACCGCCCCCACGCTGTGGGATGTCGCGCGCAAGGCGGGCTATACCACCGGCAACATCCACTGGCCGGTCAGCGTCGGCGTCTCCTCGCTGACATGGAAC
Source organism: Novosphingobium sp. (assembly GCA_026400375.1). Taxonomy (GTDB): domain Bacteria; phylum Pseudomonadota; class Alphaproteobacteria; order Sphingomonadales; family Sphingomonadaceae; genus Novosphingobium. The sequence continues at coordinate 5,397 of JAPLPG010000083.1, read as the reverse complement.
ATGCCGCAGATCTGGCGATCGGGCCACGCCGATGATCGCAAGATGATCAAGGCGCTGGCCACCGATGGCCTCTATGCCGCGCTCGAACACGATTGTGGCGCCTATGCCGATGGCATAGACGAAAGCGTCGATGGCGATGAAAACCGCGCCAGGTTCGCCGTGCGCCTGATCGAAACGAAGAAGCCCGGCTTCCTCACCGTCTATCTGGCCGGTCTCGACCATGAAGAACACGCCTCCGGCCCCGGCAGCGCCCAATCCAACGCCGTGCTCGAACGGCTCGATGCCGCCGTGGGCAGGATCGTCGCAGCCGAACTTTCCGCGCATCCCAATGCCACCGTGGCGGTGGTCAGCGATCACGGCTTTGTCGCCACCGATACCGATATCAGCCTGTTCCGCCCGTTCATCGATGCGGGCCTGATAAAGCTCGACGGTGCGGGCAAGGTCGCATCGTGGGAAGCCATGCCCTGGCCTTCGGGCGGCTCCATTGCCGTCGTCCTCGCTCGCTCCGATGATGCCGCTCTCACCGGCATGGTCGGCGCCCTGCTGGAAAAGCTCGCTGCCGATCCGCAGGCCCGCATCGCCCGGGTCGCCAACCGCGTCCAGATCGCTGAAATGGGCGGCAACCCGCAAGCCAGCTTCTTCGTCGACCTGAAACCCGGCGCGCTGGCCGCAAACTTTGCCGCCGACACGCCGCTGTCCCGCCCCAGCCGGGCCAAGGGCATGCACGGCTATTTCCCCACCCTGCCCGAAATGCGCTCCACCTTCCTGATCATGGGCCAGGGCGTGGCCCAAGGCCGCAACCTTGGCGAGATCGACATGCGCGCCATCGCGCCCACGCTGGCAGCGCGCATGGGCACCGCCCTTCCCGATGCCCAACAGGCAGCACTCAAGCTATCAGAATAAGGCCGGAGCCTGCTTTCCCCGCTATTTCAGGCGGTTGGAAAGCAGCCCCGCCACCGCCGATATTGCGGAATCTTGACGAGATGCAAATGTCATGGCGCGACTCGAAAAGGCCGGCGCAAGGCTTGATGGCGTACTTTCGCAAACCGATGGTAAACCATGAAACGCGGCCTTTTTCGGACAATTGACAGCTACCTCGGCGAATGCGCCCGCGTCCACGAAGACGCCGGCGATGCCTTCCCCTACCTCCGCCCGGACCTCTACCGCCTGCTCGGCTTCCAGCCCGCTTACGAAGACCTGCCGCTGGTCGCGCAGCAGGGCCAGGAACAACTCCCGAACTAACCATCAGCAACCCGCTCCCCTGCGAAGGCGGGGGCCTCAGGCGTTTTACAGAACATTGGCGAAACACGCCTGAGGCACCCGCCTGCCCTTCGGGCAGTCTTATCCCGAGCTTGTCGAGGGGCGGGCGCGCGCGGGCTCGCAGAAGCTGATGGGTTCCAACTCCGCTTGCCACCAACGGGCGAGTATGACAGGGAACTGCGCGCCCGATCTGTCCTGATTTTCCCGAAGCGAACGCGCCCTTTTCCATGCTTACCATCAACGGCATCACCGTCCGCCTCGGCGGACGCGACATCATTTCCCGCGCCTCGGCCGCAATCCCCCCGCGCGCCCGCGTCGGCCTTGTCGGCCGCAATGGCGCAGGCAAGTCCACGCTGGTCAAGGCCATCATCGGCGAGATCGAGCCCGATGAAGGCGCGGTCGAAATGCCCCGCCGCACCCGCCTCGGCTACCTCGCGCAGGAAGCGCCTGCTGGCAGCGCCACCCCGTTCGAAACCGTTCTTGCCGCAGATGTCGAACGCACCGCCTTGCTGGCAGAGGCCGAGACCTGCACCGACCCCGACCGGCTGGGCGACGTCCACGACCGTCTGCTCGCCATCGATGCCTACACCGCCGACGCCCGCGCCGCGCGCATCCTCATCGGCCTCGGCTTTGACGAGGACATGCAGGCAGCCCCGCTCGACAGCTTCTCCGGCGGCTGGCGCATGCGCGTCGCCCTCGCCTCGCTGCTGTTCTCCGCGCCCGACGTGCTGCTGCTCGACGAACCGTCGAACCACCTCGATCTCGAAGCCACGCTGTGGCTCGAAAACTTCCTCAAGGCCCATCCCGGCACGCTGCTCCTGATCAGCCACGAACGCGGTCTGCTCAACAACGTGGCCGACCACATCGTCCACCTCCACGCCGGCAAGCTCACGCTCTATCCCGGCGGGTACGACAGCTTCGAACGCCAGCGCAACGAACGCCTCGCCCAGCAGGCCGCCGCCCGCGCCGCGCAGGAAGCGCAGGCCGATCGGCTGAAGGACTACATCGCCCGCAACTCCGCCCGCGCCTCCACCGCCAAGCAGGCCCAGTCGCGCGCCAAGATGCTCGCGCGGATGCAGCCGATCGCCGCGGTGATCGAAGACCCTTCGCTCAGCTTCGATTTCCCCGATCCCGAAGAACTGCGCCCGCCACTGATCACGCTCGACCTTGCCAGCGTGGGCTACACGCCGGGCAAGCCGGTGCTGCAGCGGCTCAACCTGCGCATCGATCCGGATGACCGCATCGCCCTGCTCGGCCGCAACGGCAACGGCAAGACCACGCTGGCCCGCCTCCTCGCCGCGCAGCTGACGCCGATGGCCGGGGAAATGACCGCGACCGGCAAGATGCTGGTCGGCTACTTCACGCAGTACCAGGTCGAGGAGATCGCAGACGGCGGCACGCCGCTGGAACTGATGACCCGCGCGATGGAGGGCAAGAGCCCCGGTGCCATCCGGGCGCAGCTGGGCCGCTTCGGCTTTTCCGGCAACCGCGCGACCGCGCAGGTCGGCACGCTGTCGGGCGGAGAGCGCGCCCGCCTCGCCCTCGCCCTCGTCACCCGCGATGCGCCGCACCTGCTGGTGCTCGACGAGCCGACCAACCACCTCGACATCGACGCCCGCGAAGCGCTGGTCCACGCGCTGAATGCCTACAAGGGCGCGGTGATCCTGATCAGCCATGACCGGCACATGGCCGAACTGGTAGCCGACCGGCTGGTGCTGGTCGACGGCGGCACGGCCAAGCCGTTCGACGGCAGCATCGAGGACTACATCGACTTCATCCTCGGCCGCAACCAGCCCAAGACCGATGGCGGGGCCGATGCCGCGGGCAAGGGCGGCGGCGCGCAAGACCGGAAAGCCCGTGCGGCGGCGCGCGACACGTACAAGGCGCTGCAGAAAGCGCAGACCGAAGCGGAAAAGCGCGTGAGCAAGCTGCAGGCCGAACTCGCCCGGATCGACCGCGCGATGTTCGAACCCGCCAATGCCGCGCCCGATCTGGCCAAGCTCAGCATGGGCGACCTGTCACAACGCCGGGGCAAGCTGGCCAGGGAACTGGAGGAAGCCGAAGCGGCGTGGCTTGAGGCAGGTGAGGCGCTTGAGGACTCTGGTGCAACGGCCAGTTGAGGGTTGAGGCCAGCAGCGCCGGTGCGGCGGTTCCGCACTTCAGGTGGCTGAGGGGTTTACGGGGTTTACACGGTGCAGAGGGGGTTTGAGTCCCCGCGCAGGCGGGGACCTCGGGCGTTTTACGGTGCCCCTCGCGTAAACCTCCTGAGGCCCCCGCCTGCGCGGGGGAGCACGGCTGTCTGGCTTCCACCACCACCTCCTCCTCCGCCGGGAACAGCGCCTCCAGCCGCGCATCGCGGGCGTGGCCTTCGGCGTCCCATGCCTGTTCGGCGCGGGTGCGGGCCTGGGCCATCAGGGCATCGCGCACTTCGCCCCACAGGTCCCAGAGGGCGTCGTCGGCGTCCTCGTCGGGTTCAGGGTTCTCGTCATGGAAATCCCGCAGCGCCTCGGCCTCGCACTCTTCGATATAGCGGGTGCGCTCCGGATCGGGCAGGCAGGCGGCCTGGGCCGGGGCCTCGCCCTGCCCCAGCGCCAGGAGCATGTCGTCGAATTCCTCGGCGAGGCGGTGGATGGCGGGCGAGGCCCGGGCGGCGCGGGCATCGAGCCGCGCGAGGTGGGCAAGCAGCAGCCGCGCATCGAAGCGCTGGCGCTGGCCCACCGCCTCGCCGCGATACCAGATCGTCTCGGTCGTCCCCATCAGCGCGCGCTCGGCCAGCACCTGCTCGGCCGCCGCGCGGGCATGAAGCAACGCCGCCTCCCACCCGGCGGCAAAGGCCGGATCGCGGCGGCGGCGGACATGGGCGGTCTGCTGCGAGGCCCCCGCCGCCAGCGCCGCCGCGCGCACATTGCCGGAGCGGCTTAGGTGTTCGAGGAAGCGGGCGATGCGCAGGGGGGTGAAGCTGTGGCCAGCCGTGAGCGGGGTGATTGGCGGGGCAAAAGCCCCCTCCTCTTCAGAGGAGGGGGTTTGGAGGTGGTGGCGCGCGTTTTCAACTGCGCTTGCCGGTGAGGATGGTGCTTGCTGAGAGCCACCACCCCGCGTTGTCCGATGCTCCGCTTCACTTCGTTCCGCGACCGCAAGGCCCCTCCTCTGAAGAGGAGGGGGAGTCAGAGCGCCGCGCTGCTGGTCTACCCACCCCGCCCAGTCCACATGCCCACCCGAATGCGGCGGTGGCAGATCATCGTTGGGCAGCCCGATATCGCGGTCAGCGGGAATCCACCCCCTGCCAAAGGAGGAAGGCTGATGCGGATCGGCGGCGTGCGACATGGGCGGCTCCCGTTTGGAACGAAACGGGAACTTCTAGGCGCGGATGGGGGGTGTAGGAAAATGGTTTCTGTTTCACGCAGAGGCACAGAGGAGAAGGGAGACGCGGAGAAGAAGCGAGACGCAGACTTCCTTACCCCCCACCCCGTCATCCCGGGCTTGACCCGGGATTTGGCTTCTCTTTCCTTGTGCAGCTTTAGAGAGAAAAGCCAAGCCCGGATCAGGTCCAGGGCAACGGGTGGGGCCGCTTCAAAGTTTGGGGAATTAGTAGAATGCCACCGTCAACCCCGTAACAAAGCGAACTGAAACTGTTCAAAACCTTAAGGCTGTGACTTGCGCAGAGACTGTTCTAGGCGTCCAATGGAAAAAGAAAGGTGGACTCTATGGGCACTAGTAAAGTTTCTGTCGACATAAACCAGCGGTCGTTTGAGATCGAGGTGCCTGACGAAAACGTCGGGCATGTTTTAGAACTCCTTGGACATCTCTTTGATAAACTGCAGCCCGTCGCCTCTGCACCCAGCCCGAGCTTTCTTGAACAGGCATGCACCCCTGATCGAATAGAAGAACTCGAGGAAACGCGCTCGGACGAACCGGCAAAGCCTAAACGTAAAAAGGCCGCTAACAGAGGGCCTTCGAAAGTGCGTCCTCCAGAACTTATCGAACTTGGCTTGTCACCAGTGACGTGACCCCCAGCTTTCCACCAGCTGGTGTTAGAGCCGGGCTGCTTTGTTGCGCATGAGCGCGGGGTAAGCAATGGCCTGTGCAGCGTAGCCCGTAGGGCGTAGCGGAGCAGGCCATTGCTTATGCAGTTGGGCG
>JAPLPG010000049.1 GCA_026400375.1 Novosphingobium sp. | reverse complement strand
GCAGGCCCCCGGCGAAAACGCCTCGGTCAGAATGTGCAGCCGCTCTTCGTCACTCCAACGCCGGCGCCGTTCCGGCCCCGAAAACACCGTGATCTGCCCCATCGACCGCTCCAAAGCGCGCAAAAAAGAGCACGCTTAAGATCGCTCACTCACCTCCCGGGCAAGGCGGGGCCCGCCGGACGGATACGATACTCCCGCATCTGGCCAATATGCTCTGTCGATGCGTCGCGAAACCAGCTTAGCGCTTGAGCCTTTGCATGGGGCTTTGACGAAATCGCAAATCGGGTCGGCACCGGGAAGTGAACTTTGAACCAAGCGTATAGTGATTCCAGATATTTCAGGTCATCCGCATCCATCTCACCGCTCAACGCAAGAACTTCCCCTGCTTGGAAGAGCCCCTGACGCCGTCCTGAATCTTCATCCAGCGCATCGATTACAAACCTGACAAACATCCGACAGCTTTTAGCGACGTTCCGCTTTGGCGTTAACGGCAACTTCGGCGTCGTCTCCCGAACGACAGCTTTCAATCGAGACCCTCGAAATCCTGAATGGATTTCTTGCGATCCCAAGCCTCTGCTGGCGTTAGCTTCGTAATGCCGCAATGCGCTAAGCTGCAGGCACGGGGATGACTGCCATCAATCAAAGAAATGCCCCAGATTTCGTCCTCTGCTTCGCGCACTCCGATGCACAGACACGGATGATATGCGCAATCCTCATAAATGTCGCCGGGCGAGAAGTGGGCCACTACAGGAATGCCTCCATCGTCCGCGCCATCGCGGCATCCCTTGCCGACAGCCCATCGGCATCGTGCGTCGTCAGGGTCACTTCGACGCGGTTGTAGACGTTGAACCATTCCGGGTGGTGGTCGGCCTTTTCGGCGTAGAGTGCTACGCGGTTCATGAAGGCCCAGGCTTCCGAAAAATCACCGAACCTGAAGGTGCGGACCATCGCCAGGCCATCTTCGCGCAATTGCCATTCGGGCAGTTCGGCCAGCAGCGCATCGCGTTCGGCATCGGTCAGGCGGGCAATGGTCATGCTTTGTCCTTTGGCATCCTTGGCAGGGGCCTTGGTTTCCCCTATCGGATGGCGCCATGCAAGAGTGCGGTCTCGTCGCCACGGATATTGCCTGCAGGCGCGGAGACCGGATCTTGTTCCGGGGCCTGTCGCTGTCTGCGGGGCCGGGCAGCATCGTCCATCTTGCCGGGCCGAACGGCATCGGCAAATCCAGCCTGATCCGCATCCTTGCCGGGTTGCTGCGTCCATTTGCCGGAACGGTCGAGCGGACGGGCGGCGTCGCGCTGGCAGATGAACGGCTGGCGCTTGATGGGCATCAGCCCTTGGCGCAGGCGCTGGCATTCTGGCAGCGGATTGATGGTGCAGAGCCGATGGATGGCGATTTCGGACTGTCCGACCTGCTCGATGTGCCGGTGCGCTATCTGTCGACCGGGCAGCGCAAGCGCGCGGCCCTGGCCCGCGTGGCTGCCAGCGGCGCGCCGCTATGGCTGCTGGACGAACCGCTGAACGGCCTCGATACCTACTGGATGTGCAAGGCACAGGCCGCCATTGATGCGCACTGCCGGGCTGGCGGCGCGGTGGTGATAGCCTCGCACCAGCCGCTGGCGCTGGAAGCCGTGCAGGAGATCAAGCTGCTGGATTTCAAGCCATGATCCGCAAGCTCTGGCCGATCTTCACCCGTGATCTGGCGCTGCTGATCCGCGGCGCGCAAGGGCGGGGCGGTGCGGTGCTGCCGCTGCTGTTCTTCCTGGCCGTGGCGATGCTGTTTCCGTTTGCGGTCGGGCCGGATGCGCGATTGCGGGCGCGGACCGGGGCGGGCGTGATCTGGGTGGCGGCGCTGCTCGCCGCGATCCTGCCGCTCGACCGCCTGGTGGAGCCTGATGTGGAGGCCGGCCTGTTCGACCAGTGGGCCCTGCGCGGGATATCGGAAGAGGCGCTGTTGGCGGTGCGGGTCGTGGCGCACTGGCTCAGCTTTGGCGTGCCGCTGATGCTGGCAGCGCCGCTCTCGGCCGGGTTGCTGTCTCTGGATGCGCAACAATTGTGGACGGTCGAACTGGGGCTGCTGCTCGGCACGCCCGGGCTTGCCGCCATCGGCGTGACAATCGCGGCCTTGACCGCGGGATTGCGGGCAGGCGCTGCGCTGGGCGGGTTGCTGGCGATCCCGATGGCCGTGCCGCTCCTGATCTTTGGCGCAGGATCGCTGCAGCCGGACGGGGAGGGGGGACTTGCCCTGCTTGCCGCGTGCAGCTTGGTGGCGCTGGCTGTTGCGCCCTTTGCCGGCGGTGCTGCCATTCGCGCCGGACGCGAGTAAATCCGCTTGCTGGCAGACAAGCGCAAATTCGTTGGCAATCGCGCGAACACTCCCTAACTCGGGGCTCATGAACGCTCCAGCAATTGCAAACGATACCATCTCGCTCATCGGCAACACGCCGCTCGTCCTGCTCAAGGGGCCGAGCGAGGCTGCCGGGGCGAAAATCTATGGCAAGTGTGAATTTGCCAACCCCGGCGCATCGGTTAAGGATCGGGCCGCGCTGTGGATCGTGCGCGATGCCGAAGAGCGCGGCCTGTTGCAGCCCGGTGGCACGATCGTCGAAGGAACCGCAGGCAACACCGGCATCGGCCTTGCGCTGGTGGCCAATGCGCGTGGCTACAAATCGGTCATCGTCATGCCCGAAACGCAATCGCGCGAGAAGATGGACACATTGCGCGCGCTGCGGGCCGAACTGGGTCCGGACGCGTCGCTGTGCTTCCTGATGGGTGCCGACCAGCTGCAGCGGCTGGACACATGGCACGACTGGCATGACCTGTTCGGGCTGGCACACCTGTGCGTGGCGGCCCG
>JAPLPG010000057.1 GCA_026400375.1 Novosphingobium sp. | reverse complement strand
TCCACCGCGCTGACGGCGGCAGGGGCGACGCTGGTGCTGTTCACCACCGGGCGCGGCACGCCGCTGGGCTTTCCGGCGCCCACCATAAAGGTCGCCTCGAATCGCGCGCTGGCCCAAGCCAAGCCGCACTGGATCGATTTTGATGCCTCGCGCGTGTTCGACGAGGGCGTCGAGGCCGCTGACGCCGCTTTTCTCGACACGCTACTGGGCATTGCCAGCGGGTGCAAAACGGCGGCCGAACGCGCCGGTCAACGCGCCATAGCCATCTGGAAGAAGGGCGTGACGCTGTGACACACGATGCGGCAAACGCGCAGCCGCTTGCGAATGACACCGGTTTCCTATACGCAGCCGGGCGATTGAAGGACCAAGGGATGGGGATCGAATTGAACGAGAGTGCGGATCGTGTCGCGAAGGCCTTTGTCGGTGCCCGCCATGGCGCGCGGGCGCTGCCGGTCTATCCGGGCATCGCGCCGCAGGATCTGGCCGCGGCCTATGCGATCCAGGATCGCGCCATCGCGGTGGATGGCCGGGCGATCGCCGGTTGGAAGGTTGGCCGGATCAATGCCCCGCTCGATGGGGCGCTTGGCGCAAACCGCCTGTCCGGGCCGATCTTTGCCGATAGCGTGATCGATATCGCCGCAGCTGATGTCGCTGCCAGCGATGCGCCGCAGATGCCGGTCTTCGTCGGCGGGTTCGCCGCGGCAGAGGCCGAGATGCTGCTCCATGTTGCCCCCGGTTTCAGCGGCGCTGTGCCGACCGACGATGCCGGCACCATCGCGATCATCGATGACGTGCGGCTCGGCATCGAAATTGCCAGCTCGCCCTATCCCGGCATCAATGCCGATGGCCCGGTGGTGACCGTTTCCGATTTCGGCAACAACGCCGGTCTGGTGCGCGGCGTGGCGATCGCTGGCTGGCAGGAACTTGATCTTTGCGCCATCCAGGTCCGTGCCGAGATCGACGGCGTGGAAGTGGGCGCAGCCAGCGCGGCAACCATGCTGGACGGGCCTTATGGCGCGGTGCGCTTCCTTCTTGCCAATCTGCTGGCGCGCGGGATCGATGTCTCGGGCGGCCTTTGGGTCTCCACCGGCGCGATTACCGGCGTGCATGAAATCGCGGTCGGCCAGGCCTTCCGCGCCGTCTTCGAAGGTTGCGGCGAATTGCGCTGCCATGTCGTTGCCGCCACCCCTCGTTAAAGGCCAGAAGGTGGATCGGCCAAAGCCGGACGCCACTTCGGGAGAGTACTGATGGTCCAAGCTTCCGCCCCAGCTGTCGATGCTGCCGCCGCCAAGGCGGGCCGCTATCGCTGGGTGATCGTGGCGCTGCTGTTTGCGGCAACCGCGGTCAACTACATCGACCGGCAGATGATCGGCGTGCTCAAGCCTACGCTGGTTGCCGAATTCGGCTGGACCGAGACCGACTTTGCCCAGATCGTGTTCTGGTTCCAGGTCGCCTATGCCATCGGCTATATCGGCTTTGGCCGGATCGTCGATGTGGTCGGGGCCAAGCTTGGCTATACCATCGCCATCGTGGTGTGGACCGCGGGGCACATGGCGCATGGCTTTGCCACCGGGCTGGCCAGCTTTGCCGCTGCGCGCTTCGGGCTGGGGCTTGGCGAAAGTGGCAATTTTCCCGCCGGCATCCGCGCGGTAACAGACTGGTTTCCGCAGCGCGAACGCGCCTATGCCATCGGCCTGTTCAATGCCGGCGCCAATGTCGGCGCGATCATCACGCCGTTGCTGGTGCCCGCGCTGGTGCTGTGGTTCGGCTGGCGTGCGGCCTTCTTCGTGACGGGCGTATTCGGCGTGCTGTGGCTGCTGGCGTGGTGGTTCGTCTATCGCCATCCCAGCGAACACAAGAAGGTATCCCCCGCCGAACTCGCCTGGATCCGGCAGGACCCGGCGGACCCGGTCGAAACCATCGGCTGGAGCCGCCTGCTGACGGTGCGTGAAACCTGGGCCTATGCGCTCGGCAAGTTCCTGATCGACCCGATCTGGTGGTTCTTCCTGTTCTGGCTGCCGGGCTACCTGTTCGAACGCTATGACATGGACCTCAAGACCTTCGGCTTGCCGCTGGCGGCGATCTACCTGATTTCCGATGGCGGCTCGATCTTCGGCGGGTGGATGTCCTCGCGCCTGATCAAGGCCGGGCGCACGCCCAACTTTGCCCGCAAGATCACGATGCTGCTCTGCGCCTTTGCCGTGCTGCCGATCTGGTTTGCGCAAAGCATCGACAGCGTGTGGGGCGCGGTCCTGATCATCGGTCTGGCCACGGCCGCGCACCAGGCGTTTTCGGCCAACCTCTACACGCTGCCTTCGGACATGTTTCCGCGCGGGGCGGTGGGGTCGGTCGTCGGCATCGGCGGCACCGTCGGCGCGCTGGGCGGCATGGGCATGGCGCTGTTCACCGGATACATCCTCGACAGCACCGGAAGCTACGAAATCCTGTTCGCAATCTGCGCCAGCGCCTACTTTGCAGCGCTGGGCGTGGTGCATTTCCTAACGCCGAGACTGGCCCCGGCCAAGCTTTGAGCGCGCCCATCTCGGCCCGGTTACTTCAACCGTAATGCGGCGTACCGCGGCCGAATGACGCTTCGCTAGTTTTTTCGCGCGAAGTTTCCGAACCGTGGTCTCGAGGCCGAGAGGGCGGGTTAGGAATCACTCGAATGCGTCAGTCGGGGCGCGATCTGCGGCGATAAGGCAAAAAAAGACGCCTGATCGGAGTGAAGAGATTAAGCCAACAGCACGCGACTGCTGGAGGGTCGATGCCTTCCGTAGTTACGAATAAAGGGCCCGTGGTCTTGGTCGGGCAGCAGGATCATCGCGAGGACGTTCGGAGCATGGATGCTGCCATATCGCTTAGAGCAAGCCTTGCATCGAGTTGCTCGTAGACACGGATCGTGCGGTTTTGCAGCCGCTTGCCATAGGTACCGCCGTCCAGAATGTGCCTCGCCGCGACGGTCGAGAACTTGCTGCTTTCGGATGAAAGCGCAGTGAGCAGGACGAGAGGGCTGTCTCCCATCGTGATTGTGCCGCCCAGTTCCACAAACGGGGGTAGCAGGGTGTACTGCGTGTAAAGCCACTCGGTGAGTGGCGACAGCGGTTTGAAGTTGTGCGTCATCTCCGAAACGGAAATCTGGAACTGTGCGTATGCAGGCTGGGGGATTTGCCACAGCGGCACATCGCTACGTTCGATAACCTGCCTTGCCGAAGCAATGTCGGTCATCAGGTTGTATTCATTGCCGCCCGTTGGATATCCCGCGCCGCCGATCCACACCAGCGTGAGCCGCTTTGCGATGGCAGGCTCAAGCCGCAATGCGGCAGCGACATTGGTCAACGGCCCGCCGCAAGCGACGAACAATGGCAAAGGATCGTCACGCAAAGCTTCCTGCACAATGGCGTGCGCCGCCTCGGAAAGCTGGTCCTGACTGGTTCCGAAGCTCTCTGCACCGATCTTCAGAACTGGGGGCGTAGCCAGGCTGAGCATTTCCAGCATTTGCGCCGCTGCGTCCCTCGCGGCCAACGCGGTACGATTGGCCGGCTTTCCACCAAGTTTGGCCAGGTTGGCGTCCAGCGCGCTAGATGTGACCAAAGGGCAGCGCACCGAGGGCGAGAGCAGATGATGCGCCAAGGCCACCAGGCCATCGGGATCGCCCGCAAAGTCATTATCAATAATGACGCGCGCCTTCACACCTTGGCGGATCGATTGAGCGGAGCCCGGAAATGCGCACAAGGCGGTCAGGCTTCCCATCGAAGCGAGGATTGTGCGCCTGGTCGTCGATGCTGTCATCTGAAGTTGTCCTCAATGCGTTAGCTGATTGCTGCCATGATGGTCGTTGCATCGCCTTGGCCGCGAAGCGCCGTTTCTGCAAACTGAGTTGCCGGGCGGAGGCTTCTGGCCAGTCGGCCCTGAGGGTGAATTGGCGGAAGAACCCATCTGCCGTGAGGGCATTGACTACAGATTGCAAGACGCGCCGAGCTGTCCGGCCCTCGGCGGCGTAGGCCGTGACCAGATCAAGCCTGGACCCGGATATGGTCTTCAAAACTCTCCCAAAACTTTTCGCATTCTCGCACTTAAAAATACGCATAATGAAGATATTACTATATACAACTCCATAATGCGTTCATAAACTGCCCGTTTGGAACGCAAAGCGTATCATCGATCGAGCATGAGGAGAGTTTGTCATGGTCAAGCAATTTCCCGAAGGGGCTGCCATCGTTTTTGGTGGCAGCGGAGGAATCGGACGCGGCGTGGCGTTGCAGTTGGCATTGGCTGGAAGCGATGTTGCGATAGTGTATCGTTCAAAGCAGGATGTGGCAGAGCGGACTGCCGAGGAAATCAGGACGACCGGTAGACGGGCGACTATCTACCAGGCCGACGTTCGCGAGAAGCTGCAGGTTGAGGCTGTTATTTCGAATGTGGTGAAAGATCATGGCCGCGCTCACACCGTCGTCTGGGGGGCGGGTCCCGTCGTTCCCCAGGTCGAGATCGCTGCTTGGAGCGAAGATCAGTTTCGGCAATCGATGGAGATCGAAGCCTTCGGCTTTGCGACTGCGGTCAGGGCGGTTCTGCCGCACATGCGGGGGTCTGGCGGGGGGAGTTTCGTCCATCTGGGGTCGGCTGGGCACGATTGGTGGCCTGCAAGCGACGGGTTGTCGGTCGTTCCGAAGGCTTGCAACGAGGCCCTTATCAAAGGCATTGCGAAGGAAGAAGGGCGCTATAACATTCGCGCCAATTCCGTTCTTGTGGGAGTGATTTATGCAGGCCAGTTCAAGGTCCATCAGGAAGCCGGGACATTCGATGCCGATTGGGTTGCAGCCGTAAAGGCCATGCTTCCGCTGGGCCGTTGGGGTGCACCAGAGGATATCGGCCATGCGGCGGTATACTTCGCGTCCGCGCAGGCAAATTATGTGACTGGGCAGACGATCTCGGTCGCTGGCGGATTTGGCGTTTAGCGGTGTCGATAGCTCCGGCAGGGCGTCATCCACTGCTGCCGGAGCGGTCTGCCAGCGCTTGGAAGTTCAAGATGACTTTCACGGCCTCGGGCTGCATCTGGGCGCTGAACGCTTCGGCGACTTTCTCGATCGGGAAGCCGTGAGAGAGCAAGGTCTTTCGATCGACCTGCCCGCCGATCATGAGTTCAAGCGCCTCGACGAGTTCTTCTGGTGCATATCCATTGGAACCTAGAATGGTCGGCTGCTTCTCGATCAATGGGCTCATGTCGATTTCCATGCGACCTTCGAATCCCCCAAAGCACACGATCCTGCCATTGGGTATCACCGCTTTCAGTGCCGTTTCGAGCGGCGGCGGGCCTTGCATGTGGCGAATGTAGCCCGCGCAATCGAACACGACATCAACGTTTGCGGAAATTCCGGCATAGGTTTCGGAGATGCCGCAAATGTCGCCGATAAGTTCGAACACGTCTCCATCTTTGGCATTGATCGCATGAGTCGCTCCAACTTCGAGAGCTTTGGCAAGGCGCACATCGTGGACGTCTACTGCGATGACGCGGGATGGTGAAATTCCCCTGGCGCGAATGGCCTGAATTACACCGAGACCGATGATTCCGACGCCGAAGATCACCACATTCTCGCCATCGGCAGGAGCGCCCTTGCGCACCATCTGCAAACCATCGGCGAGCGGTTCGGTTGTGGCGGCCTCCTCGAAGGAGAGCCCCTCGGGCATGCGGGTGAGTTGCCACGGGTTGACCGGCACAACGACGAAATCTGCCATGCCGCCGCCCATCCCGGTGACACCGACCACGCGCTCTCCGACTGTCCAGTCCTCGACGCCTGCGCCCAGTGCCGCAATCGTGCCAGCGAACTCATGTCCTGGCACGGCGTAACCTTCAGGAGTCTCACGCACCAGCTTGTCGCGATAGCTGTTATCGCGGAACATGTGGAGGTCAGAACCGCAGATCCCGCAGGCCTTGACCGCCACGAGCACCTCCCCCGGACCGGGATGCGGCGGGGTAGCATCGTTGCGGAAGTGGATCTCGCCGGGGCGGGTGAAGTCGGCGCTACGCAATGTGGTTCTCCGGATTGGCAGGTTGTCGTGCCAGCAACTGCAATATCACGGCACAAAAGACCAAAAGCCCTACGGTCAGCCCCATAGGGAGGACATAGCTGTTGGTTCGCTCGAAAAGCACACTCGCGATCGGAGTCATCGCAAACAGGAAGGGCAGGGTGCTGATCTGGAACAGGCTGAAGGCCCTGCCGAAGGCCGCAGGCCCGAAGCGAGCGGCAACCGCCACACCAAACGCCCCTTGCACCCCGCCGCCGCAGGCTCCGACAAGGATGGCATCGAGCGTCAGGACGGGAAGGCTCACCGGGAAAAGGAAAATCGTCCAGACGATCGCCTGCACGCCGGCGTTCACGGCAAGCGCGCGGGGACCGCCTATGCGATCGGCGAGAAACCCGAATGCCATCGAGCCCAGCAGCCCGGAACCACCCGAGAGGGCGAGCAGCGAATTGGCTTCAACAAAGCTGCGGCCCTGCCCGACAAGCAATGGAATGAAATGCGCAAGCTTCATCGTGCCAGCGCCAGTCATCAGCCCAATGGCAACGCTGAGTATCCAGAACGCTGGTTGTGCCAGAATTGCGCGCGCTGGCACGGTCGCGGGCTGCGTCGCGTCTCTTTCGGCGGCGCCGTTGCGTGCGCCAAGCAGTAACGGGACGAGCGCAAGATCGGCAACGGCGAGTGCCTGAAAAGCGGTGCGCACGCCATATGTCGATAACAAAGGTGCCACGATCAGCGGAACGATCATTACCAGCAGTGGCATGTTGACGAGCCCCATGGCGCGCCCGCGCAAGGTTTCCGGGACCCAGTGGGTGGCCAGCGTCATCGCGGGAAGCACGCCGAGCATCGCGGCAATGCGACTCAGAAGGGTTGCTAATCCCGCTCCGGTGAGGCCCATCGGGGGCGACCCCATGTTTCCAAAAATGAAAATCCAATTTAAAAACACATTCAGAAAGACAGCTCCGAT
>JAPLPG010000106.1:1902-7600 GCA_026400375.1 Novosphingobium sp. | reverse complement strand
GACAGGTTGTGGGCAAACGGCATGTCGGCCAGCAGCGGGACCGAAAGCTCGGCAAAGGCTTCCTTCACGTCGAACGCGCCCTTTTCGGGCAGCTGCAACGAGAAATCGGCCAGCGCGCCTTGTTGCAGCAGCTGATCGGGCGTGAAGGCGCTGGTTTCCTTGCGATATTCCGCACCGATGGCAAAGCCGACCGGGCCGCCCGGCAATTCGAAGAACTGGCCGAAATCGCCCGAGATCGCGCCCGAGACGACATGCTGGCGGATCGTGGCGCGGTTGGTGATGTCCGCGTTCACCCAATCGAGCGCCGCCTGGTTGCGCACGCCGTTGCCCAGCAGGTTGAGCGGAAGGCAGCCGCTGCCCGCGCCGGGCGTGAACGTGGTGGCGGGCGCATCGAAGTTGTCGGGATTGATATTGCCGGTGGGGTCGATGGTGGTGCGGCACACCACGTTGCCCGCGCCATCGCGCACCGCGTCGATCGCCGCGAAGTAGCGGTCGGCGATGCGGTAGTCGGTCAGCAGGATGTTCGACTTGGTCTGGCCGAAGACATACGACACGTCATAGCGCGCGTGATCGGAGATGCGGCCTTCGAAACCTGCGACCGCGCGGATGGTTTCGCGATCGTTCTGTTCCCCGCGCACGCCAAGATCGAAGTTGTCGCGCGAGATCAGCGCGCCGTTGCTGGTATCGGCGATACCGGCATAGCGAGCCTGCAGGAACGGGTTTTCCGGCGTCAGGTAAGTGAAGAAATCGAACGAGGGCTGCGCCAGCGTGAAGGTGCGGTTCTTGACGTACTTGCCTTCGACGTAGAACGAAACCGCATCGCTGAAATCGTAGTGCCCCAGGAAGTTGACGTTGTGGACGCGGTTGTAGGCCTGGAGATCGCCCTGGTATCCCGCCAGTGGCGTGCTGTCGCCGCCCTGCGTCAAGCCGCCGGCCGACCGCAGCAGACGGCCGCGATTGTAGACCTTGCCCGACCCGGTGAAGTCGGGAATGCCATCAAGATCGAGATCGACCGCACCATCAAGCGAGCTGTCGGCATAGCGCAGATCGTTGGTCGGGATGCGATCGGGAGTGTTGGGGTTGTCAGGGAAATCCGCCTGGTTGCGGACCAGGCCGAAGCTCTTGCGCGGATCGCCGGTGAAATCGCGGGCAAAGCTGCTGACCCGGTCGATCTCGCGGAATTCGTACGAAAGCGCCACGTTGCCGCGGCCATCGGCGAAATTGCGGCCATAGGTGACCGCGCCAAAGCGCTGGCCGGCATCGCCTTCTTCCGAAATGCCGATCTGGCCGCTGGCGATCAGGCCATCGAAGTTGCGCTTCAGGCGGAAGTTGACCACGCCCGATACGCCATCGGCGCCGTAGATGGCCGATGCGCCGCCGGTCAGCACATCGACGCTTTCGATCAGGTCGACAGGGATCGAGTTCACATCGACCGCCGCCGTACCGGCCAGGCTCGACACATGGCGGCGGCCGTTGACCAGCGTCAGCGTGCGGTTTTCACCAAGGCCGCGCAGATCGAGCAGTTGCACGCCAACCGCACCGAAATCGGCGTTCGAACCCGAAGTGCGCGCGCCCGAAAGCGAATTCAGCAGCGCCGGGTTCTGGGCCAGCGTTTCGACGATCTGGATGTTGCCGGCCTGCTGCAGCGTTTCGGCCGTCACCGCCACGATCGGGTTTGGCGTATTGTAATCGGCGCGCTGCTGGATGCGGCTGCCGGTCACGACGATGGCCTGTTCACCGGCGTCGTCTGCCGCCTGCGGAGCGGCGGGATCGGTGATCTGTGCTTCCTGCGCGATGGCCGGAGCGGCCAGGATCGAAAGCACGCTTGCCGAAACGAGCATGGCCGAGCGGAGTGAACTTTGGTTTGACATTGCGATTCCCTAATATGTTTATTTGAAATAGCTTAGGGAAAGGCAATTCATCCGGACGCCCGGTCCGGTCAAGGAAAACGCAACTTTAGTTGGTTTGAAATGATACGAAATGCACCGCACTGTGGCGAAGCGGCCACAAGAACGATGGCAGTCGGCAAGGCGCTGTTGGTGCCCTTATTCGTCCCACGGCGGAATTTCGCCCGCGCCGACCTGGCTGGAAATGCCCAGCAGGAACCCGCCATAGACCTCGGTGGCGTTGGGGTATTTTTCGGCCATGATCGCGGCCAGTTCCTTTGACGATTTGCTGCGGGCGCGGGCATCGACGAAGGCCTTGATGTAGCTGCGCGTCCAGGCAATGCTCATGCTGTCATCGGGCAGGCCGGGCCGCGTGTGGCCGGCCACGATCCTTGCCGGGTTCATCGCCTCCAGCCGGTCGAGCACCTTGAGCCAGGCATCGTAATTGGTCGGGCCGTGTTCGCCCAGCCAGACGTAGACCCCGTTGTACAGGATATCGCCGGCGATCAGCGTGCGCGTCTCGGCGTCCCACACCACCGTGGAATGGACATGATCGCCCTGCATCGGGCCCATCACTTGCAGCTTGTGGCCTTCCAGATCGAAGCTGTCGCCGCGCATCGCCACCGGCTGCACCGGACGCTTGGGCGCGTTTACGCCCAGTTGCCCGCTCCAGCGCTTGAACTTGATCGGGATCGAACGCTCCATGTCCTTGGCCGCCACCGGATGCGCGATGATCTGCGCGTCGGGAAAGGCATCCTGCAGCACGTCGAGCCCGAAGAAATGGTCCGGGTGATCGTGGGTGATGATGACGGCCTTCAGCGTCTTTCCGCTGTCGAGGATATCGGCCACCACGCGCAGCGCATCGGACCGGGCGAAAGGCACGTCGACCAACACCGCGTCCTTCTCGCCCGTTACCAGCGTGACATTCGCGACCATGCTGAGCGGGCTGGTGGGGATGACCTTGTAGTCCAGCGGCCGTTTCGGGGGTGTCTGGGCCTGTGCCGCGCCGATCGACAGCGCGGAGGCGGCGAGAAGTGTCAGAAACTTGCGCATGTTTTATCTCCCCTCAGTGGGCCGTCTGGCCGCCGTCGATGGTGAAGGTCGCCCCGTTGATGAAGCTGGCCCCGTCGGAGCACAGGTGCAGCACGGTCGGCGCGATTTCCTCGGGCCGGGCGGCGCGGCCCGATATGTTCTGGGCGAAGAACATCTGCGTGAATTCGTTGCTGTCGGCCCAGTGCTGGGTCATCGGGGTGACGACGAAGCCCGGCGCGATGGCGTTAACGCGGATGCCTGCCTGCGCATATTCTACCGCTGCTGCCTTGGTCAGGCCGGAAACCGCATGCTTCATCGCGCAATAGGCGCTCATGTTCGGGTCGGCGATCAGCGCGCCGACGCTGGCGGTGTTGACGATGGCCCCGCCGCCGACGGTAAGGAAGTGGCGGATCTGCGCCTGCATGGCAAAGAACACGCCTTTGAAATCGACGTCGATGGCAAGATCCAGTTCGTCCTCTGGCACTTCGTGGATCGGGCGCTGCGGCGGCAGGACGCCGGCGTTGTTGAACGCTGCATCCATCCGCCCGAAGCGTTCGACGCAGTCGGCGACGAGTGCCGTAAGGTCTGCGCTCTTGCGCACATCGGTGTGGCGGAAGGCCGCGCGGCCCCCCTCGCCCACGATCAGGTCCACGGTCTGCGCGGCGCGATCATCGATATCGCCGATCATCACCGAGGCCCCTTCACGCGCAAAGGCCAGCGCGGTGGCGCGGCCGATGCCGGTGGCCGCGCCGGTGATCAGCACGGCTTTCCCTTCGAAACGCATCATCACTTGATCCCCGATTTGCCCGGCGCAAGAATTCCGTTGGGATCGAGCGCACGCTTGATCTTTGCGTTGAATTCGCGGTTCACCGAACCGTATTGCTCGGCCACCAGGTCCATCGAATTGACCCCGGTGCGGTAGCTGGCCCAGCCTTGCGCGCCAAACCGCGTCACCAGTTCGCGGTAGCAGCCGTCGGCCTTCTTCTCCTGTTCGGCGTCCGATTTGTCGAACAGTAGCGCAAGGATGTGGTGCAGATCGCGCCAGCCGATGGCGTAGGCGGCGGTATAATCAAAGCCCCACTTCTCGACGATTTCCTTGGCCAGCAAGGTCTGCCGTTCGGCCTCGACCCCGCGCGCGGCGGCAACCGGCGCAAACCACGCCAGGCCCCCTCCCGCCCCGCGCCAGCGCAGCAGGCCGATTTCGTCAAGGTTCAGGCCCCCTTCCATCAGCGTGGAGTGGTGGTGGAACCACGGATTGTCGCCCATCTCCGCTGCGGTCAGCACTTCGCCGCCGCTGGCTGTCAGGCTGGCGCGGATGATCGGTTCGACCCCGGCCACGGTCTGTTCGGTGCCATAGAGCGCGAAGTAGGTGTTCCACATGCCAAGCCCGTTGGCCTTGGCCGCCTTCTTCAGCGAAGCCTCGTCCAGCGGCGCGCCATCGGGCACGATCTCGTTGCGGCGCTTGAACATGGCGAGCTGGTACGACGCGCTCATCATCAGGTTGCAGTTGGCGACGAGGTTGGAGACCCGTAAGGGGCGCATCGCCTCGATGATGCGCGGCACGTCGGCCATTTCGGCATGGCGCACCATGAACGGCTTGTAGACCGGGGGTCTTGGCATGAGCCACAGGCCCATCTTGGTAACGACGCCAAAGTTCGACTGGGTAAACAGGCCATCGAGGTAGGGTCCGTAGCCCCACTTGAACGCCTGCCACGCGGTGCTGCCCTTGATCGATCCCATGCCAGTGCGCATCACCTGCCCATCAGCCAGGACCACTTCCATGCCGCACTGGAACATGAAGTGTTCGCCATAAGGGGTATAGCCCACCCCGCGATCGAGCGTGTTGCCCACAGGCGAAGCGATAGGTCCGACGGTCGGCACATCGATCCACAGCGGGATGTTGTTTTCGACCAGGTAGTCCTTCAGCTGCTGGTAGGTGACGCCCGGTTCGAGCAGGCAGGTGCCAAGATCGGCGTCCACTTCCAGAATGCGGTTCATCCGCTTGAGATCGAGCACGACCTGCCCCGGCGTGGCGGGCGCGGTCATGCCATAGCCCATGTTCTTGCCGGTGGAGACCGGCCACAACGGCTGCTTGTAGGTGTTGGCGATGCGGACGATTTCCTGCACCTGCTCCACCGTTTCCGGGCAGACCGCGCCGATCGGCACGTGGCGGTTCAGCGGGTCGGGGACATAGACCTTGGCATAGGGGGCAACGGCTTCCTCGTCACCGAACACCCATTGCGCGCCAACCACGCCGCGAAACGCCTTCATCGCGCCGGCAAAGTCGGCCTTCGACATGTGCGGCGCCAGCGGGGCCGGGTTCTTCGCCGATGCGCCCGTGCCAAGGCCAAGGCTGGCCGCGCTGATGATACCGGCGCCCAGAAGGCCGCGACGGTCCAGACTGATCTCGCTCAATATCCGTGCTCCTGCTTGCGGGCCGCGCTCTTTTCCACCCAGGTTGCCAGCGCCTCGAGTTCCTCGGGCTTGACTTCGGTGGGGCGGAAGGCGGGCATGCCGTTCTGGCCGTGCCGAACGATGTACTTGACCGTTTCTGCCGGAATGGCGCGGCCCAGAATGATCGGGCCGACATTGCGGCCGTGGCAGTAACCGCAGGTCCTGGCATAGATTTCATCGGCCGAGCGCGCCGGCTGTACTTCGCCCAGCTTCTGCCCGGCAAACAATGGCGGGGCCATTACGGCCACCGAGAGCGCAGTGAGCGCCAGAACGGCGCGCGTCTGCGCGCGGTTTACAATCCCGGACATCTGTCCCCTCCTGCTGGT
>JAPLPG010000106.1:0-1849 GCA_026400375.1 Novosphingobium sp. | reverse complement strand
CGCTGCCATCGGCGGTGTTGTTGCGCGTTCCACTGCATGAAACTCCGGCGAGAGGCGGGATGGCCGTGAGAGACCCGCAGATCGGCCTTGACGGATGGCCCTCAATCGTCCGATATTGTAAGCAACACTAACAATAAAGCGGCAGAGGAATCACGTCATGCAGTCGTTCGAAAACCAGATTGCCTTCATTACCGGCGGTGCTTCGGGTGCAGGTTTCGGCCAGGCACAGGTGTTCGGGCGGGCGGGTGCAAAGATCGTCGTGGCAGACATTCGCGCCGATGCCGTGGCCAAGGCCGTGGCCGATCTTCAAGCCGAAGGCATCACCGCACATGGGCTGACGCTCGATATCACTGACCGGGCCGCCTATGCCCGTGCGGCCGACGAGGTCGAGGCCGTGTTCGGCGCGGCACCCACGCTGCTGTTCAACACCGCCGGGGTCAACAGCTTCGGCCCGGTGGAGAACACCAGCTATGACGATTTCGACTGGATCATCGGCGTGAACCTGGGCGGCGTGATCAACGGCATGGTCACTTTCGTGCCGCGCATGATCGCCAGCGGCAAGCCGGGGCACATCGTCACCACGTCGTCGGTCGGTGGGCTGATGGGCAGTGCGCTGGCCGCGCCCTATTCCGCCGCGAAGGCCGCTGTCGTCAACCTGATGGAAGGCTATCGGCTGGGTCTGGAAAAGTATCAGATCGGCGTTTCGGTGCTGTGCCCGGCCAATATCAAATCGAACATCGCCGAGGCCAGCCGCCTGCGCCCTGCGCAATATGGGCAGAGCGGCTATGTCGAGAATGAGGACTCCATTGCCTCGCTCCATTCGATCCACCAGCACGGCATGGACCCGGTGGAACTGGCGCAGCACGTGAAGGCCGCGATCGAGGCCAACCAGCTCTACGTGATCCCCTACCCGGAGATGAAGGACGCCCTGCGCGCCCATTTCGATGCCATCGTCGATGCGGTCCTGCCGCTGGAGGCCGACCCCGAAGGCGCGCGCCTGCGCACGGAAGCCCTGCAGAACTGGGCCGCGGACCGCACCCGGGTGTTCATGGAAAAGCAGGGCGCGGAGTAACCTCGGCAACCGCCAATCACCATGTCCGCTCATGCCGGGTTGGTCGAAGCCCGCAGGCGTTTGCGCCCGTGCCCTTCGACAGGCTCAGGGTGAGCGGGGTGGGGTGATGGGCTTGCCGGATGCGGGGTGGGGCGGCCAGCCTTGGCCGGCCTCAGCCTGCCGCGCGCAGGCGGCGCTGTTCCTTGATCGGCCGGCCCGAGCGTTCGCAGGCGGCGATGAATTCGGCCAGCGGCATGGGCTTGCCGAACAGGTAGCCCTGCATCTCGTGGCATCCCGCCGCACGCAGGATGGCGGCCTGCGTTTCGGTTTCCACGCCTTCGGCAATCACCGCCATGTCGAGCCCGCAGGCCAGCGTGATCGCGCCGGTTACCAGCAGCGTGGCCTTGGCCCCGGGGGCAAGACCTGCCAGCAGCGACTTGTCGATCTTTATGTGGCTGAAGCCATAGGACCGCAGGTAATGGATGCTGGTAAAGCCGGTGCCGAAATCATCCAGCGCCACCGACATGCCCAGCGCCTTGAACGATTCGACCGCGCTGACCACGCGCTCCGGATTGGCCAGCAGGTAGCCTTCGGTAATCTCGAACTGCAGCCGTGACGGCGGAAAGCGCGTCTGTTCCAGCACGTGCAGGACCTGCCGTTCGAACGCCGGATCGCGGAACTGCGCGGGCGAGACGTTGACGCTCAACTTCAGATCGCCGAGCGGCCCGATCTCGCGGCAGGCGCGTTCCAGCACGAACAGGCCGAGCGGATGGATCTGGCCGGTGGCTTCGGCGATGT
>JAPLPG010000290.1 GCA_026400375.1 Novosphingobium sp. | reverse complement strand
GCGCGTGACCAAGGACCTCCACGCCCAGCGCTTCTTCGTGAAAGTGCCCGATGAAAAGACTGGCAAGCTGGTCAATGCCGCCACGCCGCTGTTCCTCGCGCTGGTGGTGATCAACCTGGCCGATCTGGTCTTCGCGGTCGATTCGGTGCCGGCGATCTTTGCGATCACCACCGACACCTTCATCGTCTACACCTCGAACATCATGGCCATCCTCGGCCTGCGCGCGCTCTATTTCGCGCTGGCCGCGATGATCGAACGCTTCGCCTATCTCAAGTATGCGCTGGCGGCGGTCCTGGTGTTCATCGGCTCGAAGATCTTCGTTTCGGACTTCCTGCTCGGCGGGGCAAAGTTCCCCCCGGCACTCAGCCTTGGCGTCACCTTCGCGATCATCGCAGGCGGCGTCGCCTACTCGCTGTGGAAGACGCGCGGCCTGCCGCTGCACGATCCCGAAGCGCCGATCGCACCAGGCACCGTGAACTGAAACCTCCCCCTCCTCTTCAGAGGAGGGGGGCCGGGCATTCGGCTCAAAACTGCCGCAAAACCTCCAGAAACCGGTCGCCATAGGCCTCCAGCTTGCGCGTGCCCACGCCGCCGATCTGCCCCAGCTCCGAAAGGCTGGCGGGCCGCGATGCCGCCATTTCGCGCAGCACCGAATCGTGGAAGATCACATAAGGCGGTACGCCCGCCTCGCGCGCCAGATCGCGGCGCAGGCTGCGCAGCGCGTCGAACACCGGATCGCCCACGGGGTTGAGCGCCGCCCCGGCACCGCCCTTGCCGCGCCGGCCGCCGCGCCCCTCTTTCTTCGGCACCAGCACCAGCGGTACTTGCGCCTCGCCCTTCAGGATCGCCCGCGCCTCGCCGCCCAGCGCCAGCCCGCCATGTTCGGTCGCCACCAGCGCGCCGCGCGCCTGCAATGCGCGCGCCAGCGGGCGCAGCAGTTGCGCTTCGTCGGCGGTCACAATGCCGAACACCGAAAGCTGATCGTGCCCGCGCTGGGTCACGCGCTCGTCGGCCACGCCGGTCAGCACTTTTTCCACATAGCCAAAACCGAACGACTGCCCGGTGCGATAGACTGCCGAAAGCAGCTTGCGCGCCACTTCGGTGGCATCGGTAACGCCCGGCGCATTCAGGCAATTGTCGCAGTTGCCGCAGGCGGGCGGCGGGTTTTCGCCAAAGTGGCGCAACAGCAGTGCGCGGCGGCAATGCGGGGTTTCCACAAGGCCTGCCAGCGCGTCGATCCGCGTCCGCTCCCCGGCGCGGCGATGCTCCTCCACTTCGGCAATGCGCTGCCGCGCCCGCACGAAGTCCTCCGCACCCCACAGCATCACCGCCACCGCCGGATCGCCATCGCGCCCGGCGCGGCCGGTTTCCTGATAATAGCCTTCGATGCTTTTCGGGCAGGCGGCATGGGCCACGAAGCGCACGTCGGGCTTGTCGATGCCCATCCCGAAGGCCACCGTCGCCACCATCACCATGTCTTCGGATTCGACGAACGCCGCCTGGTTGGCCGCGCGCACCGCTGCGTCCAGCCCGGCGTGGTAGGGCCGCACTTCGCGCCCGCCCGCGCTCAACTGCCCGGCCAGCTTCTCCACCTGCGCCCGCGTCGGGGCATAGACGATGCCGGGGCCGGGGTTCTCGGCCATCACCGTCAGCAGTTGCCGAAGCGGGTTGTCGCGCGGGACGATGGCATAGCGGATGTTGGGGCGGTCGAACCCGGCAACGATCAGGCCCTCTTCGGGAATGCCCAGCTGCGCCAGGATATCGGCCCGCGTGTGCCGGTCAGCCGTGGCCGTCAGCGCCAGGCGCGGCACATCGGGGAATGCGTCCATCAGCGGGCGCAAGAGCCTGTAATCCGGGCGGAAATCGTGGCCCCATTCGGAAACGCAATGCGCCTCGTCGATGGCAAACATGGCCACCTGCCCACGCCGCAGCATCTCGAGGAAATGCGGCTGGCTGGCCCGTTCCGGCGCGACATAGAGCAGATCGAGATCGCCCGACAGGAACCGGTCGATGGTCTGCCCCCGGTCCATGTCGACGCTGGTCAGCGTGGCGGCGCGGATGCCGTTGGCGGTTGCGCTGCGCAACTGGTCGTGCATCAGCGCGATCAGCGGCGAGACGACCACGCAGCAGCCTGGCAGCATCACCGCAGGCAGCTGATATGTCAGCGATTTTCCGGCGCCGGTGGGCATGACCGCAAGGGTCGATCGCCCCGCCAGCACCCGCTCCACCACATCGGCCTGCACACCGCGAAACGCGGTGAATCCAAACACCGCGTGGAGACGGTCAAGCACGGCAGTCGGCGAAAATTCTAGCGTTACAAGGGTCACGCCCCCGCTATGGCAGATCGCGCCCGCTCATTCCACGCCCACGATCACATGAAGGCGGCTGATGCGGCTGGTGGCGATCTTCCAGCCATCGGCGTCCTTGCGGTAGGTTTCGTGATAGTGCCCCATGCCGTGGAGGAACGGCTTGCCGTCGGCGTCCCAGATCTGGTCCTCCATCGCGATCACCCCGCGCGCTTCGGTTTCCGACATGATTTCAATCTCATGGCAGTGCCCATGATGGACCGTGCGCAAGGGCGCGACGGCCGCTTCGACAAAGGCGGCGATCGCGTCTCCGCCCGAATGGGTCCAGTTCTCGGCATCGGCGGCAGGTTCGATGGACAGCGAGCAGGACGCATCGAAGACCGCGTCGTCGGCAAAGACCTTGCGCAATCCGGCGTAGTCCTTGGTGTCCATGCAGCGGAAATAGCGGGCCTTGAGCTGCTTGATCTCCTCGATGGCGATCAGGCGCGATAGGGGGTCGATTGCGGGCATGTCGGGGCCTCTCCGGGGCGGTCAGGTGCGTTTAGGTGCATCTAGGTGCACTTCGGAAACACACTGTCTGAACGCCCCGGAAATGCCACTCTCACTTGTGCGAGATGGCCCATTGCGGCGGCTGTCCGGTCTGCGCCCATTCGATGCCCCAGGCAAAGATGCCAGCCAGGAACGTCGTGAGCACGAACGCGAGCAGCAGCCACTGGCCCGGGCCATGCACCGTGACGCGCCGGGGATCGGCACGATCATACCACAGGCGATAGACGCTGTCCGGCCGCCGCGACCGCCTGACCTGCCGCCCGACGATGGCGCGGACTTTCTCACCCTCGGCAGTTTCGAAGACCACCTCGTCCTCGATCCAGCGCATGCCCTCGTCGTCGCGGATGTTCCAGCCGCGCAGGCTGCCCGGCGTAAACCCGAAGCGCGAAAAATCATCGAACCGTTCAAGTTCGCTGTAACCGCCGCGCCAGACGTTGGCCACGGCGACATGCCAGCCGGTCAGCAACGTGACAAAGCGATAGAGGCACCAGCAGATGCTGAGCACCAGCGCGGCTGTGCCAACCATCAGGATATCGGGCAGATCCATGCAGCCAGCGCTATCAGCGCGGCGTTAAGGAAGCGTTGGCAGATCCTGCCGGCGCAGGCGGCGCGTTACCATCGGCACGGTCAGCATCGTGCTGAGCACCGCCATCAGCAGCAGCGCGGTGAAGCTTTCGTTGGTGACGATGCCCTTGTCGAGCAGCACGTTGACGAAGATGATCATGATCAAGGCCTTGGTCTGCAACAACCAGCCGATCAGCGCCGCCTCCCCCCTGGCCCAGCCGAGCAGGCTTCCTGCGATGCGCACGCCCACCAGCTTGCCCGCAACCGATGCGGCCAGGAACAGGAACGCCGCGCCGAACACGGCAACCCCGCCGACATCCCATTTGGTGCGAAGGCCGGTGGACAGGAAGAACACCGGCATGACCGCCAGCAGCAGGAACTGGCGGAAACCGTCCAGCCGATCGCGCGAGAACCACTGCGCATCGAGCACCGCGCCGGCCAGGAACGCGCCGACCATGAAGTGCAGGCCCGACCAGTCCGCCGCAAAGCCGACTGCCGCCAGCCAGACCAGCGAGACGTACCAGCGATCATTCTCCTCCAGCCGCCGGAACAGCGCGCGCATCGCCCAGGATGCGAGCGAGAAGACGACGAGGAAGATCAGCTGCCGCCCTACCCGCTGCCAATCGACGAGGATCAGCGCCAGCACGCCCCAGATCGCCACGTCATCGAGACTGGCATAGCGCAGGATGCGCTGACCGAGCGGCTGGCGGAACAGCCCGAGCTTTTCCATCAGCAGCACGAGGATGGGCAAGGCGGTGACCGCGCAGGCCATGCCGATCCCCAGCACCACCTGCCCGAACGTCCCTTTCGGCCCGATCCAGCCGGGGGTCTGCAACAGCAGGGCAGCAGCGGCAGCGCCGAACAGCAGCGGCGTGGCCAGGGCGCAGACCGCAGTGATCGTGGTTTCGCGGCGGTTGGCCCAGGCATCGGAGATATCGAGCTCAAGCCCGGCCACGAACACGAACATCATCACCGCCCACCAGGCAATGCCGTTCAGCGATCCGATCACCTGCGGATTGAACACGAAGGCATAGTAATCCGGAAAAGCAGCGCCCAGCACGCCGGGACCGAGCAGGATGCCGCCGACAATCTGCACGACGACCAGCGGCGCCCAGTAATCGGTGCGCAGCAAGCGCCACACGAGGTACGGCACGGCCAGGATGATCGTCAGCGCGATCAGGAAGATCTCGGTAGTGCCCATCGTCTGCATCATGCCCGGCAGGTAGCGGCACCAGGCCCGCCAAGGCAAGCGGGCCAAAGGTCGTTACCGCTTAACCATAAGCAGGCTCAGGCAAGATGCGCGGCGGAGGATTAAGCGGGCCTTTGCCCTGTGGTGCCAGGTTTGGCGAATGGCGGGCCGACCGCCGGGACGGAGGCATGCGATGGGCTTTGAACGGCGTGACAGCTTTGCACGGCGCGAGGAAGCAAAGGCGGCGTGGGAAAGCGATGTGGAATTTGCCGAAATGGCGCGCATCCTGAAGTCGCTGGCGGCTGAACTCGGCGGCAATATCGACGCCGCGCTCGACCAGCTGGCCCATCACGGGCTGGGCGCGGCGCTGGGCGTTCTGGCCGGGGAAGCGGCAGGGACCGCCGGGATTTCGGACGTGGAGGCCGATTACCTGCAACGGCGGGCACAATCGCGCATCGCTGCCAGCCGGTTGCAGTAGGGGCTGCTGCACCCTCGTTTCGCTCATGCTGAACTTGTCGAAGCATCAGTCGCTGCGCCAGCGTCCTTCGACAGGCTCAGGACGAGCGGGGCTTTGGGCTAACCTCTTTTCCCTATTCCGCTCATGCTGAGCTTGTCGAAGCATCAGGCGTTGCGCCTTGCGTCCTTAGACAAGCTCAGGATGAGCAATCAATCCAGGTTCGGGCGCAGCCAGCGTTCCATCACGGGCAGGTCCATGCCGCGACGGGCGGCGTAGTCTTCCAGCTGATCGCGGCCGATGGTGGCGACGCCGAAGTACTGGCTTTCAGGGTGGGCGAAGTAGAAGCCCGATACTGCCGAGATGGGCAGCATGGC
>JAPLPG010000197.1 GCA_026400375.1 Novosphingobium sp. | reverse complement strand
GAGGCGGTGATGGATGACATCCAGCGTCGCGGTGTCGATCTGATCGTCAACCTCGGCGATATCTGTTCCGGCTATTCGGCCGCCGTGTAGGGATGGAGGTAGCGGAAGCCATAGTGTCGGATGCTTGCCTCGGGCGCTTGATCAAGATCGCGCAGGGAGCGTTCGGCCCGGTCGATCCAGTCGTGAAAAGCGGCCGGGGGAAGCTCGATCTGGCGATAGATCGCCGCCAGCAAGGTCAGATAGCGCGCGGCCATTTCGGCTTCGTCTGCGGCGGGATCGTCGTGGAAGGCGATCAGGGCGTCATGGACCGTCACCGTCTCGCCTGCAGGCAGCGGCTTCTGTGATAGACTGGGGGGCAGGTAGCCGAGTTCGGGCCATTCTCCGCCCACCACGCCGTCAGGCTTGGTGCCGGTATGCTGAAACCACGCAGCAAGCGTCGTGAAATTGTGGAAATACAACAAGCTGCCAAATGCCGGTTCGGGCATCCGTAGATAGCATACGCCGCTGTTGAGCCCGCGCTGGGCCGCTTCCACCTTGCCTTGCGTGCCGAGTGGATCGTCCCGATCATCCAGCGGATAGAGATCGCGGGGCAGGTAGGGGACCAGAAGTGGTTGCGCGGGCGTCAGTTCCGCGGTCGTGCGCAAGACCGGAACTTCATTGTCCGACAGCCGCAGCACGACGCTGAGCATGCCGATCACGCCGGTTACCTCAATCCGGGCAGCCTCGTCCGAATGTTCACGTGCGGCGGTGGCGGCGGTAATGCCCCCCGGACATTGTGCGATGCGCACGGCAATGCCGCCACGGCTCTTGCGACGGACGATCGCCCAGACCGTGTCGGCATCGTGCGACACTTCGATATCGAGATCGCGCAGTTTCAGCGTCTTGAGCCGCGACATCGTGCCCGCGCGCAGGGCTTCGCGCAGTGCGAGCACATGGGGGCTGGTCGCGCGATCCGGATCGGCCGCGATGGCGGCTTTGCGCTTGGTCGCGGCAGAGGCTTGGGTCATGGCTGCAACCTCACCGGTGCGAGATTGGCTGTGTCAGTTAAGGCGTTGATCATGCCGCATTTCCTTTCGCCACGAGAGGGTAATGCGCGTTCGACGCAGCCGTTCCTGATCCTTCCGGACCAGTCGGCTGCCTGGACGCACCGCTCGGCGCAGACATTGCGCAATTGCGGCAGCCTTGACGGTGCAGGCCACGAACGGGCTTGCGCAGGGCGCGCCCTGTCGCCAATCAGCGCGGATGCGGATTGCTCTGTTTGAACCCGAAATTGCCGGAAACGTCGGCGCGGTCCTGCGCCTGGGCGCGTGTTTCGGCACGCCGGTCGATCTTGTCGAGCCGATGGGCTTTGTCTGGGATGATCGCCGGGTACGGCGCACGGCGATGGACTACATCGATCACGTCGAGGTTGCCCGTCACGCCGATTTTGACGCTTTCCGGGCAAGCGTCGGCCAGCAGCGACTGATCCTGTTCACCACCAAGGGCAGCGAAGTGCTGCACGATTTCACGTTTCGAGCGGACGATGTGCTGCTGTTCGGCAAGGAAAGCGCAGGAGTGCCCGCAACTGTGGCACAAGCCTGCGATGCACGGGTGATAATCCCGATCCGGCCGCAGGTCCGCTCATTCAACCTGGCCATCGCCACCGCCGTTGCGCTGGGCGAGGCGCTGCGCCAGACCGGCGGATTGCCGACATAGCGCAGCGCCTGGGGGCGAGGTCGGACGTTACATTCTCTTGCGCTTCGACGTGGCCGGAACCTTGGCGGCAGTCGCCTCGATCTCGATCAGGAACTGCGGCCCGGCCAGCGCTGCCACCTGCACGGTCGAACGGGCAACCAGATTGGGATTGGCCGCGGTGCCGAAGAATTCGCGGTATCCTGCGTTGAATCCGGCAAAGTCCATCTTGCCGCCCAGCTTGGGATCGCCCACTACGAACACCGTCAGCTTGATCACGTCGGACATGGCATAGCCCTGCTTGGCCAGAGCGTCCTCGATCTTTTTGAAAGT
The DNA here is from genome assembly GCA_026400375.1 of Novosphingobium sp. Taxonomy (GTDB): domain Bacteria; phylum Pseudomonadota; class Alphaproteobacteria; order Sphingomonadales; family Sphingomonadaceae; genus Novosphingobium. Next base: position 18,926 of record JAPLPG010000197.1, on the reverse strand, counting down.
GCTGATCGTTTGTGTCTTCGTATCGCCATAGGCATCCATGCCGTCGGTCTTGGCGGGATCGATCGGGCTGGCAAGCTGGCCGCTGAGGACCAGCCATTCGGCATCGGCGGGGACGGTCACGCCGCCAAGGATGATCGCAGGCGCAGGGTTGGTATGGCGCACGATGGTGCCCGCATTGGCGGCCGAGGCCCCCGTTGCAGCGGCAAGCAGCGGCGCTGCCAGAAGGGCTGCCTTGTGAAGGGTTCGAGTGAGCTTGATCATGATCGTGTCCTTTCCTCTATGCCGACCTTGCGGGTGATCAACGCACCGCGCTGACTTGCTTTGCGGTCACCTTGTCACGGTATTTGTTGCCAAAACTGGTGCGCACGTAGTTCACGACACTGGCCACCTGTTCGTCATTCATCATCCGGCCCACGCCGGGCATGCCGTGCATCCCCTTGACCACGACATAGACCGCGTAGTCGCCCGATGCGATGTTCTGGTTGCGGGCCAGGGCAGGATAGTGGCCTGCCCCTTGCGCGCCCTTGCCATCGGGCATGTGGCATCCGGCACAGACCCGTCGATACATCTTCTCGCCATCCGGTTCGCCAAAGCGGGCAGCGGATTGAAAAGCGCCATCGGCATCGCCCGGGAAGTCGGCCACGGCCTTTGCCCGCCCGGCAGCATCGGCCGCTGTCTGGGCCACGGCCGATACCGCCATGCCGCCCAGCGCAAGCGCTGCCGCCGTGCCCAGAACCATCGATCCATGCTTCATCGTCATGCTCCCTCTATCCTGCCATGACCCGCTGGTGGAGGCGCCCGATGGCATCCAGCGCCGATGTGATTCCGCCTTCCTGCCAGGCAGGAATGTACGATGCATGTTCGCCTGCAATCATGATGCGCCCGTCGATCTGGCACAGGTTCTTGTAGTGCTCGGCCCGCATGTCGTCGGTCCATTGGCCAAAGCAGCCCTGCGTCCACGGCACGCGATGCCAGCCCACGGCAATGCCGTTGAGGAACTCTTCCCTATATTGCGGATGAATGCGGCTGCCCCATTCTACCGTGCGCGCCACCCGCTCTGCCGGGGGGAGCGAGGTAAACTCGAATGCGAAAGCCCCAAAGCCATAGGCCCCGAGCAAGGACGCCGGGCCGGCAGAGCCATAATTGCTGCTGGGATAACTGATCTGGCCGATCGGCAGATCCGTCATCGTGATCCCGCCGTAGATCTGCTCGTCCTGTTCCCAGAAGCGGCGCTTGAATTCCAGCCCGACCTTGAGCGAGGCGGCATAGGGCACCGCACCAATGGCAGCCGCCATTTCGGCGCCGACGTTCACCTCGATCTGGCTGAGGATCGATAGCGGGATGGTGCAGATGCACCAGTCGGCCTGCGCGGTCAGCTTCTCGCCGGTCTTCGTATCCACGTAGGACGCCGTCACGCCGTTTTCGTCATGCCTGATCGCGGTGACCTTGCTGTTCAGCCGCACCACCTCGCCGACCTTCCGGGCGAAGGCACGCGGGATCATGTCCATGCCGCCGACGGGCTGGAAGATGGCAGTGTGATGGGTCGTTTCCATGCTGTCGGTAATGTGGCTCCACATGCCCGACCGCAGCACGGATTCGAATGTCAGCGGTTCCGAAGCGACGGGTTCGGCCGTCAGCCCGCCACCCGGGCCCTTGGCCCAGCCACGCCGCACGCTGGAAGCGGGCCCTGCGACATACCGGAAATCCTTGTCGAGCGCGCCGATCTCGCGCAGCGCTTCCAGCAGGATTTCCCCGTCTTCCCTGGTGACGGTATCGGCCAGCGCCTCTTTCTTCACGGCCTTGACCATGAGTTCGCTGACGTGGCCGAGGAAGTCGGCCTGAATATGCCGGAAGCGCTGCGGCTTGCCGTCGAAGGCCTTCGAAGAGTGGATGTAGGCGTTATAATTCAACTGCATGAACGGCTCGAGCGCAACGCCCAGTTCCTGGCAGTAGTGCATGATGGCATAGTGATTGTGCGGGATGCGCCAGGGGCCGGGATTGATGTAGTTGCCGCTTGAAAATTCGCAGTTCTGGACCGCGCCGCCCAGCTCGGTGTAAGTGTCCCCGCCGCGCAGGGTCCACGAACGGCCACCCACCTTGCCGTTGTATTCCAGCACCTGCACCTTGTATCCGGCGCGGCGCAATTCGTAGGCGGCCGTCAATCCCGCCACGCCCGCACCAAGGATCAGGACCGAAGCGCCCTTGGCCCCGCCATCGAGCACCGGCACCCCCTTGAACGGCGATGCGTGCGCCTGACCAAGGTTGGACATCGCGAAATACATCGCGGCTGCGCCCCCGGTGCGTCCGATAAGGGCTAGAAGATCGCGCTTGCTCATCGGCAGCGCTGCATCAGGTGTCATTCAAGAAGTCCCTCGGACCAGATTGGGGGGCATGCCCCAAGCATGCTTCTGACTGCGCCCTTGCGATCCGCCGGCGAATACGGTGATCGGCGCAGATTGCCCGGAAAGGCAGGCTCAGGCGAAGCTCGGGACAAATGGCCGGGTGAAGACAACTGCCTCACCCGGCCGATTTGCGCATCGATCAGAAGCGGGCCGAAGCGCGCACGTACCAGAAGCCACCCATCTGCCCGATCGGGGCGGTATCAGGGTAGATCGATCCGTTGAGCGCACCGCCTGTCGTCGGGTAGATGTTGCGGGTTTCACGCGCCGGATAGGTGTTCAGCAGGTTCTGCGCACCCACGGCCAGGCGATACTTCTCGGCAAAGGTCATGCCCACTTCCAGATCGACGCTGGCCTGTGCACCGAACTTCTTCGACCAGTTCGCGGCAGGATAGAGCGCCGCTGCCTCGGCTGCGGTCACGCCCGGCGTTGCTCCGATCCCGGACGTGACCGGATCGAAGAAGGTCGTGTAGCTGCCAAAGTAATTGACGCGGGCCGTGGCGTCGAACGTGCCATCGGTCCAGCTTTCGGAAAGCACGGCGCGCCAGCGGGGCTGGGACAGTTCGACATTGCCCACGCGCACGTCATCCACCGGCAGCAACGTGATCGTGCGGCCGCTGGCCAACCTGCCGGTGATCGTGGTGCGATCGGTGACCTTGGTCTGGTTGTAGTTGACCGCAAGGCTGGTGTTGAAGCGGCCGATGCCGGTATTTGCCTTGTGCGCAACGACCAGGTCGAAGCCTTGCGTGCGGGTCTTGAACGCATTGGTGAAGTACCGCACCGCGCCCAGTTCCGATGCTTCGGGAATGCCCTGCGCCAGCAGGAAGGCAACGTCGGCCGCCGGATTGATGTTGCCGGTAATGCCAATGCGATCGCGCACGCGGATGTTGTAGTAATCAAGCGTCAGGTTGAACCCGCTGCCCGGGGTGACGACCAGACCGCCGGAGAAGCTGGTCGACTTTTCCGGCCGTAGCGGCTGGGCCAGATAGAACTGGCCGATGGCGCTGTCCGGCCTTGCGGTCAGGATGCCCAGCGGCACCACCGAGTTGAACGGGAAGCCGGTGGTAAGGTTCTGGGTGTTCTGCTGGCCCGGCGTCGGCGCCCGGAAGCCGGTCGACGCTGCGCCACGAACGGCGAACATGTCGTTGATTTCCCAGCGAGCGCTGAACTTTCCGTTCACCGTATCGCCGAAATCGTCGAAGTAGTCGTAGCGGCCAGCCAGGCCGATATCGAGGCCCGGAACCACGGTTGCTTCAAGATCGAGATAGCCCGAATAGTTGTTGCGCCCGCTTTCGCCCACCGAGCCGGGACCGAAGCCCTGGAAGCCGTTGGAACCGGGAAGGCCGGTGGCCACGCGCAGGAACGTCGGTGCCGAAGCCCCCGGCGTGGAACACGCGACCGGCGCACCTGCCAGCGTGCATTGCACCAGTCGCTGCGATGCATAAGGGCCGACCTGCCACGACGCCTGATCGCCAAGGCCGGTTTCAAAGGATTCGCGGCGCACTTCGACGCCCCACGCGATGAACAGCGGTTCGGCAAGGCCAATGTCGGCCTTGGTCTTGAAATCGCCGTTGAAGTTGAATTCGCGCTGCTGGACCTTGCCCATGTAGAAGCTGGTCGGCGTTTGCGGCCCGAGTGACACGTTGAGCGTATCGGACATGAAATACCGAATGGTATTGGTGCCGTACATCAGCGACAGGTCATAATCGATGCCAAGTTCGGTGCCCTTGAACCCGCCGACAAGGCCGATGTCTTCGTTGGTAGCCTCGAAGAAGGGCACGAACCCGTTCTGGAAGGTCGGGATGGTGAAGACATCGAACGTGGCGCCATTGGCATCCCACTGCGGGCGGCCCTGCGCATCCACGCCGACTTGCGTCAGGAACACCGGGTTGACCGAACGGCTGATCGTGGCCGTGCCGGGGCGCCCCGGGATTGGGGCAACGGTTACCGTGCGCGGATGGCGCAGGTTGAAGTCGTTGCCTTGCCGCTGACGGCCGTAGTTGCCAAAGGCGTAGAACGTGGTGTCGCCTGCCGGGATTTCCATGTTGATCACGGCGCGATAGGCGCGGTTCTGGGGGCCGCCCAGGCGATTGCCGGTGGGATAATCGGTGGTGATGCCAAGCGCCGCAAGGGCGGGAACGACGGGGCGCGGGACGGATCGGTCGAACACGTTCTGGTCGATGAATTCGCCGGTGATGTTCACGAAGCCGCCATCGCTGCCGATCGGCCGCGCGATGAACGCGGACAGTTGCGTGTCTTCGCCATCGCCCTTGTATGTCTGGCCATAACGGGCAGCCACTTCAAATGCGCTGGTGTCCTTGCGCAGGCCAAGGTTGATCACGCCGGCGATGGCGTCCGAACCATACTGCGCAGCGGCACCATCGCGCAGCACTTCGATGCGGCCGATCGCCGGGGCTGAAATCTGCGAGAGGTCTGCGCCTTGCGCACCAGCGTTCAGCGCACCTGCGGCAACCTGCACCAGTGCGGACCGGTGCATGCGCTTGCCGTTGATGAGCACCAGGATCTGGTCGGACGGCAGGCCGCGCAGCGTTGGCGGGCGGACGAATGCCGACGCATCGCCCAGCAGATTGCGCTGCTGGTTGAACGACGGAACCAGCGTTTGCAGAATGGTCTGCAGTTGAGGCGCGGGCTGGGCCTTGAAATCGTCGGCGCTGAAGACATCGACCGGAACGGAGCTTTCCAGCACGGTGCGGTCGTCGCGGCGGGTGCCGGTTACCACGATGGTCGAGACCTCGCCCTCTGGTGCCCCTTCGGCCTGCGGGTCAGGCGCAGTCGTTTCTGCCTGTGCAGCGGCGGTTTGGGCCATAGTGCTGGCAATGGCCAAGGCAATGATCGAAGCAGTAAAGCGCGTTTTGCGCGAACCCGTTATTACGTCGCTTTTTGTCACGGTAGTCCCCCTGATGATATTCGGCCCCTGAAATTTCAGTGGGTGGCGAATTGATTACCGATCAGATCCCGTCCCGGCACCGGAGTGCACGGGGCAAGAGAAAGGGCAGGGTGGCAAAGCTGGGAATACGCAATTCGCGCAGTATCTGGGCGAGGGTCGCGGCCAGTTGCAAAATAGACACGCGGAATATGTTAGATAAGCTTACGAATTTTGTTTCTGAATTATTGCTATATTTCCTTCCACATCTGCACGAATTTTACGTTAATGCCGCCACAGTCGATACTTACCGGCTTTATCGCGTGATATCCGTGTGCGGAATAGAATGGCTGGCCGGGCAGAGTGGCCATCAATTCGGTGCGTGAAAAGCCGGCAGCCTTTGCCGCGTGTTCGCATGCCGCCAGCAATGCGGCGCCTATGCCCTTTCGGGCAGCGGTGGGTGCAACGAAGAAGGCGCGGATTTTTGCCGCATCGGTTTCCGGGTCGAGCAGGCCGGATTCCCGACCGGCGAATCGATCTCCGCCAAACAGGGTCGCCCGCTTGCTCCAGCCACCACAGCCCAGAATTTCCCCGTCGAAACTACCGTCTGGCGCACCGGCCGCTTCGGCCACCAGATAAGTCCCATCGGCCACCAATTCGCTATCCACGCCAAAAACATGCGCGATTGCCGCTTCGGCCTCTTCGGGCGAATAATAGCCGGCGCTGAGCGTCCGCGCCGATGCGGCGATGATCTGTTCAAGCGCCGGTATTTCATGATGCAGCGCGGCGCGCAGAATGATTTCGGTCATGCGGGACCAATTCCCCCAGCGTCGCCGCTTTGTCCAACCCCTTTTAGGTCGGCCTCCGGGCGTCCAGATTATCGCGCCAAGGGCGATATCAAGGCACCCGGACCTTCCTCGTTTCCGGGAGAGTGATCAGCACAGGCGCCACCAGGACCGCGACGGCCGCAATCATCGCGCCGGGCAGTGGCAACCATCCGGTGCGAGCGAGCAGAAGCTGCGCGATGTAGGGTGTCAGGCCACCGAACAGGGCAGTGGCCGTGGTTGCCCCGAAGGCCAGTCCGCTCAACCGTCCTTCGCCGGGAAACTGCTCGGCCGTGGTCACTGCGCCTACGGCACTGACCCCGCCCGCCACGGCCGCCATGACCATTGCGCCGCCAAGCGCGAGGGCCCACGATCCCTGGGTCATAATGCTGAACATCAGCATGGGCAGCACTGCGCTGGCCAGGGCAAGCGCAAGCAGGACAGGCTTTCTGCCCAGCCGGTCTGACAGCATGCCGACCAGAGGCGTGGCAATGATCACGACCACGGCGGCAATCGTCGCGAATTGGAGGCTGCGTGCCTCGTCCATCGTGCCGGTAGAGGTGAGGAACACCGGAACATAGGTAATGCCGACGTAATAGGTGATCGAACCCAAGGCCGAGATCGCAAAGCCGCGCATGATGCCAAGGCGATGATGGCGCAAGGCATGGAGCAACGGCCGTTCCGGCACGGTTCCGTCAGCGATCTGACGGCGGAAATCGGGAGATTCCTCGATGCGGAGCCGGGCAAGCAGCACGCTTCCGGCAAGCACGCCGCCGAACACGAAAGGCAGTCGCCATCCCCACGCGTCGACATCTGCGTCACTCAGCAAGCTCAGAGTCAGCGCGGATACGCCTGCGGCCAACAGCGCGCCGACTTCGCTGGCCGCAGCGGCCAGCGAAGTCACCAGGCCACGGCGGTGTTCGCTGGCTCCTTCGAGCAGGTATGCCACCACGCCGGTATATTCGCCGCCAACCGAAAACCCCATCACGCAGCGGATCAGCAGCAGCAGCACGCCCGCCGTTGGTCCCGCATCGGCGCCGGTCGGCAGCATCGCCGTTGCCAGCATGGCCGCCGTCATCATGCCCATCGCAACGAGCATGGCGGGCCGGCGCCCGAAGCGATCGCCGAGATGGCCGAACGCGATCGCGCCTATCGGACGCATCAGATAGGCCACGGCAAAACCGCCCAGCGTGATCAGCAAACCGGCTTCTCCCCCGCCGAAGAACAGGCGCGAAAGGATGGTAGCAAGATAAAGAAAAAGCGTGAAATCGTACCATTCGACCACAGTCGAAAAGGCGGCGATGGCCAAGGACGTGCGCGACATCGTGGCCGGCATCGTTGATGGTGGGTGAGGGGGCGCTGTCATCATGGAGGAACCAATAGGATCAATACCGGTTCACGCTATAACGGAAAAAAGGACGGTGCCCGGGATGCAGTCTGGCTTGTCAGCATGGGTGCATGAACTGTTGCGATACCCCTTCATTCCGGCCATGCTCGACGCAACTACAGGACACCCGACGTGACAGATCTTGCCGCCACGCTTGATGGCAACTTTGCACTGGATGTGGTGAAGGGGCTGGGACAGCCGATCAAGAGCATACCTTCGCGGTATTTCTATGATTTGCGCGGGTCCGAACTCTTTGACGAAATTACGCGTCTTCCTGAATATTACCCAACCCGGACCGAACTGGGCCTGCTGCAGAAGCATGCGCGCGATCTTGCGCGCCTGTCAGGCCAGCGGCGAACGGTCCTTGAATTCGGGGCTGGATCGGTAACGAAAACGCCGGTTTTGCTTGACGCGGTTGACGCGCAGACATTCGTGGCCATCGATATTTCCGGCGAATATCTGGCCCAGTCCACAACTGCACTCGGCCAGGAACGGCCGGGCCTGCGCGTGATCGCGGTAGAGGGCGATTTCACCCGGCCGCTCGATCTTCCGTCGTTGCCAAGGCCGTTGATCGGGTTCTTCTCAGGCTCGACGATCGGGAATTTCGCGCATCATGCCGCGGTGGACCTGCTACGCTCGTTCCGCGCCACGCTGGGCGAAGGTGCGCTGTTGATCATGGGCATCGATACGCGCAAGAACCCGCAGCTCCTCGAAGCGGCTTATGACGACGCCGCAGGGGTTACGGCCGAGTTCAACCTCAACCTGCTGGCCCGGATCAACCGCGAACTCGAAGGCACCATGCCATTGGACGCCTTCGAGCATCGCGCCGTGTGGCACGATGGGTATGGGCGGATCGAAATGCACCTGGTCGCATCGCGGGACATGACCTTCCGCGTTGCCGGGCAGGCCTTCGCGATGCGCAGCGGCGAGACGATCCATACCGAGAACAGCTACAAGTACACGCTTGCCGAAGCGCGTCTGATGGCGCGTGCTTCGGGTTGGGAGCCGATGGCCTATTGGACGGATGCTGCAGAAATGTTCGGTTTGCATGTCTGGGCAGCAGCCACGCAAGAGCACCTTCCATGATGGCACGTCCGCTGGCGCAGGCAGCCGATCACGCCGCAGCCACGCGCCGATATTGCGATGTGCGGGATCAGACCATGGCGCTTGCCCAGCCGCTGTCGCCCGAAGACTGCCAGATTCAGTCCATGCCCGATGCCAGTCCCGTGAAATGGCATCTGGCGCATACCACGTGGTTCTTCGAGACATTCCTGCTGCAACCGCTGCTGCCAGACTATGACGCGTTTCACCCGGCGTTTTCGGTGCTGTTCAATTCCTATTACGTCGGCGTTGGCCAGCGCCATCCAAGGGCGGAGCGCGGGCTGCTGACGCGGCCGAGCCTCGATGAAGTCATTGCCTATCGCCATCATGTGGATGGGGCGATGCAACGGCTGATGGCGCGTGTCGCGCCGAGCGCGTGGGCCGATCTGGTCGAACTTGGTTGTCAGCACGAACAGCAGCATCAGGAGTTGATCCTGATGGATATCCAGCACGCCTTGTCCTGCAATCCGCTCCAGCCGGCCTATGCTTCGGCGCGGGTCCGCCATGAAGCCCGGCCAGCGCGCTGGATCGATGTTCCCGGCGGCCTTTACGAGATCGGCCATGAAGGCCCCGGCTTCCATTTCGATAATGAAGCCCCCCGCCACCGCGTGTGGCTGGAGCCCTTCCGGATTGCGGAACACCTGGTTACGGCAGGCGATTACGCCACGTTCATCGAAGATGGCGGCTATGATCGCCCCGAGCTCTGGCTGTCCGAAGGTTGGGACGCCGCCGCGCGCGAAGGTTGGCGCGCGCCGCTTTACTGGGCGAAGGATAACGGCACCTGGACGCGCTTTTCGCTCGCCGGGCGGAGCGAAGTCGATGCGGCCGAGCCAGTCCTGCATGTCAGCTATTACGAAGCCGATGCCTTTGCGCGGTGGGCACAGGCCCGGTTGCCCACCGAAGCCGAATGGGAGATTTCGGCGAGCCATGCTTCCCTGTCGCAAGTTGATGATCAGGCCTGGCAATGGACCGGCTCTGCCTATCTGCCTTATCCCGGATATGTCGCACCACCCGGTGCGGTGGGCGAATACAACGGCAAGTTCATGATCAACCAGATGGTCCTGCGCGGAGGCTCCATGGCAACGCCTGCGGGCCACGCCCGTCCGAGCTATCGGAACTTCTTTCCAGCTTCGGCACGATGGCCGTTTTCGGGCATTCGGCTGGCAAGAAGCTGACGGCCCTTCAATGGGTTGAACACCGTTACGTTGCTCAAGCGACAGGCCAAATCTGTTTCCCTTGCCAAGACCGCCAGCGCCTGATCATTGATCGGACCGCGATGCTGGTGCCCACAGGCAAGTTGCAGGCATGGCCGGGGCGAGACCTTCCTTCCCCATCGCAGGCAAAGCGATGCATCAGTCTGCGGGATCTGCGAAGTCGCCTGACCGCACTCAGGCCTGCCGACAGTTGTTCAGCACGGCCTCTGCCAGTGCGTCCAGCGCCAGTTCCTGCTCCGCCGCACCCGATGCGATGGCGGCGGTCGGCGCTTCGCTAACCGTGGCGGTCTTGCGATCCTGAGCATAGGTCTTGCCACCGGCATCGCGCAGCATCTTGAGGCCCTTGGCGCCGTCTTCGCCCATCCCGGTAAGAATGGCCCCCACGGCGGGCACGGCCGCGCGCGCGATCGTGCCGAACAGCAGGTTGGCCGATGGCCGCGCGCCTTCGATCGGTTCCCGGTCCATCATGCGCAGCGTACCCGGCGAGCCGCTCTCGAACACAACGTGACGCGTCGGGTCTGCCGCGACATGGATGACGCCCTGAGTCAGCTTTGCGTCATCAACCGCCGCACGGACAGTGCATTTCAGTTCCTTGTCGAGCTGCGCGATGAAAGCGTTGGCAAGCGCCGGTTCGGTCTGGAGCAGTACCACGGTCGGAGGGCAGTTGGCCGGATAATGCGCCAGCAACTCGGTCAGCGCATCGATCCCGCCCATGCTCGCGGAAAAGGCCACGATGTGGCCGTTCCATTCGAAATTCGGGCTGGTCGCCGAAGCTGCAGGCCGTGCTCGCGTGCGTTCGCGCAAGTTGCTGTTGGCCGCGGCGAGCACGATCTTGCCCAGCTTGCCCACCGTTTTGGCAAACTGTTCGGGTGTCGCGCGCATCGGCTTGGGGAAACACTCCACCGCGCCCAGTTCGTAGGCTTTCAGTGAAATTTCGGTCCCGGCCTGGGTCAGGCTCGACAGCATGACCACGGGAAGGGGGTTGCTGCCCATGATTTCCTCGAGAAACTCGATGCCGCTCATGCCGGGCATCTCGACATCGAGCGTGATGACGTTGGGCTTGAGCGTGGCGATCTGGTCCCGCGCATCGTTCGCGCAGTTTGCCGTACCGACGACGACGACGTTTTTCGATTGATCCAGAACATCCGAAAACAGCGCCCGCATTGCAGCGGAATCGTCGACAACCAGTACTCTTGCATCACGCATGATCTGAAATCCTGTGCTCGTTGGCTGGCAAACCCATAGCGTCCAGACACGTGCAACCCGTGAACCCGAACTACGGAGAATACCCGATGGCGGCACAAATCCGTATTTTATCGCCGTGGGTTACCAAGGGTGGCGCGACAGCAGGGGAGGGCAGAAATATTGCCGTTGGCATTACGTGAGCCATTCGCGGAGCAACGTCAGGCTCTGCCGCCTACCAACCGGCCCACCCGGTAAATTCCCCTATTTCGTCCGATGCCCGACCTTAACGGCATCCCGATAGACACGCAAAATCGCGTTTGGCGATGTCATGCCAGCTTTCGCTGCAAGGCAATGGCGCCGCTCACTAATGGACCGATCCAGATGTTCGAATGGTTTGAAAAGACAGCGTTGATCAGAACCAAGTTCAAAGTCTTGCTGGCGGTGCACGGTGTGCTTTCTGCGGTTGGCATTGGCACGACCTTCCTCGCCGGTGGCGGCTTGGTGCTTATGGCTTTTGCCGCGTTGGCGTTCGGCGCGACCATCGTTACCGTGCTGCTCGCCAGCAGACTGATCTGTACGCCCTATGTAAACACAGTGGTTCGCATGGAAGGTCTCGCTGCGGGCGACCTAACCTCTCCCATCGACCACGCCGATCATCGCGACTGCGTTGGCCGGATGATCGGCGCGATGACGATATTTCGCGACAATGCGCAAGCGCTTCAACAGGCGCGGTCTCAGGACATGCAGTTCATTTCCTTGCTCAGCACGGGGCTCCGGAAGCTGGCGGAGAAACAACTGGATTTTGCGATCACGGAGCCGTTCCCGCCTGCTTACGAGAGCCTGCGTACCGACTACAATGCGGCGATCGCATCCATGAGCCAGACGATTGCCGCGGTGCGCGATGCGGCCACTGGCGTCTCCACGGGCGCTTCGGAAATCCGCGCCGCATCGGATGATCTGGCCCGCCGCAACGAACAGCAGTCGGCGAGCCTTGAAGAAACCGCGGCGGCGATGAACCAGATCACCACGATCGTGACCGAGACCGCAAGCGGCGCGGTGGCGGTTCAGAAAACCGTCACGGAAGCGCACAGCGAAGCGACCACGGGCGGAGATGTGGTCCGCCGCGCGGTCGAGGCGATGGCTGCGATCGAGGATAGTTCAAAGGAAATCGCACAGATCATCAGCCTGATCGACGGGATCGCCTTCCAGACCAACCTGCTGGCGCTCAACGCCGGGGTCGAAGCGGCCCGCGCGGGTGATGCTGGCCGGGGTTTTGCCGTCGTGGCAACCGAAGTGCGCGCGCTGGCGCAGCGCTCGGCCGCTGCTGCCAAGGACATCAAGGAACTGATCACGGCCTCTTCGGTGCAAGTGAGCGGCGGCGTCGAGCTGGTCGGCGAGACCGGCGTGCTGCTCGGGCGCATCATGGCCCGCGTCGGCGAAGTGCGCGAGCGGGTGAGTGAAATTGCCGCTGCGACCGAAAGCCAGTCGGTGAACCTGCAGCAGATCAATTCTTCGATAGGCGAGATGGACCGCATGACCCAGCAGAACGCCGCGATGGTCGAGCAATCCACAGCCGCAGCCCGCAGCCTTGCCGGGGAATCGGATGAACTTTCCAAGCTGGTCAACCAGTTCCGCACCAACAGCGATGGCGCGAGGTCACCGGAGCAGCGTGCGTCAGCGCCCATCCCCATCAGCTCCGTCCAGGTGAACTCTCCTCCGGTCCAGCGTCCCTCCCGCCAGCATGCGGCGCAGCAACCCGTGCCAGTCTCGCACGGCAATACTGCGCTGAAGGTATCGGCCTTGCCCGACGATGACTGGTCCGAGTTCTGACACACGATCTGCCTGCTACGCCCCCCTTATCGGCACAAGGAAGCCCGGTCATGCCTGCCATAATCCTCCCCGAACGCTGTGATCGAAGCGTGGTCGAAGCGCTCTTGCCGCAATTTTCCGACGCCATGACCAAGGGCCCGCTGGAAATCGATGCGAGCGGCGTGACCCAGGTCGGGCAAGTGCTGTTGCAACTGCTGGCCAGCGCCAGGCGCAGCAGCAGCGGCTGGGGCGTCACCATCACGCCTTCGCCGGCGCTGCTTGATGCCGCCGAACTCAGCGGCCTGTCTGCCCATCTGTTTGACGAGGACATCTGATGACGCCCGAGGAAATCCAGCAGATCTTCTTCGTCGAATGCGAAGAGTCGCTTGCGGCCGCCGAAGCGGGTCTGGCCGCATGCAAGAGCGGCACGCAGGACGCCGATACGGTCAACGCGATCTTCCGCGCGGTGCATTCGATCAAGGGCGGCGCAGGGGCGTTCGGCTTTACCGCCATGCAGGCCTACACGCACACATTCGAAACCCTGCTTTCGGATGTGCGGGATGGCACGGTGCCATTGGGCGATGCGCTCGTCTCGATGCTGCTGCGCGCGCTCGACACCTTGAGCGATCATGTGAATTCCGCCCGCAACGGGGGCGATGCACCCGACGATGCGGCCTTGCTTGCCGAACTGACGGCAGCGCAGGCTGCCTCTGGCGGCTCGCACCCAACGGCAGAGGCACCGCCGGAAGCCGATTCCGGCGCCGACGCACCTGCGGCAAAACCTGCGGGCGATGATGATTTCGGCCTCGACTTTGAATCGATGTTCAACGATCTCGGCCCAGCGCCCACGGCGGTTGAACCTGAACCCGAGCCGGCGGTCGAAGCCGAGCCGGCACGCTGGCTGGTTCATATCCGCCCTCATGCCGGCGCGATGACCAACGGCAGCGAACCGTTGCTGATGTTGCGTGAACTGGCCAGCCTCGGCGGCGAGTGCGTCGCCTGCGATCTCGATGATCTGCCGCCGCTGGAACGGCTCTGCCTTGGGGACGGCTATCTTGGCTGGACGTTTGCCATGCCCGCGAACGTCAGCGAAGCCATGGTGCGCGACGTGTTCGATTTCGTCAGCGAGGAATGCGGCATTGCCATCGGGCCGGATGCGGAAATACCGCCGGTGCAGTTTTCGCAGCCCTCCAAGGTCGTGGCGGCGGCCAGTGATCCTGACACCCGTGCCCCCGCCGTCCAGGACCCCGGCCCGCCTCAAACTGCCACGCAGGCCAACGTGTCGGCGCTGCCCACAGTGGCGGCTGCCGCAGCTCCGGCCGCGGCCTCTCCCCCTGCTGCGACGAGCGCCCAGGCCGCTGCCGCAGCAGCTGGCCAGTCCATCCGCATCGATCTGGGAAAGCTCGATCGCCTGATCGATTCGGTGGGCGAACTGGTCATCGCGCAGGCGATGCTGGCGCAGCGGCTGTCGGGCGAGGTGGCCAGCGCTGGCGAGGAAATGGCGATGCTGGATGCGCTGACGCGCGAGATCCAGGAAAGCGCCATGGCCATACGTGCCCAGCCGATCAGTTCGGTGTTCAGCCGCGTGCCGCGCATCCTGCGCGAATTGTCGGCTTCCACCGGCAAGCAGGTCCGGCTGGAATTGTTCGGGGAGACGACCGAGCTGGACAAGACCGTGATCGAACGGTTGGGCGAACCGCTCACGCACCTCATCCGCAACGCCGTCGACCACGGAATCGAAACCGTCGAGGAACGGATCGCGGCCGGCAAGCCTGCCGAAGGCACGCTGACATTGCTGGCCGAACATCGCTCAGGCCGCATCCACATCGTCATTGCCGACGATGGCAAGGGCATCGACCGCGACCGGGTCCTGGCCAAGGCCGTGGAAAAAGGGCTGATCGCGCCCGATGCGCAGCTTTCGGCCGAAGAGATCGACAACCTGATTTTCGCGCCGGGCTTCTCGACCGCCGCCAGCGTCACCAGCGTTTCGGGACGCGGCGTGGGCATGGATGTGGTGCGCCAGAACGTGAAGGAGCTTGGTGGCCGGATCATCACCGATTCACAGGCCGGCAAGGGCACCCGATTCACCCTGACCCTGCCGCTGACGCTGGCGATATCGGATGGCATGATCGTGACCGTGGGCGACCAGACCCTGGTGGTTCCCCTGACCCACGTGGTGGAAAGCCTGCGACCCAAGCCGGGAGACATCAACGGGCTCGGCTCGCAGCGGCAGATGCTCAACGTGCGCGGAAAGTTCATTCCGGTGGTGCCCGTATGCCAGGCCATGGGCGCAACGCAGTGCCTTGAATCGGCGAACGAGGGCGTGCTGATCGTGGTCGACACCGAAGCGGCCGGGCAGGCGGCACTCCTGGTCGATGATATCTGCGACCAGCGTCAGTTCGTCATCAAGAGCCTTGATACGCACTACCGCGCGGTGCGCGGGGTCGCCGGGGCGACCATTCTGGGCAATGGCCGCGTGGCGCTGATTCTTGATGTGGACGGGCTGGTCGCCGGCGCTCTCGCCGCGCCAGACCGGCAGCAAGCCGCATGAGCGAGGCCCTCGCCGCCGAAATCGTGCTTCCGGGGGTGAGTCCGGGTGTCTACGGTTCAGCCGATTTCCGCGCCGTAGCCGATATCGTCTACCGCAGCGCGGGCATCGTGCTCGAGGCGGGCAAGGCGATGCTGGTCTATTCCCGGCTTGCCCCGCTGGTGCGCGAGGCGGGCTGCGGCACTTTCGGCAACTACGTTGCCCGGCTGCGCCAGGATCGCGTGGAGGAGGCGCGGGCGGTTGCGGCGCTCACTACCAACCACACGTTCTTCTACCGTGAGGCGCACCATTTCGAGCATTTCGCCCGCGAGGTGCGGCCTCAGGTGCTGCACAAGCTGTCTGCCGGAAATCCCGTGCGGATGTGGTCGGCTGGCTGTTCCAGTGGCGAGGAGACCTGGTCACTGCTGATGACATTGCTGAGCAGCGATCGGAGCGAGGCGAAGCGCATACTGGGACAGGATCTGGTCATGCTGGCCAGCGATCTTGCTCCGCATGCCGTGAAGAAGGCCGTGGCTGCGCAATATGCCGTCACCGATCTCGATCCGGTTCCTGCCCCCTTGCGCGATGCCTGGGTGAGGATGGAAGGGACGACGGCAAAAATCAGCGACGAGGTCCGAGCCCTGGTCCGCTTCCGCGAGCTCAATCTGCTGGGTGAGTGGCCGATGCGCGGCAAGTTCGATGTCATCTTCTGCCGCAACGTGATGATCTATTTCGATCATCCGACCAAGGAGCGGCTGGTCGCACGCTTCGCCGACGCCCTGCTGCCGGGCGGGTATCTCTACATCGGGCACAGCGAGCGCGTGACCGGCGCTGCCGCGCAGTCGCTCGAGCTGATCGGTCCGACGATCTATCAGAGGAGGAATGCATGACCATTCGTGTGCTGATCATCGACGATTCGCCCACGATGCGCGCGATCCTGCTGGCCCGGCTTTCGGGTGAGAGCGACATCACCGTGGTGGGCGAAGCTGCCAGCGCGGCCGAGGGGCGCGCGCTGATCAAGCAGCTCGATCCTGATGTCGTCACGCTCGATATCGAGATGCCGGGAATGAACGGGCTCGATTTTCTCGAAAAGATCATGACCTTGCGGCCCACCGCCGTGATCATCGTTTCGGGCAAGACGCAGGAAGGCAACGCAATAACCGCACGCGCGCTCGAACTGGGCGCAGTCAGCTGTTATGCCAAGAACGGCTCCGGCGGCATGCTGCTGGAGGATAACGGGCGGCTGTGCAACATGGTCCGCGAAGCGGCTGGCGCCCGGCTCGGCGTCCGCAGGCCCGTGGTCAAGGGCGCGCCTGTGGCAATCCGTACTGCCCCCCGGCTTATCGCCATCGGGTCCTCCACCGGCGGCGTCGAGGCGCTGCAAGTGCTGCTCAAGGACTTTACCGAAACGTGTCCGCCCACGCTGATCGTGCAGCACGTCAACGCGCGTTTTGCCGGCGCCATCGCCAACACGCTCAATATGGTATCGCCCGCCACGGTTCAGCTTGCCGAACCCGACATGCCGCTCAAACAAGGCAACATCTATCTTGCGCCCGGTGGAGATCGCCACCTCACCGTCGGCGGTGAAACGTCGCTCTATGCGCGATTGCGTTCGGGAGAGCCGATTTCTGGCCACACTCCCAGCGTCGATGCCCTTTTCCACTCGGTTGCCAGCCTGCTTGGCGCGCAGGCGGTGGGCGTGCTGTTGACAGGCATGGGCAATGACGGCGCCCGGGGACTGCTGGCGATGGCCCAGGCCGGTGCGCACACCATCGCGCAGGATGAAGCCAGCTGCACCGTGTTCGGCATGCCGCGCGCGGCGATTTCGATGGGAGCAGCGGCGGTGGTTGCCCCGATCAAGACCATAGCGCAACTCGCGCTCAAACAGGCGGCCTGAGCCATGCTTCACCAGACCATTCCCCCAGCCGATGCTGCCGCCCCCCAGATCATCAAGCGGGTTACCGTGATGCAGGGGCAGGCGCTTGTCAGCAATGATCCCGAGACGGAATTCGGCACGGTCCTGGGCAGTTGCGTGGCAACCTGCCTGTTCGATGCGCAAGCGCGGGTTGGCGGCATGAACCATTTCCTGCTGCCCGAGCCGCCTTCCGGCCACGCGCGGCACGAGGTCGATGTTCATTACGGAGTCTATCTGATGGAGATTCTGATCAACCAGATGCTCGCGAAGGGCGCCGCCAAGGCGCGCATTCGCGCCCATGTCTATGGCGGTGCCAACCTCAATCCCGGGATGATGCAGTTTGGCACGGCCAACGCGCGGTTTGCCCGCAGCTTTCTGGAAAGCGAAGGCATCCCCGTGCTGCGTGAGGACATGGGCGGCACGCAGGCCCGCCGGGTCGAATTCAGGCCTGTGCTGGGCAAGGTCCGCTGCCGGTCGGTCGAAGACCGGTTCATCCCGGTGGCCCAGCCTGCGCCGCGCGTCGCCGCCAACCGTGGCGATGTCGAACTCTTCTGATCTCATCCACCATCGCAAAAGAGAGAAGCTCATGGCTCATCCAATCCGCATCCTGACAGTCGATGACAGCGCTTCGATGCGCGCACTCCTCAATCATGCCCTGTCGAGCAATGGCTTTGCCGTTGCCCAGGCCGACGATGGCGTTTCCGCGCTCGAATGGCTGGCTGAAAACGAGGTCGACGTGGTGATTACCGACATCAACATGCCGCGCCTCGACGGTTTCGGCCTGATTGAGCGGTTGCGTGGCGGCAATCTTCACCAGGAACGGCCGATTCTCGTTCTGACTACCGAAAGCTCGGACGAAAAGAAGGCCCGCGCACGCAACGCCGGAGCCACGGGCTGGATCGTGAAGCCCTTCGATCCGGACAAGCTCGTAGCCGCTGTCCGTCGCGTCACCCATTGAATCACGCAACTGCAGGAAACAGACCATGCACCGCGAACTGATCACGTTCAAAGTCGAAGGCCAACTGTTCGGCATCGACATCATGGCCATCCGCGAGATCCGCGCGTGGACTCCGGTAACCCGGCTCCCCAGCGTGCCGCATTACGTTGCCGGCGTGGTCAATCTGCGCGGTACGGTACTGCCGGTGGTCGATCTGGCGGCCCGCCTGGGTTGGCGCGCTACCGAGCCGACCCCGCGCCACGCCATCATCGTCGCGCAGATCGATGGCCAAGCCCGCGGGTTCATCGTCGATTCGGTCAGTGATATCGTGACCGTCCCATCCGATGCCCTGCAGCCGCCGCCTGCAACGTCCGACGACACGATCGTGCCTTTCCTCGAAGGACTGGCCGCGATCGAGGAGAACATGGTGATGGTGCTCAGCCTGTCGGCGCTCAGTTCGTCGATCGAACTGGCCCACGCGGCATGACGGTACCTTTCACCCCCCGAGAACTGTTTTATCCGCGCCATCTGGGTGCGATAGCGGCAACGCTGCTCGAACTGTCCGAGCAGGTTGAGGCGCTGGGCAGCCGCCTCTGTGCCGATCCGGCGCTGGTTGCCAACCATGCGCATGAAATGCAGCTCTTCGACCTGGTTTCCCAGATGCACAAGGAGCTGGCGGCATTGCTGGAAGCCGATTGCCCGGCATGTGCCGCAAGGAACGTGCAGCTGGATGCCCTGCGCGAG
>JAPLPG010000111.1 GCA_026400375.1 Novosphingobium sp. | reverse complement strand
TGCGGGGTGACGTCCACCGTCTCGCTCAGGCGCGTTTCGGCAGGCACCGGTTCAGCCAGTTTGCGCAAGGCGTTGTCGATGCGCTCGGCCGCGGTTTCAAGCAGGCGTTCAGGTGCGCCCCCTTCGGCCCATACAGGCGCGATGGCGAAGAGTTCATCGGACAGGCGATCGAAAACCAGCACCACGGTGGGGCGGGTGAACAGCATGTCGGGCAGGACCAGATCGCTCTGGCTTGCGCGCGGCAGCTTTTCGACCAGGCCAATGGTTTCATAGCCGAAATAGCCGACGAGGCAGGCAAGGGCCGGGGGCAGGGCGGCGGGAACGTCGATCCGGCAGGCAGCGACGAGCGCGCGCAATTCGGTCAGCGCGTCGCCGGGCAACGGGGCGAAAGCGGCCGTGTCGTGCTGCCAGCTGCGATTGATTTCGGCGCTGGTGCCGGTGGCGCGGAAGACGAGGTCCGGATCGATGCCGAGCAGGCTGTAGCGCCCGCGCACTTCGCCGCCCTGCACCGATTCGAGCAGGAAATCGCCGCGCCCGCTCTCCATCAGCTTGAGCGCTGCGCCGACCGGAGTTTCGGTATCGACGATCAGCTTGCGCCAGACCAGCGCGGGCTTTCCGGCGGCAAGCTGGGCCAGCGCGGCGCCGTGGTTCTGAAGGTTCGCGGCGATGGGATCGGCGTATGCTGTGGTCATCGGCTTATTGCGCGTTGGCGCCGGTCAGCTGATCGCGGACGGCCTTGATCCCGGCTTCGTTGCGTTCGACGCCCACTTCCTTGCGGATGGCAAGGCGCAGCTGGCGGGCATATTCGTCGCCAGCGTCCGCGGCGAACGAGCGCGCGGCCTGGGCAAAGACCTGATCGCCGCGCTTCACGTTGCCCAACGTGATGTCCTTGAGCGAGACCACGAACCAGCCTGCGTTGTTGGGGCCTTCAAGGCGCTTGTTGGTGCCCTTGGCCATGGCGAAGAGCAGCGCGAGCGGGGCGGGGACCTGCCCCTGCATCTGGCTGAGCGCAGCGCGGGGCAAGTCGATGGCTTGCGGTGCGGGAAGCGTTGCGCCTGCGGCCTTGATCGCCTCGGCCATCGGCGTGCCCTTGTTCAGCGCGGCAAGGATCTTGTCGGCCGCAGCCTTCGCCCTGGCCGCACCTTGTTCGAGGCCCCAGTCGCGCATGACGAGCGGCTTGATCCGGTCGAGCGGGGCGGGGGTGGCAGCGGTCAGTTCGCCGACATCGAACACGGCGACTTTGGTACCGGCGGTCAGTTCGGCCAATTGCGCTTCGCCTTCACGCTCCATGGCAAAGGCAGCCTTCACCAGCGGGGCAAGATCGGGCGAGACCTTCTCTCCCTGCTTGCCGAACACGCTGCCGTCTTCGGTCAGTGGTGCAGTGGTGCTGACGGCGA
The DNA here is from genome assembly GCA_026400375.1 of Novosphingobium sp. GTDB lineage: Bacteria > Pseudomonadota > Alphaproteobacteria > Sphingomonadales > Sphingomonadaceae > Novosphingobium. Next base: position 1,173 of record JAPLPG010000111.1, on the reverse strand, counting down.
GGCCCAGCGACTTGGCGATGTCGGCAAGGCCGGTGCCGCCGTCGATTTCCTGTTCGGCCTGCGTGGCAAGATCCGACAGCGCGGCGCGGCGCTTTTGCAGCGAGAGCGCGGCGACGATTTCCGGGCGAGCCTGTTCGAGCGTCTTGCCGGGGTTGCGCTTGATGGCATCGACCTTGACCACGTGCCAGCCGATGCTGGACTTGGCCGGGGCGGCAATGGCGCCCTGCGCGGCGGCGAAGGCGGCGTCAGCCACGGCCCTGGCGGTCTGGTTGCCCAGCGTATCGCGGGTCTGGTTCTCCAGCTTGCTGGGGACGAGGCCCTTGGCCCGGGCGGCACTTTCAAGCGCGCCACTGCCGGCGACTTCGGCAGCGAGCGCCTTGGCCGCAGCTTCGGTCGGCACGATCACCTGCGTGACCGAGCGCTGTTCGGACGCGGCATAGAGCGCGGTGTTGCCGTTGTAGTATTTGGCGATTTCGGCATCGGTCGGCGCAGGGACCGTCTTCAGGCTGGATTCGTCGATCACCAGATAGCGGATCGTGCGCCGTTCAGGCTGCATGTAGCGGGCCTTGTTGGCGTTATAGAATGCAGCCAAGGTGCTGTCGCTGGGCGGCGAGGCGGGCGCGAAGGCGAGCGACGGCACCTGCAGGACCGTTCCGGTGCGCTTTTCGGTGAGGAGGGCGGCATAGCGCTGCACGGCTTCGTCGGCCATCTGCGCGCCAAAGCCTGCGGGCAGCAGCAACTGGCGCGCGATCAGGCCCTGGCCGAGGTCCTTGCGGACTTCCTTGTCGGTCAGCCCGCGCTGGCTCAACAGCTGCTCATAGGTGCTCTGGCTGAACTTGCCGTCGACGCCCTGGAATGCCGGGACCTTGACGATTTCACTGTCGATCAGGCGGTTGCTGGGCGTGAGGCCGTGGCGATTGCCCCATTCGGCAATGGCCAGGCGATCGGTCAGGCCGTTCAGCACCGTGTCCATGCCACCTGCGGCAAGGAACTGTTCCATCGTCAGCCCGGGCTGGCGCTGGCGTTCCTGTTCGAGCGCGCCGGTCAGCGCCTTGCCGAGTTCGGCGGTGCCAACGCGGCTTGATCCGACCTTGGCCGCGCGATCACCCCCGGCGATGCCGCCGAAGCTGCCGCCGGTGACGTCGGCGCTGGCAAAGGCCAGGGCGATCAGGC
>JAPLPG010000189.1 GCA_026400375.1 Novosphingobium sp. | reverse complement strand
TAGTACTGACCTCGTCAAACTCGATCAATTCTGCCGCAGTCTCGGTCGCCGAGAGGGGGATCGCCTCTGCATCGAGTCGGCCGATTTGGCGTTCGAAAGGTTTCGCATCAGTGTAAGAAAACAGTCCGATTGGCATGCGTCTCCATTGCCTTGCACGGTCCATTTCAACCAGTTCTCCGCAATGCTTGCACTGCGCCATCAGCTCGCCGCCTCTGCCCATCGAAGAGTTTGAACTTGATCGGGAAGCGGAATGGTAATTGTACTCACACAACGCGAACCTGCGACGAAGTTTGATGAACCAGCTTGCAGGGAGAGCGCGATACGCCAGATGGACGAGAGAGTTTATCTTCATTAGTTGTGTCCTAGAAGAGAATGGAAATTGCAGATTTTCAGATCAAACGACCCTCAAGCTGGGCGTATTTCCATTCTTCCCTCCGCCTTCATCTAACGCCCCATGAACTTCGCAGAGATATTTCAAGTATGTGCAAAGCATTGCCATCGAATAAGATGATGCGTCGCTGGTGAACGTATTGCTGATCAAACGATGTTCTTCGGTAGAAAAAGTAAAAGTCCAAGGTTTTTGCATGGTTGACGCGACAATGATGTCGCAGGGTATGATGGACATCAAGGCGCTCTCGAAGGCGCCGTCACGAAGAAGGTTAAGAACCTCCGATCGACGCGATCCCCAATCGATTCCGAATTCACATTCCAGAACATAAGGCAGAACATCGACAATCTTTGGCACAATGTCCGGCATATCGATCACGGGAATGTATTCACACAACTCCAAAAATTCTTTGACATATCCAAATCGGGCTGGCGTTTCCTGAATTGTCATCAGATATCTTCCGCCTTTACCAAAGAGTAAGAGGAGGGACTTACGTATAGTATCTCGTACTCGTCACTTATTACGCCTCTGAGCGTCGATATCATGACCTTGACGGTTGAATAGGCCAAAGCCTTGTACGGGCCTTCCAGGAAGCGCAGGGTGTCGATGGCGACAGGTTGGGGCGATTTCTCGACCAGATGGCTCAGGATCCGCCTTTGCCGCAGGGACAAGGCGCTCGACCTGTCGTGCGGCAAGACGCTCCGCAGGTTCTGCGAGATGCTGGTCGTGAGCACCTTTTGCGACGCCATTTCATACCGACGCATCAGGGCGCTGGCGCGAGCGCGCACTTCGGGAATTGGCGTGCGCGGATCGCACACGTCGTCAAACCCGCAGTTCAGCAGCGCTGTTCGTTCCCTCGGCGTAGACGTATCCAGAACCGCAAGGGTCGGCTTGTTCTGCAAGGCCGGCTTGTAGAAGCGATACAGGCGACTGAGCCGGCGCGCATCCTTGCCAGCTACGACCAGCAGGTCGTAGTCGGACCGTGACGGCGTTATGTCAGCGATATATGTCTCCGATATGAGGGAGAGAACGCTGTTGGGAAACGCCAGTTCGATCCAGCTCAATTGCGGCAGTGTGTCGGTATCTCCAAAATAGGCTACTCGCGTCCGGATCGAACGCACATTGACCGGCGGGCTGTGAGCCTCCGGTTCGATCATCTGATTCGTGAAGTATCGGCCGCGCAGGCTTTCCCTGATCGACTCCGTCACGCTTTGCAGCGCCAAGCTTTGTGTCATAAATTCCCCGAAATAAGCGCAGAATCGAATAATTCCGCGCTGACCATTCCGCCCGTTTTGGATGTAAAAGATTGGCTGTGTGGGGACAAGCTAACTTGATGGTTAAGATTTTGATCTATTCAAACAGGCTCGGAACGCCTCATAAACCATTGAAAAACCAGCAAAAATTAGGGGAAAAACTGTCTTTTTGAGGTAAAATTCCCCATAAAATCCTTATTTTTGCGATAATTAAGTTAAAAAGAAATTATAAAATAAAAAAACGATTATATCTTGAGTCAAACCGAGAAGTCGTAAAAATAAGTCGACTGTATTTCGAATTTAGATTGCGAAAATCTCTTTAAATTTGACCTGATTAGCGAACTTTATTGGCAGCCCCAGGAATGCAATCGATTTCAGGGACTTTGGCCGTGCTGCCAAGCGGCGATGAAGTTTTCATGGAGTAAAATGGTAATTTCAGGTCGGGACCGCCTTCAGCCCTGCGCAATTTGCGAATGACGGAATTCGGCTGAACTCAAAATACCATAATCGGTCAAGGGCTTAAGTGCAAAAATCCGATAAGCCGAATTTACAGAGTCGAACGAGCATAATCAGCCATGGCCTGGTTTGAAATTATGCGAACAACTCTTTTCGTTAGCCCCGCGGTAAACACAGTGCTCTCGGCATCTGGTAAAGACGCGCTGTAAACTCATCGACCCTGGGCTCAATCGCGATGTCGGGAAGTTGCCGGGTCGGTTGCAGCTGCCAACAAGCGTTAACTGGATTGCTGGACATGTGACTCGTGAATTCCATCAACCCATTGACCATTCGAAATATTTCATACGACCTTGGGCTGGCGGTTATGGCTGATCCAGCCAAGGAGGTTAAGGAGAATATATCACTTTAGATAATTATCTTGACTATCCAAAGTTTTTTTCGTGATCCCCGGCGAGGGTGCTTGTCGCGGTACTTCCGCATGTGGTGACGGAACGGGGAAACATGGCTGGACATCGTAAGGAAATTCGTTGGTCGACAGCGGCGTTGCGCGGCTGTCTTTGCTTCGCGTCAATCTTCGCGCTGCAGCACGGGAGCGCGATGGCGCAGGCCAGTATTAACCTGAATGGCGGAAAGATCACCGATCTCGCCCCCGGAGAATCAAGTACCGACGCTGTGAACGTGAGCCAGTTGCGCGCCGAGGCCGACGCCCGGCGCGCAGCAGACGCTGCAGAAGCACTTGCGCGGGCCAACGGCGACAGTCGGCTGGGAGAAGTCGTGGCCGAGGTCGACAGCCGGCTGGGACAAGCCATAACCGACGGCGACAATCGCTTGGGGCAGAGAATAGGCGAGGTCGACGCCCGCCTGGGCCAAGCCATAACCGACGGCGACAGCCGCCTCGGACAGGCCATAACCGACGGTGACACTCGCCTGGGACAAGCAGTTGCCGAAGTCGACAGCCGCTTGGGCCAAGCCATAACCAACGGAGACACTCGCCTCGGACAGGCCGTTGCGGCCGAAGCGGCGGCGAGAACTGAAGCGGACCGGAATCTCCTGCTGCTCATTTCGAATATCGACGTGAATGGCGATGTGATACGCCAGCGATTTGACGCAGAGGCCACCGCACGAACCGCCGCAATCGCCGCAGAAGCCGAGGCGAGAGCGGCAGGGGATGCCCGAACCACGCAACTCGTGCAAACCGAGAGCCAGTTGCGGGCATCAGGCGATGAGGCGCTGTCTTCGCGACTGGACGCAGAAGGCATCGCCCGTGTTGCCGGGCTGAGCGCCGAGGCGGAGGCCCGCATCAAAGGTGACGAGAGACTTGGCATCGCGCTGGCCGACGAAACGACGGCGCGGGTCAAGGGCGATGGGGCCTTGCAGGCGGCATTGCAGAACGAGATGCAGCAGCGCCTCGCTGCGGATTCGCAGGAAGCCAGTATCCGTGCCTCGGCCGATGAGGCGCTGGGCAGCCGCATCGACGCCGAAACCAGCCAGAGGAAGCTGGCCGATGCCATCTTGCGAGATCGCATCGCCAGTTCGACGGCCGCTGCCATCGCTTTGGGCGGCGGGCTCGTGCTGCCGGGGGCCGATTACACCCTGTCGGGCAATCTCGGAGTCTATCAAGGTGCGCAGGCGATTGCGATAAACGGCGCTGCGCGCGTCTCCGACAACGCCTACGTCACCGGGGCGCTGGGCGGCGGGCTGAACAAGCACGGCTCGGTAGGGGCACGAGTCGGTTTCGCCGTCGGGTTTTGAGGTCGCGAACCAAGCCATGCCTGGGGCGGACGGGCATCGCTCGTCCGCCTTTTTATGCCACACTTTGTTGCAGTCCGGCCTGCCGTTCGGTCAGGCGCTAAGCAATCTTCCTGATGGTGCTGGCCAGCAGTTTGACACCCGGCAGTGTCAGACCAAACTGTCATTCATTGCTGCAGGTGGCGCAACAGGCGCATCGCAGCGGAGAGTGCGGCGGAAAACTGCAGAAGGCTTGGCATGAAGATCGAAAAAGTAGACGTGGCCGCGGCCGTTGCCGATGACACCAGCCACCGTCAGACGCTGCAGGCGATCGACCACGCCTTTGCCATGATCGAATTCGACCTTGCCGGCTCGATCCTGCGCGCCAACGCCTGCTTTCTCGACCTCATGGGCTATACCGCCGAAGAACTGGTCGGCCAGCACCACAGCACGTTGTGCGACAGGCAATATGCCGGTTCAGCGGCCTACCGCACGTTGTGGGACAATCTGGCCCAGGGCAAGGAAATGCAGGGCGAATTCTGCCGCCGTCGCAAGGATGGCCGGCAGGTCTGGCTTCAGGCCAGCTACAACCCGGTCAAGGATGACAGCGGCACCACGCTGCGCGTCGTCAAGATCGCCATGGACGTGACGCAGCAACGGCTCGAGGCGCTGGCGGCTGCGGGCAAGCTGGCCGCGATCGAGAACGCCCAGGCGATGGTCGAATTCGACCTTGCCGGGAAAATCACTGCCGCCAACGATCTCTTTCGCACGATGAAGGGTTTCGAGCCCGGCCAGGAATGCAACTTTTCGCACCGTGACCTGTGCGATCCCGCCTTCGTCCAGACCGAGGACTATGCCGCGTTCTGGGACCGCCTGGTCAAGGGCGAGGCGATATCCGGCGTGTTCAAGCGCCGCAGTCTTTCGGGTGGGGATGTGTGGATCCATGCGTCCTACGCGGCGATCCTCGACCTGTCGGGCAAGCCCCGGCGGATCGTGCAGTTCGCCCACGACATTACTGACCAGCGCCGCCGCGATGCCGAATCCGAAGGCAAGGTGCGCGCCATCGAACGTGCGCAGGCGGTGATCGAGTTCGACCTCCAGGGCAATGTCCTTGATGCCAATGCCAACTTCCTGACCCTGATGGGCTATCACATCGAAGATATCCGGGGCCGCCACCACCGCATCTTCTGCGATGTTTCCGCATCCCAAGGCGAGGACTATCGCGCATTCTGGGACAAGCTCGGCCGTGGCGAGTTTGAAACCGGCGAATACAAGCGTCTGCGCAAGGATGGCCACGAGGTGTGGATCCAGGCCTCCTACAACCCGATTTTCGATACTTCGGGAAAACCGGTGAAGGTCGTGAAATTCGCCTCGGACGTCACCGACGAGAAGCTGCGCAGCAATGAATTTTCGGCCAAGGTCGATGCCATCGGCCGCAGCCTTGCCACGATCGAATTCGATCTGGATGGCAAGGTGATCAGCGCCAACGACAATTTCCTGCGCACCATCGGCTATTCGCTGCGCGAGATCGTGGGGCAGCACCATTCGATGTTCTGTTCGCCCGATTACATCCGCACCCCGGAATATCGCGATTTCTGGATGAAGTTGAATGCCGGCCAGTTCCATTCCGGCCGTTTCCATCGCGTGGGCAAGTATGATCGCGATATCTGGATACAGGCCACCTACAACCCGATCCTCGATCTGACGGGCAATCCCGTGCGCATCGTCAAGTATGCCTTCGACGTTACCGAACAAGTGCAGATGGAAAAGGCCATCACCGAACGCGCGCACGAAATGAACCTGCTCTCGGCCGAGCTTTGCCGCTCGATCGGCGAAATCACCGGTTCGACCGAGCAGGCGCGCTCGCTTTCGCTGCAAACCCGGGTCAATGCCGAACAGGGCGAGGAAACATTGGGATCGGCCATCGAATCCATTGAACTCATTCAGAAATCCGCAACATCCATATCCGAGATCGTGCGCATCATCAGCGAGATTGCCGGACAGACCAACCTGCTCGCCTTCAATGCTGAAATCGAGGCCGCGCGCGCGGGCGAACACGGCGTCGGCTTTTCCGTGGTGGCCGGCGAGGTGCGCAAACTGGCCGAGCGCAGTTCCACGGCGGCGCGCGATATCTCGCGGCTGATCGACCAGTCCAACGCGCAAGTGGGGGAAGGGACCAATCGTTCGCGCATGGCGCGCACCGCTTTTTCCGATATCGTCGCCAGTGTTCAGCAGACCAATTCGGCGATCGAGGCCATCACGCGGCTCGCTGCCAACCAGGCGCAATTGACCGAGAACGTGGTCGGCCAGATCTCGCAACTGTCCGCCGCGACCAGTGTCGCCGCCTGAAGGCGATGATCGCCGTGACGCAGCCGGGCATAGACGATGGCCTGTTTGGCCTGATCCGCCTGGCGGGGCTGTGCGCGGCACTGCCGGTTTCGGCCATCCGCGAAGTCGTGCCATGCCCCCCGCAGCTCGAACCGTTCCCGGCATCGCGGCGCGACATCCTTGGCGCACTGGAATTGCGCGGCGAAGTCATCCCGGTCATCGACCTGACCGATGCACTGGACAGAACTGCGGCGGTCAGCGGCGATCCTGGCGCAGACGACCGCACGATCATCGTGATCCTGCGGCACGGGCCGCACGTCTTTGCCGTTCTGGCGCAGAGCATCCTTGGCGTCATGCCGCTTACCGCGCGCGAAATCAGCCCGCTTGGCCAAGGCACGCCACACGACGAGACGCGCCTGTTCCGCAACACCTTCCGCGTCGATGCCCATAACGGCGTCGTGCTGGACCCTGCAGCGATCGTTGCGCTGCCGGGCATGATCACCGCCTGCGATCGCAGCGCGCGCAAGGACGATACCCGACCGGTCGAGGAGCCCATCCTCGTGTTCACCGTGGCCGGCCTGCGGCTGGCGCTGCCGGCCAGTTGTGTCGATGCCAGCCTGCCGCGCGCCGATCTCGCGCCACCGCCTTCGGAAACCGATCTGTGGATCGCCCAGCGCGACTACAAGGGGATGGAAATCCCGGTGATCGATACGCTGCGCCTGCTTGGCCACGGCGCGCTGCCGCCAGGCCGGCGCAGCGGGGCCAGCATCGTCGTGCGCACGCAACTGCCTGATCCCGTGCCGCCGGGCTGGACCGAACCGTTCGGCCTGGTCGCCCTCCTGATCGATTCCGTCGACGATATCGGACGGTTTGCCGCGCGCTGCTTTGCCCCGTTGCTGCAGGATGCCGTGTCCGGTGCCATCCTCGCGCGTGGCATGCTCGAACTCGCCGAAGGCAGCGCTCTCCTGATCGATGCGCAAAAGCTTGCCGCACACGAGGCGCTGCGCCCTCTTGGCATGATCCGCAACACGCGGGAACGGGCCAAAGGCACCGATCCTTCGGCGCAGCACAATGGGCAGGCGGCGCGCTCGCTGGAAAAACCCTTCCTCGTCTTTTCGGTTGGCGAACAGCGGTTTTCGACCCCGCTGGACGCGGTCGAGGAGATCCTCCACGCGCAAACGGCGATCCTGCCGATGCCGGCGGGAGACAGTGGCATGATCGGCCTGTTCGCATCGCGCGGGCACTGCGTCCCGCTGCTCGATCTGACACACGTGCTGGGCGATGCCGCCACGCGCGATGGGCGCTACATCATCGTTACGCGCAGCGAATCTCCCCAAGGCCTGCGCCGGTCGGGATTTCGCGTGGACAAGCTTCATTCGGTCGATCGCAAGGTGCTGCAGGAAATTGCGGGGGGCAGCCAGTCCCCGCACTTGCCGGGGCTGCCCGGACCGACGATCCGCCTGAACGACGGTCACGCCTGCGCCGTGCTGGACCTTGCCGGAGCGGCCGATCGCCTGCTCAACGCGCCCATCGCGGCTGCCGTGGCCTAGAGCGGCCTGGCGACTGCGCCACCTCCGCATTCGGCATCGCCATCGCTCGGGCAGGATCAATCGGGCGGCTGGGGCATTGTAGCGGGGAAGCATCGAGCATGAAGGCATTTCCCACAACATGGCTGCAAACCCTGCGGTAGCCGTCGTCAACGGCATTTCCCGATCCCTCCCTGACGATCCGCGCCGAACGCTGCTCGACTGGTTGCGAGAAGACCTTGGCCTTACCGGGACCAAGAAGGGCTGCGACCACGGCCAGTGCGGCGCCTGCACCGTGCTGGTGGAAGGGCGGCGCATCAATTCGTGCCTGTCGCTGGCGCAACTGCACGAGGACGACAGCATCGAGACGATCGAAGCCATCGGCAGCGAATCTGCGCTGTCGGTGCTCCAGCAGGCTTTCGTCTCGCACGACGGGTTCCAGTGCGGATATTGCACGCCGGGCCAGATCTGTTCGGCCAAGGCCATGATGCAGGAACTGGCAGAGGGCTGGGCCAGCAGCGTGACCGATGACGTTGCCGGGCAACCGGCGGTAACGGCCGAGGAACTGCGCGAGCGGATGAGCGGAAACCTGTGCCGCTGCGGCGCCTATTCGAACATCATCGCAGCGCTCGAAGAGGTGATCGCGGCCGAGGATTTCACCAAGGCAGAAGCGGCATGAAAACGTTCTCGCTCGATCATGCGGCCTCCACCGACAGCGCGCTCGAAGCCCTCGGTGGTGGTGCCAGGGTTATCGCCGGCGGTACCAATCTGGTGGATCTGATGAAGCTGCAGGTGGAGACGCCCGAACGGCTGGTCTCGATCCGCCGCGCCGGGTTGGGCGAAATTGCCGAGGACGGCGACGGCCTGCTGATCGGCGCTCTGGTCAGCAACGCCGATTGCGCCGCCGATCTGCGCGTCCGTTCGGACTGGCCCTTGCTGGCCCGTGCGATTCTGGCCGGGGCCAGCCCGCAACTGCGCAACAAGGCGACGACCGGCGGCAACTTGTGCCAGCGCACGCGCTGCGGCTATTTCTATGATATCAGCCAGGCCTGCAACAAGCGCGAGCCCGGATCGGGTTGTGCCGCGCGCGAAGGCTTCAACCGCATCCATGCGGTGCTTGGCACCAGCGATGCCTGCATCGCGACTTATCCCGGCGACATGGCCGTGGCGATGCGGGCGCTCGATGCCGTGGTCCTGACCGAGGG
>JAPLPG010000027.1 GCA_026400375.1 Novosphingobium sp. | reverse complement strand
TGGATCGCTCCAGTCAGGTGCTGAAATCGGCTCGATCCACAGCCTTGGTGCAAAGCTGCAGGGCGCCCCTTCGTGCAATGGCTGGACGTTCTGGCACGTGGAGCATGAAGGCGAGGTCAAGCCGATCGATGCGCTGCGGCAGTTGTATCTCCTGGCTGTGGAAGATTGACAGGGATTTGAAATGACGCGCCCCCGCGCAGGCGGGGGCCTCAGGCAACCTGGCGGAACCCCTCGCGCATCACCGCCCGAGGTCCCCGCCTTCGCGGGGACGCACCATGAAAGTTTATATCCGTCCCATCGCACTGGCGGAAAGCCCGCAGTCCGAAGAGGGCGCGGCGGTTCGGCTCGGCGGCGGGCTTGCCTATGCCAGCCGCTTTGCGCTGATCGTGCGCGATGGTGCAAAGGTTGCTTCGCGCCAGTGCCTTGGCACGGCAGACATGCCTGCTGCCATCGCGGCGCTGCCCGATGCGCTTGGCGCCGAGGCTGCGACCCAGTGGGACAACCTGCGCCGCTCCTACGCGCCGCTGGCCTGCGGGCAGCGCATGATCCGGCTCGACCAGCCGCAGATCATGGGCATTCTCAACGTTACGCCCGACAGTTTTTCGGATGGGGGGCAATTTCTCGATGATCCCGAAGCCGCGCTGGACCATGCCCACGCCATGCTGTCAGCCGGAGCCGGCCTGATCGACGTGGGCGGTGAATCCACGCGGCCCGGTGCTGCGGCCGTGTGGGAAGGGGACGAGGTCAAGCGCGTCGTCCCGGTGATCGAGAAGCTTGCCGCAGCAGGCGCGGCCATTTCCATCGACAGCCGCCGTTCCTCGGTGATCGAAGCCGCGCTGGCAGCGGGGGCGCATATCGTCAACGATGTTTCTGCCATGCGCCACGATGCGCGCACCGCCGATATCGTGGCGCGGGCAGGGGTGCCGGTAGTGCTGATGCATGCGCCCGGCACCGACGGCGATCTCCACGCCGATGGCGACTATGCCGATGTCGTGCTCGATGTGTTCGACGCCCTGCGCGAACGCCGCGATGCTGCCCTTGCCGCAGGTATCGCGCGGGATCGGATATTGCTCGATCCCGGCATCGGCTTTGGCAAGTCGCTGGCCGAAAATCTCGCGCTCATCAACGCCCTGCCGCTGTTTCATGCGCTGGGCCAGCCCATCCTGTTCGGTGCCAGCCGCAAGCGCATGATCGGTGCCCTGTCGAACGAGGCATCGTCGCATCAACGCATGCCGGGCTCGGTCATGCTGGCGATCAAGGCGATGGATGCAGGCTGCCAGATGGTGCGCGTGCACGATGTGGCCGAAACCGTGCAGGCCTTCCACGTCTGGCGCGGCCTGCGCGATGCGGCGCTGACCGATTTCAGCCAGCTCGTCTGAAGCGGCCTAAAGCGAGACGCCCCCATCGCTGACGAGGCAGGTGCCGGTGATGGTGGCCGAAGCGTAATCCCAAGTAAGGAAATGGTACATCGAGTATCATGGCCAAAATATAGTGAGCTGCAAAACAGTTCAGTCTTGGTTTTAGTAGCGTCATTAATATTTGCGCTGGGAATATGGTTGGTAGATGTAGGATTCAAAAATGTTCTTACGTTGATTTATAAATCGATCTAATTCGAAT
>JAPLPG010000029.1 GCA_026400375.1 Novosphingobium sp. | reverse complement strand
TGTTCGGGTCCATCGCGGCGTTGAGATGGAAGTTGAGCGGCGAGCCTGTGGCATCGCACATTTCCAGGAAACCGGTCCAGTAATCATGGTTGAAGCTGGGCACGCCCACGCGTTCAGGCGTATCCGGCAGCACGAACCCCTTCAGGCCCATGTCGATGCAGCGGCGCGCTTCATCTTCCAGCAGCTTCTGGTCCCAGAACGGCAAATGCGCCATGTTGAACATGCGCTGGCCCGACTGCTCCTGAATTTCGGCAGAGGCGTCGTTGTAGATCTTGATGATCGACAGGGCGAGCTCGGGATCGCCAAGGCTCATCAGGGTTCCTGCCTGCGTCACGCCCGAATTCTGGAAGCAGATCTGCGCGTGAACGCCCATGTCGTCCATCGCCCGGAGGCGTTCAGGGATCAGGTGTCCGCCAGGGTGCGCTTCTTCAAGAGTCGGAAACGCAAGACGGCCCAGCAGCTTGTTGTTGTCGGCCCGGATCACGTTGCCACCGAGTGAACCGCAATTGCGATCACCGATGTACCACCGTTCAACGCCATCGCCATCAAGGCGCACGTGCGGCATCTTTGCCTTCATGGCAGCAGGCGCACGCGAAGTGAACAGATCGGGTGCTTCGGTAAGGTGCGTGTCGGTATCAACGATCTTGATGCCGGCAAGGTCTGGGTGAAGTCCACCAGATTGCGTTGCGTAGTCAACCTCACGGATGACCCCGCCTGCGGTATAGCCTTCGGACGACCAGTACTTGCGGGCCGCCTGTGCCAGTTCAGCGGTATCGGATTCAGCCACTTTCAAACTCCAAGATACAAGTGGATCACGCCAATGCAGGCGCGGTCAGGCAGCCTCGACGAGGCTCTCAACCCAGGCGACGGGCGGGCTGTTGCCCTCGGCGCAGCGTGCGATAGCGTCACGCATCGTGGCGCGCAGGACATCGGCGTTGATCATCTCGGTTGGTTCGTAGACCAGCCCGATGGCGAGAGGGCGACCAAGCGGCTGGTCGGGCAGAAGCATCGCGGTAACATCTGCGATGGAACCGAACCCGGCAACTCCGGTCACAATGCCATGATCCGCGGCATTTTGGATGCTCGCAACCATTTCGGCGAAGGCAAATTTGCGCTCGGCCGGCGCTTCGGCGTTGATGCGACGCAGAAATCCGTCACGGCGCTGTTGCGGCAGGGTCGAAAGCAACAGCTGTCCGACAGCAGTTTCGGTAAGCACTTCGTGCTGACCGCCACTCAGACCTTCGGTTTGCGAGGTGCGAAGCTGGTACTTGCCCGGACGCCAGTTGAATATCTGCGCAGTCGTCCCGACCATGCCGAAAACGGCAACGCCGAGACCGGTCTGTGCGGACAGACTGTCGATTAGGCCAGCAAGGCGGCCATCGCGCACTACACCCGATTGAACCGAACAACCGAGCAGCGCTGCCCGAGGCGTCGGCGTGAACGATCGCGTGGCCGGATCCTTGTAAAGCAGGCCAAGACCGACGAGGCTCGACAGCAATTCGGACGTGCTCGACTGGGGACGATTGTACCGGCGGACAATGTCCATAACCGTTGCATGTGGATGATCTTCGTCAAAGAATTCAAGAACTTCTACGACACGACGGGCGATTTTCGCCTTATTCGACTCAGTAGCACTCATTGGTCTCTCCCGTGCTCTTATGCACAGGAGTGTTCACTAAATCGCCAAGGGCTGTCAACAAAAAATGATAGGGTTTCGGTTTATTTCGCTGATTGCTCCGGGCTCGGCGTATAAAACAGGGCTTTGACGGCCATTTTATCGACTTTCAGCGACGGTGTTCGGGGAAGTTCCTCGCATATTTCCCAAAAGGACGGGATCTGCGTTGCCAGCAGATGCCGCCGCAGATGTGCTTCGATCTCGGCAATGTCGGGTGGCAGCGGATCGTCCGCCAGACAGATCGCGGCGGCCGGAACCTGCCCCACCCGCGCGTCTTCGATCCCGACAACGGCAGCTTCTGCGATACCGGGATGGAGCAGCAAGGCCGACTCGATCGTCTCGGGCAGGATCTTGAACCCTCCCCGCATGATCGCTCCATCGGCCCGCCCCTTGAGAAACAGGAAGCCATCTTCATCGATCAGTGCCACATCCGAAGTCCGTATCCAGTGCGACCCGATGCGGGGGGAGACCACTTCGAGCAGTCCCGTTTCGCCGGGTTGCAGCGGCTGTCCTGTATCTGCGTCGACCACGCGAAGCGCCGCGCCCGGCAGCGGCTTGCCGACCGAGCCTCGCTTCGCCTGACCCCAATGCGTGTGAAGATCTGCAGTCATCATCGCCACCGGTCCTGCAAACTCGGTGGCACCGTAGGACAGGAGAATCGGAATTGCGTAGCGCCGTTCGAAGGCATCATGCACTTGCGGGTCCAAGGGGGCGGCGCCAACACCCAGCGCGCGGATCGAAGCGAGATCTGCGACCGGCAACTCGGCTTCGAGTATCTGGCGGACCGCATTGGGCGGGACGCCCGCATGCTGCGGCCGGTGTTCGAGGACATAGGCATGCCATGCGGAAATCGAAAAGCGTTCGAGCACGACTGCGCGCTGTCCGCGCAGCAGCGTGGGCAGGGTTGAATAGAGCCCGGTGATATTGCCTAGCGGAAAATACATCAGAAACGGCGGCGCGGCAGCAGCGTCGCCCTGGCTTCGTGTCAGCGGCGTTGAGACGAAGTGCTGTTCGATCAGGCTATAGGGAACCGCAAAGTGCTTGGGCGGCCCGGTCGTGCCACTTGTCAGTATCTCGATTTCGCGGCCCATCTGCGCTGGCGGCGCATCGCCCGCACGCTGCGGCCTGTCCGCAGTTCGCAGTTCCACGGCAGGCGGCGCCATGCCATCTAGCAGGAGCACTGCGATGCCAGCCTGAGCAGCGGCGGCAGTGATCTGCTCGGCATGATCGACGCGGTGCAGGATCACGGCACCGATGCCCGGTCGTGCAATGCTCCGCGCTATCGCTTCGGCCGACTGGAACGCATAGACCATGCGCACCCCGCGCCCTGCTTCCAGCAGCCCGAGTAGCGCGGCGATTGCCTCGGGTCGGGTGCGCGGCACAAAGGCGATTGCGGCATCTTCTGCAACGCCAGCAGCTTGCAACGCGCATTGAACCGATTCAGCGAAGCTGCGCAGATCGCCCCATGTCAGCCAGTGCTCTTCGAAGCACAGTGCAGGTGCGGCAGGATCACGCGCGAGCGCGGCGCGGACTTGTGCGGGAAGATCGTTCACGTCGGCCAGACTATGCGGAGATCCTCCCCGTGCAAGCACATGCCCGCAGACAACGCGGCGACGATGCCAGGACTTCGGTCCGGTCGCGGCGCATTGCCAAGTGCGAGGCAAGGCGTCAGTCTGCTGCTTTCAATGTCCGATATTCTCCAATTCTCCGATCTGACCCCCTTCGGCTGGTCGCGCTCGGCTGCCCCTGCGCTGCTGGTGGCGCTCAATGGCCCGAGCGATGGCGGCCTGCGTTGGGACTTGCCGCATTGTCCCGTCATCGGCGTCGGTGACCCCGATCTTCCGTTGGCGAGCCACGTCGATGTCGTCGTCGCAGATGCTGACGAAGGGCGGGCCCTTGTTGCGCGATGCCTGCGCTGGCCAAGGGCTGCTGGCGTGCTGGTCCAGCTGATGCGTGCGATCCAAGATATGCCTGTCGGCCAGGCGTTGGTTGCCGAATCGATGGCCTATGGTCTCTTGCAGGGCGGGGCTGAACATCGCGCATGGCGTGCCGCGCGCAACCAGAGCGAAGCGGGCCTGCTTTCACCAGAAGGCCGCCTGCACCTGCAGCGAAGCGGCAACCGCCTGCTGATCGAGATTGACCGAACAGAGGCGCACAATGCGATCGACCGTGCCCTGCGCGATGCCTTGCGAGAGGCTTTCGAACTTGCCGCGCTCGATCAGGACATCGTCGAGATCAGCCTCTCTGCGCGGGGCCGCACGTTCTCGACCGGCGCGGACTTGCGCGAATTTGGCACCACCACTGATCCGGCCCAGGCCCATGACATCCGCATGCGCACTTTGCCCGCTCACGCCATTGCCGTGTGTGCCGATCGTCTGCGCGTGCGGATCGAAGGGGCGTGCATCGGGTCTGGTCTGGAGATGGCGGCTTTTGCCACGCATATCGTCTCCTCGCGCAAGGCCTGGTTCCAGCTGCCTGAACTGGCCATGGGCCTTATCCCCGGCGCGGGTGGCTGTGTATCGCTGTCTCGCCGGATCGGGAGGCAGCGTGCGGCGCATTTGGTGCTGTCGGGCAAGCGCATCGGGGCGCAGCAGGCGCTGGCATGGGGGCTTGTCGACGAACTGATCTAGAACGGCTGCCCTTCGGCTGCCGCCCAAGCCTTCAGTGAAGCCCGCAGGGAGCCGGGCTGCTCGCGCCGGCTTTCGTCCAGCGCAGCGCCGATCACGCCGCTCATCGACACGACGAACCTTCCGCCCGTGCCCTGCGCCAGCTGGGCGGCAATGACCTGTGCACTAAGGATGCCGGTCATCGGATCGGCCAGTGCATCTCCCACGAACCCGATCTTGCCGGTGGCATCGCGCAGTGCCGCGCTCAGGCCGCCGGCAACGGCAGTGTCATCGCCAAAGCCGATCCAGTTGGCCGCATCGCCAACCCCGCCGTGGCCGGTGATCGTCATCCACACCAGGCCAGGCACCTCCGCGACCAGCGCCTCGGCGTCGATGCCAAGTTGCCGCAACGCGCGGGGCCGGGCGGCTTCAATGACCACGTCTGCCTGCCGGATGAGCGCCACCAGCGAGGCGCGCATCGCCGCGACGCCAAGATCCACAGCGATGCACTCCTTGCCCTGATTGAGGAATGCATGAAGTTGCGGATCACCATGGCGCAGCGTGTCCGGTCGGGTTCGGCTTTCTACCTTTATCACGCGCGCGCCGCCCTGATATAGCAGCTGCCCGGCCAGCGGACCCGCCCATAGCGACGAAAGATCAATCACCAGCGGGGCGCGATTTTCCGCGCGCGTGCGGGGCAGGCCTTTTGCCGTTTGCAGCACGGCCGGCTGGGCAGAGTGAGGCACACCGAAACGCCGCTCGTCGATATCGGCAATGGCGAGGCCAAGAATGCGGCCCTGTGCGAGCAGATGGGCGCTGTCGTGCTCGGCAATCCTTGCGCTGACGGCGGCTTCATCGGCAGGGTCGAAATCGTCACTGCATAGCAGCGCAGGAAGGAGCCCCCGGTCATCGGGGCGCGCAAGGTTCAGCGCGATCCAGCCGTCCCTTGTGGCGCGCAACCGGCACCCGCCGCCAGCGGATGCCAGCCTGGGCACGACAAAGTTGTTGAAGCGCGCACGCATGCCAAGGACGTCATGCCCGGTCAGACGTGCCAGAGCCGGTGATCGCAGCGTTGCTGCCAGCTGGGCGAGCCGGGCATCCGCCCAAGGGGTCAGTGGAATTGAACGCGGCTCAAGCGGCAAAAAACTTGCGCACCTCGCGCCGCAGAAGCTTGCCCATTTCGTTGTAGGGCAGGGCCTGTTCGAAGCGGATCACTTCAGGCACGCGGCTTGATCGCAACCGATCGCGGACCAGTTTACGCAGATCGTCCTCAGCAGGCGTATCGTGCCCATCGCGCACCACCACGGCCACGGCAACCGTTTCGCCCCATTCCACAGACGCGATCCCCACGGCGCAGGCATCGACAATGGCGGGATGGGTCAGCAGCACATCCTCGATCTCGCCGGGGGACAAGTTCTCGCCCCCGCGCACGATCACATCGTCGGCGCGCCCCGACAGGAACAGGAAACCATCCTCGTCGACGGCAACGACTTTTATGCCGCCCCGCGCCTGTCCCCTGATGGCAAGCAGCTGGCCTGGCTGTGCTGGGACCACCCGCGCATGCCCTGGCAAGGCACCGAGCTGTGGGTGGCCGATGTCGGGGAAGACGGCAAGCTGGTCGACGGCCGCCGCCAT
>JAPLPG010000054.1 GCA_026400375.1 Novosphingobium sp. | reverse complement strand
TGGCGACCTACGGCGTCGACGTCCGGGTGCTCGACTACCACGAGCACGCGATGAGCTCCGGCGGCGACGCCGCGGCTGCGTCCTACCTCGAGTGCGCGGTCGGTGGACGCGTCCTGTGGGGCGTGGGCATCGACGAAGACGTTGCCACGGCCTCCGTCCGCGCTGTTCTGAGCGCCGCCAACGCCTTGAGCTGACAAGAAGATTGTTTCGCGCAGAGGCGCAGAGATCCGCAGAGACAGCTGCTCTGCGCCGCAGGCCCTCATCCTGCAGCCCGAGTTGAAAAGTCAGGTCGGCTTCGCCGAATTGAACTTCATCTCTGCGATCTCTGCTTCCTCTGCGCCTCTGCGCGAAACCCGTTTCCCTCTCGAATTTCAATCGCACGCTTAAATCGCACTTGCCGCCGCCGAACCATGCGCCATAGTCCCGAGACGCCCACAAGAGGCGTGAAAAAGGGACAGGACATGGCCGAAGAAGCGATTCTCGAACCCGATCTGCCGATCATCGATCCGCATCACCACTTGTGGGATTTGCGGCCCCTCATCGCCGCATTCCCCCAGCCCCGTCACTTCTTCATCGAGACGCTGACCCATTCGGCCTATTACGCGTTCGACCAGCTGCTGGCCGATGCGCGCGGCGGCCATAACGTCATCGCCACCGTGTTCATGGAATGCGGCGCGTTCTACCGCGCCGGGGCCGAAGCGGCGATGAAGCCTGTGGGCGAAGTGGAATTCGTTACCGGCGTGGCAGCGCAGGGCGCCAGCGGCCTCTATGGCGATTTTCGCCCTTGCGCCGCCATCGTCGGCCATGCCGACCTGACACTGGGCGATGGCGCCCTGCCGGTTCTCGAGGCCTTGATCGAGGCAGGCAACGGACGGTTCCGCGGCGTTCGGCATCAGGGTGCGTGGGACGCCGATCCGGATGTCCTCGGCCCGCCCTTCCATGCGCCGCCGCAACTTTATCTTTCCGACAGCTTCCGAACAGGCTTCCGCCACCTGGGAAAGCTTGGCCTGACCTTCGATGCCTGGGTGCTTGAACCGCAACTTGGCGATGTCCTCGATCTGGCGCGTGCCTTTCCGGATCAGCCGATCTGCCTTGACCACTGCGGCACTCCGCTCGGCATGGGAAGCTATCTCAACAAGCTTCCCGAACGCTTTGATATATGGCGTGAAAATATCCGGGCGATTGCAGCCTGCCCCAACGTTACGGTCAAGCTGGGCGGACTGGCGATGGCGTTCTGCGGCCTGCCCGATCAAGGCCCGATGGCGGGTCTTTCGTCAGAAACGCTGGCCGCGCTGTGGCGGCCTTATATCGAAACCTGCATCGAAGCCTTCGGGCCGCAACGCGCAATGTTTGAAAGCAATTACCCGGTCGACAAATGGGGGGCGAGCTACACCACGTTGTGGAACGCGTTCAAACGCCTCGCGCAGGGCGCATCGGATGCAGAAAAGCGCGCACTCTTTGCTGGTACGGCCGCGCAGTTCTATCGGATGGAGCACATCCTGCCCTGAAATGCAGGGCCCATGAACCCCTTTGACAAGCGGCGAGGCTTCACTTAGCCGTTTAACCACGTGATTAAATCGCGACGCCATCTCCACGACAAGGACCGCATCGACATGTCCCTGCCCCCGTTGTTTGCCAATCTGCGCCTGCCCGTCATCGCTTCGCCGCTGTTCATCATCTCGTGTCCGGAACTGGTGATTGCGCAGTGCAAGGCAGGTATTGTCGGATCATTTCCATCGCTTAACGCACGCCCGATCAGCCAGTTGGACGAATGGCTGCACCAGATCACCGAAGAACTGGCCGCCCATAATCGCGCCAACCCGGATCAACCCGCAGCGCCCTTCGCGGTCAACCAGATCGTCCACAAGACCAACAACCGCCTCGATGAGGACATGGCGCTCTGCGAAAAGTGGCAAGTGCCGATGCTGATCACCTCGCTCGGCGCGCGCGAGGACGTGTACCAGGCGGCGCACGGTTGGGGCGGCATCGTGCTGCATGACGTGATCAACGATCGCTTTGCCCGCAAGGCGATCGAAAAGGGCGCAGACGGCCTCGTCCCGGTTGCAGCAGGGGCCGGTGGCCACGCCGGGGCGCAATCGCCGTTCGCCCTGATGCAGGAAATCCGCGAATGGTTCAGCGGCCTAGTGGCACTGTCTGGCGCGATCGCCCATGGTCGATCAATCCTTGCGGCTCAATCACTTGGAGCGGACTTTGCATACATCGGCTCAGCCTGGATCGCGACCGGCGACGCGGTGCTCGCCGCACAGGCGATGGGCGCGGACTTCGGTTATATCGGATCGCCCTTCATCGCGAGCGTCGAGGCCAATGCCGAGGCGGCGTACAAACAGGGCATCGTCGACGGC
>JAPLPG010000060.1 GCA_026400375.1 Novosphingobium sp. | reverse complement strand
GTCGATCATCTCGCTGTCCGACACGTTCGACAGATCGCACTGGTAGGCCTCGCCCATCACCTTGCGCAGATGGCGCGCCATCACCGTGCGGGCGGTTTCGCCCTCGCGCACCTCAAGGCTGTCATCGCGCGAATCCTTGTCGCCAAGGATCATCGTGGCCAGCAGCTCCTTTTCGGACAGGGGATGAGCCAGGTGCGGCGAATTGACGCCGCTTGCCGCATAGAACCGCGTCACCGTGTCCGAATGGCAATCGTACTGCACATTGGCATCGCCCACGCCTTTCAGCAGTTGCGGGTGGGTTTCCAGAACGTGGTAGGATTCCAGAAAGGCTTCCTGCGCGGTCTTCCAGTTGCACGGCAGTTCCTTGGCCACGTGCACCGCAACATGCCGGTTGGCGATGTCCCAGTCCTTGAAATGTTCGGGCAGCGGGCTGAGGAATTCTTCCAGATCCGGGCCATGCGCACCGGGGTTGATGAAGATGAAGCCGCCCCACCGGCCCGTGCGCACTTGCGGCAATCCGGTCTTTTCCGGATCGATATGGGCAAAGTCCCAGGCGCAGGGCACCGATTTCAGGGAACCGTCATTGTTCCAAGTCCAGCCATGATAAGGACAGCGCAGATTGTCGCCCGAACCTACGCCCTCGCCGCGCTTGAACTTGGTCGAACGGTGCAGGCATGAATTGACGAAAGCGCGGACCGACAGGTCTTCCTGCCGCACGACGACATAGGACAAGTGCGCGACTTCATAGGTGTAGAAGTCGCCCGGCTCGGGAATGTGATCCTCGCGGCACACCCACTGCCAGGTCGTCTTCCAGATCTTCTCGATCTCTGCCTCGAAGATCGCCTGGTCGAAGTACCGGTTCACGCTGACCGGGGCCGATCCCAGGTAGGCGGGCTGTTCCATCGCCAGCACCGCCGGAGGCGGCATCGCATCGCCGGCCACGATCTGCTGCACGCTCGGCGCACCGGGGCAGCGGATCGCGGCAAGGTCGTCTTCGGTCTCGGCGCCGACCGGCAGGCCGTGCGGGATGATGGCATCAAGCATGGGTCTCTCCGCTGGCTGCCGTTTAAAACCGGCAGCTCTGCCTGTTTTATGTAGCGCCGGGCGATTCGGCTCAACCTGTCCCTTGCGCTAGGTCAGCCTCCAAACTTTCGGCCCCAAGCCTCACGCCCCATGCCTCACGCCCCAGATCTCAAGCCATCGTCTCGCCATTGTCGATCACGATGTTGGTGCCGGTGATATGCCGCCCGTCATCGCACGCCAGATAGAGCACCATGCTGGCGATGTCCGATGGCTGGCCCATGCCGTGGTTCTGCGCCTGATCCAGCCCGGCGGAATCCGCCGGCAGTTCGGCAAGTGCCTGTGCGGTCATCGGCGTGACGATCCCTCCCGGCGCGATCGAATTGCAGCGGATGCGATAGTTCTGCTCGCGGCAATGGACCGCGATCGACCGGGTCATGCCGATGATGCCCGCCTTGGCCGCAGCATAGGCGGGGATCACGCTGATCCCCTTGATCCCGCCGACAGAGGCCATGTTGATGATCGAGCCCGAACCATCGCGGCTCATGTGCGGGATCGCCGCCTTGCACCCCAGGAAGGTGCCGCCCGCCATCACGTCGGTCTGCAGCCTGTAGTCCTCGTACGACAGGTCCTCGACCGTGCCGAAGCGGACCAGACCGGCGTTGTTGACCAGCGTATCCAGCCGCCCGAAGCGGGCGATCGTCTCGGCCACGATGGCGTTCCACCGCGCCTCGTCGCGCACGTCGTGCTCCATGAACACGCAGCCGGGAATTTCGGCGGCCACGGCGTGGCCCAGGTCCACCTGCATATCGGTAATCACCACCTGCGCGCCCTCGCGCGCCAGCACGCGTGCATCCTCGGCGCCCAGTCCCGATGCTCCGCCGGTGATCAGCGCGACCTTGCCGGCCATCTTGCCTTGGGTTGTCTGGTTCATGTCGGCTCCTTATGCGGCCCAGTGGGCATAGACGGGATCGGCCGGGCCAAAGCAGCCCCGGTTCGTCAGCGCCTCGTAAAATCCGTCGCGTTCCATCGTGGAAGGGTGCGAATGGCTCCAGTCAGCCACGAACGTGCGGGACTGGATCAGCCAGCGGCCATCGCGCCTGACATAGCGGTCGATATACCGGCCCCCGGTCAGCACTTCGGTGCCGGCCTGGACCATCTGCGCGATGACATAGTGTTCGCCCACCGCGTCGTCGCCGCGCACGTCGGTCCATTCGTTGGCCACCGAATGGAAGCACATTTCCAGATTTTCACGAACGAACGCGGTGATATCGCGCGCAAAATCGCTGCCCGATCCGTTCACCACGCCCGAGATCACCGTGGAATCGTTGGTAAAGATCGACGCGAGCAGGGCTTCGTCCGCCCGGTCGACGCCGCGCGCATAGGCCATGCACAAGTCGTGGATTTCGGCCTTGGCCAGCGCTGCATCAAGTGCCGCATCGCGATCGGGTGTGGTGGTCATCCGGGTTCCCTTCTGTGAGGCCAGGTGCAACGCCAGCAGGGCGCGGCCCGGATCGGCGGCTCCCTTGGCGCCTGCGGGCACATAGTGTGAAAGATCGGTCGGTGGATCGGCGCGCACCACGGTAGACGGGCGATTGCTGTTGCCATCCAGCACATAGCTGCGGTGCGCGATGCGCCAGTTGCCATCCCGGCATTCGTGCCGATCCAGATAGCGGCCGAACACCCAGCGATGTAGCTCGGCTTCCTCGACATAGGCGATGACATAGGATTCGGACGTCGCCGTGGTGCCATCGACCCTGATCCAGCAGTTCGACGTACGATGGAGCGTCGGCAACGCGCTTTTCTGCGCCTGCGCCAGAATGTCTACCAGCGTGGCGGCAGGGCCTGCAAAGAACCCGTAATCGACCGTGGCGTCAGGGTGATAGGCGCTGGCCAGCAGGTTGCGATCGGCCCGATCCACGCCCTGGCTGTGCACCGCAAGCGTATTGGAAATGGCGGCACGCGCAATGAAGTCTTCTGTATCTATCAAAGGCTCGACCCTTGGAAAAAAGTGCCCGGACGCAACGTGCGTCCGGGCCAGGGAGGATGGGGATCAGAAGGTGTAGCCGACCGATACGCCAAACTGGCGGGGCGGCGCATAACCGACCAGGCCCATGTAGCCCGGACTGTCATAGACGGTTGAAATATAGCGGTTATCCAGCAGGTTCTTGCCCCACAGCCCCACCGAATAGCGCTTGTCCGGGCCATAGTACGTCAGCAGCGCATCGACGTA
The DNA here is from genome assembly GCA_026400375.1 of Novosphingobium sp. Lineage (GTDB taxonomy): Bacteria > Pseudomonadota > Alphaproteobacteria > Sphingomonadales > Sphingomonadaceae > Novosphingobium. The sequence continues at coordinate 1,985 of JAPLPG010000060.1, read as the reverse complement.
GTAGGTGGGCTGGATCATCGAACGCGGCGTATTGACCACCGCCGTGTAGAACTTGGCTGCAGTGTACATCCAGCTGGCATCGGCCACGATGCTGCTGTCGCCGGGCAGGGTCACGGTATAGTTGGCCCCGATAGTCGAAGCCCACTTCGGCGCATTCTGCAGGGCAAAGCCTTCAAGGCTGATCGTGGTGCCCGCCACCGGATCGAAGTAGAGGAATTCCTTGTACTTGGTATCCAGATAGGCCAGCGATCCGCGCAAGGTCAGGCCATCGACCGGCACGGCCTGCAACTCGAGCTCGAAGCCCTTGATCTCGGATTCGGCGGCGTTGAGGATGCGGTTGCCCTGCACGTTGGTCTTGGGATCGAAATAGATCTGCGCCACCTGCATGTCGCGATAGCTGGTGAAGAACGCGGCCAGATTGGCACGCAGCCGACGGTCGAGGAAATCGGCCTTGAGACCCACTTCGAAGGTATCGACCTTTTCCGGATTGTACGGCGTGTCGCCATCCGCAGCCACGCCGATGCGCCCGGTGAACCCGCCCGATTTGAAGCCGCGCGCCCAGTTGGCATAGACCAGCTGGTTCTGGCCCACCTCGTAATCGAGGCCGATCTTCCAGCCAACGTTGTTCCAGCTCTTCTTGCCGCCCACATCGAGGCTGCCGGGAAAGACCACGTCGAACTTGTCAAAATTGGGCGACTTCAGCGGCGTGCTGCCAAGGCCTGTGGCAAGGGTCGAACGCGCATCGATGCTGTCATGGGTATAGCGGATACCGGCGGCCAGCTTCAGCGCGTCGGTCAGTTGCGTCGTGGTCTGCACGAAGGCAGAAAACGATTCGGTGCCCTGATCCTGCACGTTGTACTGGATCAGGCCCGGAAGGGCGAAATCCAGGTGATACATCTGGTAGTGGTTGTAATCGGTCTTCAGGTAGAACAGCCCGGCCACCGCATCGAAGCTGTCCCCGGCCGAAAATGCACTGCGCAACTCCTGGCTGAACTGCCAGCCCCGCGTGCGCCGGCGCGTGGAATTGTTGCTTTTGGCGGTGCCGTCCTGATCGGTATATTCGAACAGCGTGAAGCGCTTGTACCCGGTGATCGCGGTGATATCGCCCAGCGGGGTGTTGTCGTACTGGATCGTGCCGACAAAGAACTTCGTCGTCATGTCAGACTGGTCGGGCACCTCGTTATTGCCGGAAAAGTACTTGTCCGGCGCCTTGCACGGCTGGTTGCGGACAGCGCAGGGGCTGCGGTACATCGGCAGCTTGGCGCCGTTCCAGAACGTGCCTTCGGGAACATAGTTGGCCTCCCCGGGCAGGCCGCCGTTGACCACGATCGGCGCGCCGTTGCGCGCGGCGACATATTCGCCCTGCAGCGTGATCTTCAGATCGGAATTGGGGGTGATGTACAGCTGGCCGCGCACCGCATCGACGTTCTTGCGGCCCATGTCCTCGCCGTTCCACACGTTGGTGGTCCAGCCATCGCGCTGGGTATGGATGCCGGCCACCTTCACGCTGACCACGTCCTTGACCAGCGGCGCCTCGACCGAGGCGTTCACATCGAACCGCTTCCAGTTGCCATAAGTGCCGCGCACGTATCCGCCGAAATCACCGGTCGGCTGGTTGGTCACGACATTGACCACGCCGCCTGTGGTGTTCGCGCCAAACAGCGTGCTCTGCGGCCCGCGCAGGATTTCCACCCGGGCGGTGTCATAAGTATCGAGCAGCGCGCCCATCGAAAAGAACTGCGGCACGCCATCGACCACGATCGACACGGTGTTGCCGGCATAGGGATCGGGCTCGATCACGCCGATCCCGCGGATCGTGAACACCGCGCTGTTGGGGGTGTTGGCAAAGTTGTCGATCTGCACGTTGGGCACCGAACCCTGCAGCGCCTGCAGCGTCGTCACGTTCATCGCCGCCAATTGCTCGCCGCCCACCGCCGCGATCGAGATCGGCACGGACTGGATGCTCTCGGCCTTCTTCTGCGCGG
>JAPLPG010000137.1 GCA_026400375.1 Novosphingobium sp. | reverse complement strand
TTCGATACCTATGAACAGTTCCGCGATCTGCTGGAATACGTGCGGGCAGGTCATGGCCCTGCTGCCATAGAGCTGGATACCGAACGCTTCTATGGCCACTTCGAAGGCGATCCGCAGCGCTATCGCGGCCCCGGCGAACTCGACCGCATCCGCGACGAGCGCGATTGCCTCAAGGCCTTCCGCAAGACGGTGACCGAAGCCGGGCTGCTCACCGATGCCGAACTCGATGCGGTCGATGCCCAGGTTCATGCGCTGATCGACACGGTGGTGGCCGAGGCCCGCAGTGCTGCCGATCCCGATCCGGCGACCGTCGCCGACGATGTCTACGCCGAATACTACTGAGGATTTGCGATCATGGCGGTGATGAACATTCGCGAGGCGATCCTGCGCACCTTGCACGACGAGATGGAGCGCGATCCTGATATCCTCGTGCTGGGCGAGGACGTGGTGGGCGGCAATGGCACGGCGGGCGGCCCCGAAGCCATCGGCGGCATCTGGGGCACGACCACCGGCCTGTGGGACAAGTTCGGCCCCAACCGCGTGATCGACACGCCGATTTCCGAAAGCGCGATCATCGGCGCCGCCGCCGGCGCGGCCTTGGCCGGAAAGCGCCCTGTGGCAGAGCTGATGTTTGCCGATTTCGTCGGCGTCAGCCTTGACCAGCTGTGGAACCAGATGGCCAAGTTCCGCTACATGTTCGGCGGCAAGACCAAGTGCCCTGCGGTGGTGCGCATGGTCTATGGCGCGGGGATGCAGACGGCGGCGCAGCACAGCCAGTCGGTCTATGCCCTGCTCACCGCCATGCCGGGGCTGAAGGTGGTGCTGCCCACCACGCCCGCCGATGCCAAGGGTCTGCTGACCGAGGCGCTGCGCGGCGATGACCCGGTGATGTTCTTCGAACACAAGGCGCTTTATGGCGTGAAGGGCGAAGTGCCCGATGGCGAATACCGCCTGCCCTTCGGCCAGGCGCGGATGGTGCGCGAAGGGGGCGACGTGACCGTCGTGGCTTGCGGGCGCATGGTCAACTTTTCCGAGAAAGCCGCTGACAAGCTGGCGGCGGACGGCATCGGCGTCGACCTGATCGACCTGCGCACCACCAGCCCGATGGACGAGGACGCGATCCTCGATTCGGTCGAGCAGACCGGGCGTCTGGTCGTCGTCGATGAAAGCCCGCCGCGGTGCAGCCTTGCTGCCGACATTTCCGCGCTGGTCGTCACCCGCGCCTTTACCAGCCTCAAGGCCCCGCCCGAAATGGTCACCGGCCCGCACGCGCCGATCCCGTTTTCGCGCGGGTTGGAACGCGCCTGGTTGCCATCCCCGCAGACGATCGAGAGCGCGGTTCGCCGCACTCTCGCGTTCCGTTGAGCGGGGGGCGGGCGATGGCCAGGCTCAAGGCGTTCACCATGCCCAAATGGGGCATCGAAATGGCCGAAGGCACGATTGCCGAATGGATGGTGGCCGAAAATGCCGCCTTCACGCGCGGCACCGTGCTCACCCTGATCGAGACCGACAAGATCACCAACGAGGTCGAAGCCGAAGCCGATGGCCGCTTCGTGCGCATTCTGGCCACGGCCGGTGAGACCTATCCGGTGGGCGCGCTGCTGGCCGTGCTGTCTGACGGGGGCGAGGCCAGCGCGGCAGAGATCGACGCACTGGTCGCCGGCTTCCGCGCCTCGGACACCAGCTTTGAACCCGAAGCCGCAGCGCCCGCCACAGCGCCACTGGCCCTGCTCGAAGGCCTTGCCATCAGCCCCGCCGCGCTCGAACAGGCCAAGGCCCTCGGCGTCGATCTGGCCACGGTGCAGGGCAGCGGCCGCAACGGGCGCATTTCGGCGCAGGACGTGGCGCAGGCCGCCCGCGCTCCGGCCCAGCCCGCGCTGGTCGGCGTGTTCCCGCTCCTGCCCGAAGGCCCTGTCAAGGCAACGCCCGTGGCGCGCCGTCTGGCCCTGCTGCACGAGATTGACCTTGCCAAGATCACCGGAACCGGCCCGCGTGGCCGCGTGCGCCGCGATGATGTGTTGGCGGCGGTGGCCAATGCCGCGCCTGTTGCTGTGCCGGAACCCATCGCAGCCCCGGCGGTCGCCGCGCCTGCATCGCAAGCCGCGGGCGCTCCCGATGTGCAGCCAATGTCATCGATGCGCCGCACCATCGCGCGACGGCTCACGCAGTCCAAGCAGGACATCCCGCACTTCTACGTTCGCCGCCGCGTGCGCGCAGACCGCCTGCTGGCGCACCGCGCCGCCACCACCGGAGACAAGCCCAGCGTCAACGACTACCTGATCCGCGCCTGCGCGCTGGCGCTGCTCGAAGTGCCTGCCGTCAACATCCAGGTCCACGGCACCGACATCCACCGCTTTGCCCAGGCCGACATATCAGTCGCCGTCGCCACAGACCGGGGCCTTGTCACGCCCATCGTGTTCGGAGCGGACGACCTGTCTCTGGTGCAGATCGCCGCCACGATGAAGGCGCTGGCGCAGAAGGCCCGCACCGGCAAGCTGCGGCCAGAAGAGATCGCCGGCGGCAGTTTCTCCCTGTCCAACCTCGGCAGCTTCGGGGTGGAGCAGTTCGACGCGATCATCAACCCGCCGCAGGGCGCGATCCTTGCCGTGGGCACCGCGCGGCCCGAACCCATCGACGATGACGGCGCGATCCGCATCGTGCCCGTCCTCAACCTTTCGCTAAGCTGCGATCACCGCGCCATTGATGGCGCTGATGCCGGGCGCTTCATGGCGGCCCTCGCTCGCCTGATCGAACAGCCCGGCCTGCTCGCCTGACCGGAGACGCCTGAAATGAACTTTGCCCTCACCGATGAACAGCGCCAGCTTCAGGAAGCGGCGCGCGCCTTTGCCCGTGCCGAACTGCCCGCGATTGCCGCCGAATGCGAACGCAACAACGCCCCGCCCAGCCACGCGCTGATCCGGCGCTATGCCGACATGGGCTTCCTCGGCATCAACGTGTCGTCCGATCTTGGCGGCCTCGGCCTCGGCAATGTCGAGGCGCTGCTGGTGCTGGAGGAGTTTGCCAGGATTTCCTCGGCAGTGGCCTTCCCGATCTTCGAATCCTCGGTCGGTCCGGTCCGCGCCATCGAGCACTTCGGGTCCGATGAATTGAAGCGCCGCGTCGTGCCGCGCGTCTGCGCGGGCGAGATGGTGGTGGCGGTGTCGATGTCCGAGCCCGACGCCGGCAGCGCGCTGACCGATCTGAAAACGCGTGGCGAACAGCGCGGCGACAGGATCATCCTCAACGGCACCAAGCGCTGGTGTTCGGGCGGCGGCCATGCCGATGCCTATGTCGTCTATTGCCGCCTGTCCGATGCGCCGGGGGCCAAGGGCATCGGCGCGGTGCTGGTGGAGAAGGACGCGCCCGGCCTCAGCTTCGGCCCCAACGAGGAGCTGATGGGCTTCCGCGGCGTGCCCTCGTCGGATCTCAACTTCGATGATTGCGAGATTCCGGCAGCCAACGTGATCGTGCCCGCAGGCGGCTTCAGGCAGCTGATGGAAGCTTTCGATCTGGAACGCTGCGGCAATGCCACGATGGCACTGGGTCAGGCCTCGGGCGCGCTCGAGGATGTCAGCGCCTATGTTCAGGAACGCAAGCAATTCGGCAAGCCCATCGTCGAATTCCAGGCGGTGCAGTTGAAGCTTGCCGAAATGCACATGAAAGTGGAAGCCGCCCGCCTGCTGATCTGGCGCGCGGCGTCGCTGGCGCAGGATGGCCTGCCTTCGGTGCTGCACAGCTCCACCGGCAAATGCTTTGCCAACACCATCGCCCGCGAGGTGACCGGAGACGCCATGCAGCTGATGGGCGCCTACGGCTATTCCAAGGACTTCCCGATGGAGCGCCGGCTGCGTGACAGCTGGGGCTGGGGCATCGCGGGCGGGGCCATCGATATCCAGAAGACCAACATCGCAGGCGCCATGCTCGGCCGCCGGTTCGATCAGCGGCGCTGATCGGTGAACAGCCTGCTTCACGTCATGGGCAGCCCGCGCGGCGCCCGTTCGCGCTCGGATATGGTGGCGCGGCGGCTGATCGAAAGGCTGGACGTGGCCTGTGTCGAGTCGCTCGATCTCGCCAGCGCCAACCTGCCTGCGTTCGATGGCACGACCATCGAAGGGCGCTACGATCTGATCGAAGGCCGCGAAGTGCGTGCCGAAGTGGTCGCCGCGTGGGAAGGCATCGGCCGCACGGTCGCACATTTCCTGTCGTTCGATACTTACGTGTTCAGCGTGCCGATGTGGAACTTCGGCGTGCCGTGGCGGCTGAAGCAGTACATTGACGTGATCACCCAGCCCGGCCTTGTTTTCACCGCCGATGCAACGGGCGTGACCGGCCTTGCCTCCGGGCGGCGCGCGATCCTCGTCTGTTCAGGCGCACTGGATATCCGGCCCGGCCAACCCGGCGCAGAGCTGGATTTCCAGACCGCGTTCATGAAGGCGTGGCTGGGATTTATAGGCATCACCGATGTGCACGAAGTGCAGGTGCGGCCCACTTATGGTGCGCCTGACGATGTCGAAGCCGCGATGCAGCGCGCCTATGCCGATGCCGAGGCGCTCGTCACTGCGCTCGGCAACCCTCCCCGCTGCGACTGATCTCGCCTGCGGCTCAACAAGTCTCGCTCCCCTCCCTTAAGGGAGGGGCTCAATACGTCTCCTCCCCTCCCTTGAGGGAGGGGCTGGGGGTGGGTTTACGACGATGGGATTTTGAAAAGGACTTGATCGTAACTTCGCTCCACACGAACGGAGTTTGGTTGAAAGCTCATCAGCCCCCAGCACCCCTGCTGCGCCCCTCGCGCGTGTAGACCAGGTTGATGCTCTCGAACGTTACGCATTGCGTGCCATCATCCAGCAGCACGGCATAGCGGGTAACGGCAGTGCCACGCGGCTTGCCGCTGCGCGATGGTTCAAGGCTGATGATCTCGCTGGTCACGTGGATTGTATCGCCCGCACGCACCGCGCGCTTCAGGCGCAGATGTTCCCAGCCCACGCCGCAAACGAAATCGATGTCGCTGTTGATCGTGTGATCCAGCTGCCGCCACATCGCCAGCACATGAATGCCGCTGGCCACCACTTGCCCGAACACCGATGCGCGCGCTGCTTCGGGATCGGTATGGAACCACTGCGGATCATGGGCGCGGGCAAATTCCACGATTTCCGCCTCGGTCACCGTGCGCGATGCGGACTGGCGCTGTTCGCCCACCTTCAGATCTTCAAAGCAGCGCCACGGCGGGCCCAGCGGCGAAAGGTCGGTGGCGGTCATCAGATCTTCCCTTCGCGCGGCGCGTTCAGCATCCGGGCCAGCCCTTGTTGTGCCACTGTTGCCACCAGCGTGCCATCCTGCCGGAAAACCTTGCCGGTGCCCATTACCCGCGCGCCCGATGCCACCGGACTGTCGAGCGCATAGAGCAGCCAGTCGTCCACGCGGAACGGATTGTGGAACCAGATCGCGTGATCGAGGCTCGACGTCTGCAAATGATCGTCGGTCCATGAAATGCCGAGCGGACGCAGGCCGGTCTGCATGATGTGCGTGTCGCTGGCATAGGCAAGCAGGCGCTGGTGCACGTGCAACGGGCCATCGACCGCAGCATTGGCGCGCAGCCAGAAATGCCGCCGGGCCGGGCGAGGTGTGCCATCGGCAATCGCAAAGTCCTCGACCGGTCGCCATTCGAACTGCTGGCGGCGGCACCAGAACGGGCGGTGGCGTTCGGGCACGTCGGCCCGATGGCGCGCGAGGATGGCGGGCAGCGGCTCCAGCCGATCCGGCCCGGCCACCGCAGGCATCGCCACCTGCTGCACCGCGCCCGGCTCTGCCACCTGAAACGATGCCATGGCATAGGCAATCGGCAGGCCATCCTGCGTCACCGCCACGCGCCGCTGGGCAAAGCTGCGACCATCGGTGTCGCGCTCCACGGCAAGGTCGAGCGGCCGATCGGTCAGCCCGGCGCGCTGGTAGAACAGATGCAGCGCATGGGCGTCCTTGTCTTCCGGCACGGTCATGCGCATCGCGGCCAGCGCTTGCGCCACGATCATCCCGCCGTACAGCCGCAGCAAGCCGCTCGGCAGAGGGCGCGACCGGAACCGGTCAGGCACGGTCCGGTCAAATTCGAACATCGCGGCGCGTTCCAGATCGGGATCGTCGGGGAACGGATCGGTCACGCCTGCGCCGCTGCCTTGCGCGCCGCGCGCACCGCTGCGCCGATTTCGGCATTGGTGGGATTGCGGCGCAGCGTCAGCCCACCGTTCACCTGCAACACTTGCCCGGTCATGAAGCAGGCATCGTTGCACAGCCACGCTACGGCCTCGGCCACGTCCTCGCTCGTGCCGACGCGGCCCAGCGGGTATTCGGCGGCAAAGGCCTCGATCAGGCCAGGCGTCTGGCTGGCCTTGCCGGTCATCGGCGTTGCGGTAAAGCCGGGCGCCACCGAATTGGCGCGGATGCCGCGTTTGCCGAACTCATTGGCGATGCAGCGGATCACGTGATCGGCGCCGGCCTTCGTGCCCATGTAGGCGGCATGGTCTTCCAGCATGATCGTGGCCGTGGCCGACGATATCTGCACCAGCGAACCGCCATCGCGCATCACCCGCAGCATCGCCTGATAGAACAGCATCGCCCCGGTCAGTTGCAGGGCCACCATCCGCTCGATCTCTTCGCGCGTGGTGTCAAGAAACGGCTTGAGCAGGCCCCATCCGGTGGCATTGACGGCAATGTCCAATCCGCCGAAGTGATCGACAGCAGCGCTGGCAAGCCGCGCCAGATCAGCCTCGTTCGCAATGTCGCAGTGCGATACCGCCAGTCCGCCGATATCTTGCGCCAGCGCTTCCAGCGCCTCGGGCGCACGGCCCGCCACGACGACCTTCGCGCCCTCGGCCGCCAGCCGCCGCGCGATCACTTGCGCCATGTTGCCATGGCCCGCCGCGCCGATGACGACCGCGACCTTGCCCGCCAGCGTTGCCACCGCTCAGGCCTGCTTGATGTAGGGCGCCAGCACCGGCTCGACCCGCGCCGCTTCGGGCACATTGTCGATGCCGATGCGGCGGTCCAGTTCCTCGTGCCAGTGATAGATGCGCCGCTCCTGATAGTTCAGCGACATGCCCTGGAAGCCCGGACCTTCGACCGATTCCTGGATCTGCGGGGCGAATTGCAGGTCCTCGTACAGGATGCGCTCCCAGTTCCTGATGCGTGTCTCCCACAGCGGGTTGGGATTGGCGGCATCGTGCTCGGGCGCCACCCAGCTCGATACCACGCGCGTGCGGCGTGGGCCCAGCGGCCAGAACTGCAACAGCGGAATGCCGGTGGGGGCAGGGGGCATCACGAAGTTGGGATAGATATTGTAGCTGATGTTGTTCCTCGCCGTGAATTCCGAAACCGTCGGAATTTCGGGCATCCCGCGGGTGCCGGGATCGACCCAGTCCGGGCGGCGGTTGGGCGTCACCATCCGGCTGTGGCCATTGGGCCAAAGCGTGATGATCATCGCGCGGTGGTCAAGGAAGCGGTCGACGGTGTTTTCGTGGATAGACTTCAGGTGATAGACCTCAAGGAACGCATCGAGCAGCACCTTGACGTTGCAATCCACCTCGTAGCTGCGGCTGTCGACCAGCCGCAGCGTTTCCAGCTGCAGCTCCTCCAGATGTGCGGCCATCGGGCCGATATGCTCGATCAGCGGCTGCGCCTGCGCATCGCAGTTGATGAAGATCAGCGATCCCAGCAGCTCGCACCGGACGGCGGACAGCGAATGGCAGGCCATGTCGAAATCGGGAAAGTCGCGCTTGTCGCGCACGGCGGTGAGCTTGCCGTCCAGCGTGTAGCTCCAGCCGTGGTATCCGCAGACGAAGCCGCGTGATGTGCCCGCATCCTCTTTCACCAGCGGCGCGCCGCGGTGCTTGCAGGTGTTGTAGAACGCCTTGATCTGGCCCGAAAGCGTGCGGCAGATGACGATCGGCGTGCCGGTGTTGCGCGTCAGGAACCAGGATCCTGCCTCGGGCAACTGGTCCACGTGCCCGGCATAGAGCCAGGCCTTGTTCCACATGCCGGTACGTTCCAGTTCAAGGAAATCGGCATCGACATACCGCGCGGCGGGGATGGTCGGCAGCGCGGGAAAGCCTTCGGGCGGGTCCTTGCGGTCGCGCTCCCAATCCATGCGGGCAAGGTCTTCCTCGTGTCCACCGCTGATGGCCGGATCAAGCATGGCTTCCAACTCCGCAAATGCTTATGCTCTGAAAAATAAAAACAGACATGTATGCTTGTAAATGACCGTAGAGGCAGATGCAAGCCCGGCAAATCTCCAATGATTCCGGTTGTTTTGCGTGGGGCCTTTGAAGGTTAGGGGCCGAATCCGCACAGTCCGATCCCGCCTCTCGGGGGCTTGTGCAAAGCACCCTGCGCAGGCATCGTCGCCGCCTTTGGAGGTCGCGGCCATGAACATCCTTGCCGGAATCTTTCACCACGGACTGATCGTGGATGACATCGAAGCCGCGATGGCCGGGGTCGCCCAGGCCACGCCGACGCAGTGGGCGCCCGTGCGCGCCTTCGATCCCCTGCCGGTCTGGTCACCCGCAGGCGGGCGGGGCGAGGCGCGGCTGCGGGTCGCCTATGCCCGGCAAGGAGCGGTCAGGATGGAACTGGTCGAGGCGCAGCCGGGATCGCCTTATGACCATCTGCGCGGCATCGATCCTTCGCACATCGGCGTGTGGGTCGATGATCTGGGCAGCGCGGTGGACGAACTCGTCGGGCAAGGCTGGGAGATCGTCATGGCCGGGGCATCGCCCAAGCACCGCTTCGGCAGCATGGCCTATCTCGCGCGCGCAGGCAGCCCGGTTATCGAACTGGTCGGCCGCGAATTGCAGCCGATGATGGAAGCGTGGTGGCAGGCTGATTGACGCGGGAAAGGCCCGATCCTGAAGTGCACCTAGATGCACCTAGCTGCACCTATGCGCGCGCAACTGGCCCTTGGCGCGCGTCACAGCACCACGGGAAGCTCGTCCATGCCGGGTGCCGTATCGGGTACGCAGACTTCGATCGTGCCGCCTTCGATCCGCACCGGAAAGCTGCGCAGATCCTTGTAGGCGCCGCCGATGCACTTCCCGCCGTTCATCTCGAACCGTGCGCCGTGAAGCGGGCACATCACCGCGCCGCGCCGGATGCGCCCGGGTGAAAGCAGCGCGGCCTGGTGGGTGCAGCGATCGTTGACGGCAAAGAGGCCGTCGTCGGTCCGCGCGACCAGCACGTGCCAGCCGCCGATCCTGGTGGCAAGCTTGCCCTCGGCGGGGAATTCGGCTTCGGAAACAAGGGGATGCCAGGTGTCGGTCACGTATCGGTCCTCAGGTCATGCGGATGGTCTTGATCGGATCGCCTTGCCCGCTCAAATCCTGTGCCGCCTGCGCGACCATCGCGTAGAAATCAAGTAGCGCTTTTGTGGGGGCGTAGATCTCGGTCATCAGGCCGAGCGTGGCCGTTGTATCGGCAAAGGCGAAGACAAACCCGTCGGTCATCTCCGCGCGCAGTGCGCAGGGTGCGCCTTGCGCGGAAAACCGTGCGATTTCAGTGTCAACGTCATCGGCAAACACCGCGATGTGGTGCATCCCCCAGCGGCCCGATCCTTCGGGGTAGAGATCGCGGAAGGGCGATGGGCCGGGATTGTTCTGCGCGACGAACTCGACCATCACATCGCCCCACTGGCCATAGGCCGAGGTATGGTCCAGTTCGCGCTCCACCCCGCGATGCACCGCGCGGGCCAGCGGGATGTTGTCGGCCACGAAGAACGGCCCCGATTGGAAAGCGGCGTGATGCGCGCGGGCGGCGGCGCGGGCGTCCTCGACGAAGAACGCGACCTGGCGGATAGGCAGTGCCGTCATGCGCAAATACCTGGAGTCATGGAATTTCCCTTCGTTCGCCGGTCAACGGATGAGCCTGAGCCGGTCGAGCAATTCGGCATAGCCAGCATCGCCCAGCGCGGCAAAGATCACCTCTTCCCCGGCGCGCGACGCGGCGTGGATCGGTGGCATGGCGGCGATGCCATCGGGAGACAATGACAGGCGGATGGTCCTGCCGTCACCCGGCTTTCGTTCGATCCAGCCCCGTTCGGTAAGGCGCGAGACGATCGGCACCAGGTTCGAGCGTTCCATGCGCAGCATCCGGCAGATGGCGCTTTACGTGATGCCGGGATTGGCCTCGATCACCAGCATCGTTGCCGCGTCGGGATGGCGGATGCGCAGATCGCCGTAGGTGGCGTTGACGGCCTTCAGCGCAAGGTTCGCCGTGCGCACGAGGTGAAAGCCGACCATGGATTCGAGCGGGTGCTTCATGGCGGCTGTCTATCATCGCGGAACCGGTTGTGCATCCGTGAAGCGATAGCTGCGTTCCGCCAGATGGCAGCGCGTGACAAAAAACGATAACAAATGTTGCTATTGACCATAACATCGAATCGCGCATATGATCGCCTTGCCGGTAACGAGGACGGCAGATCGCCAGGCTCGAAAAAGATGCCGGTTTGGGAGGACAGGATGACCAGAAAGCTTCTTGCGGGCGCGAGCCTGCTTGCTGTTTCGCTTGCCGGAAAGGCCTTTGCACAAGATGCGGAAGCGCCGCAGGCTGCCACCGCGACAAACGCCGAAATCGTCGTAACCGCACAGTTTCGTGCCCAGAACCTGCAGGACACGCCGCTGGCGATCACCGCGGTGAGCGGGGAACTGCTGGCCGCGCGCGGGCAGACCAACGTTTCGGAAATCACCGCACAGGCCCCCAACGTGACGCTGAAGCCGCAAGGCCAGGAACTGGGCCCCGGCATCATCGCCTTCATCCGTGGCGTGGGCCAGACCGATCCCAACTTCGCGCTGGAACCCGGCGTTGGCATGTACATCGACGATGTCTACCTGCCGACGCTGACCGGATCGCTGCTCGACCTGACCGACCTTGACCGGGTGGAAGTGCTGCGGGGGCCGCAGGGCACGCTGGCCGGGCGCAATTCGCTGGGCGGTTCGATCAAGCTCTATTCGAAGAAGCCGACCGGATCGAACACCGGATCGTTCGAGGCGACATATGGCCGCTACAACCGGCTCGACCTGCGCGGGCTGTTCGATCTGAAGCTGTCGGACAACCTGTTCATGCGCGTGGCCGGGGTGTCGAAGAACATCGACGGCTATGTCAAGCGGCTGGACTACAAGCTGACGCATCCCACCAGCAACGTGCCGACATTTGCGCAAGGCGCCGATCCCGAATTGGGCACGCTGGGCGGCCAATCCTATGCCGCTGGCAAGGTCAGCCTGCGCTGGCAGCCGACCGAGACCGTCGATATCAACCTGAGCGGCGATTACACGCGCGAACGCAACGAGCCGGGTGCAAACGTCCTGCTCTTTGCCAATACTTCGGCGGTGTTCGACGGGCCGAACGCCACCTTCACCGGCGGGCGTCCGTTCCTGCAGGGCACCAATGGCGCGGGCGTACCGCTCAACTGCGCGTTCGTGCCCAATGGCGTGAACAGCTGCGACACGATCAGCGGCTATGACCGGCGCTTCATCTCCTATGCGACATACGCCGATCCGGCGCGGCCCGACAGCCAGATGCCCTACAAGCCGACCTTCACCGAACCGAAGTCTGACCTCGACAACTATGGGCTGGCGCTGACCATTGATGTCGATCTTTCGGATCAGCTGAAGCTGAAATCGATAACCTCGTGGCGCAAGTATACCGCCGAATGGTCCTATGACTCGGACGGTTCGCCGATTGCCAACAACAACCTGAACCAGATCCAGAAGAACAAGCAGTGGAGCCAGGAACTGCGCCTTTCGGGCAAGGTGCTGGACGACAAGCTCGATTTCACCGTGGGCGGGTTCTACTTCGATACGCGCGGTGAATTCACCGGGCGCATCAACCTGAACTACGCCGGGATCGATTTTCTCCACGGGCCTGATCCGACACCGGCCAAGAACAAGGCGCTGTTTGCCAACTTCACGTATGCCCTGGCCGAAGGGGCAAACCTGACGGGCGGTATCCGCCAATCGTGGGACGAGAAGGATTATGGCTATGTCCGCCGCAATCCCGACGCAACGGCGATCCAGGGGCCGTGCAACTTCTTCCTTGGCGCGCCCACGGCGGGGCCTGCCGGGCTTGGCAACCAGCCCAACTGCCTGCTGTTCGGCCTGAACGGACTGACCGCGAAATTCCGCGACAACCGCGTCGATTGGCGCGTGGCCGCAGACTATCGCTTCAGCCCCGATTTCATGGCCTATGCGCAAGTATCGACCGGCTATCGCGCAGGCGGCGTGAACCCGCGCCCGTTCTACCCGAGCCAGGCAACGGCGTTCACGCCCGAGACGATCACCGCCTATGAAGTGGGCTTCAAGTCCGACCTGTTCGACCGCAAGCTGCGCGTCAACGTTTCAGCCTTCTTCAATGATTACAAGAACATCATCCTGTCGAGCGTGAACTGCCTCGATCTGGCAAAGGCCGGGCCGGGTGGATCATCGCAGGCCACGCCGTGCCTGCGTCCGTCCAACGTGGGGTCGGCCCATGTGAAGGGCTTCGAAGTGGAAACGCTGATCCGCCCGGCGGAGAACTTCACCATCGACGGTTCGGTCAGCTACCTCGATTTCCAGTACCAGAGCGTGGATACCGCATCGACCGGCGTAACCCTGAACGACGTGACGCCCTACACGCCCAAGTGGAAGGCCGCAGTCGGGGTGCAATATGACGTGCCCGATGTGCTGAAGGGCGTGGTCACGATGCGCCTGGATGGTTCGTACCAATCGGAGATCTTCACAGAGGCTGCCAATATCCGGTCCCTGGCCGTGAGCAGCACGGTTGCCGCCGGGGCCTTCGGGTTCAGCAATGCAGGCGGTGGCGGATCGATCAGCACCTTGCGGCTTTCCAACCGGATCGCGGGCTATGTCCTGGCCAACGCCCGGATCGGCTGGCAATCGGATGCCAAGGATTGGGGCATCACGCTGGAAGCGCAGAACCTGACCAACAAGTACTACTTCCTGACACTGCTTCAGGAAGCGTTCGGGGCAGGGACGGCATCGGGCCAGCCGGGCCGCCCGCGCACCTGGTCGGTATCGGTGCGCCGCACGTTCTGATGATGGCTTGAAGCTTCGTCATTGCGAGCCCTGCGTAGCAGGGGGAAGCAATCCAGGGCGGTTCATGACGGCTCTGGATTGCTTCGCCGGCTTTGCCGCCTCGCAATGACGACTGACTGGGACGCGCTTTTGGGCAGTGTTTGCGGGACCAATTCCAGCAACCCCTATCAGTCTTCCAGCGCGGCGAAGGTGAAGTTGCGGAATTTGGTCTCGCCCGGTCCGGCCGCGTATAGGCCGGGGCGCAGCATCAGGAAGCCGCCGCGCACGTTGTGGTGATAGCCCGACACTTCCATGCCGCGGTCGAACTTCGCCCACGTTTTTCCGCCATCGCCCGATGTGTAGTAGCTGACGATGTGGCGGCGGTTGACCACGCGGATGCGCATGGCGCTGCCGTGCGGATTTGCCGGGCGGCCGCGCTCCATGCCGTACTGGTGCGTGACGAAGCGGTCCTTGTCGAAGCCGAGGCCGGCATAGAGCTTGTCATCATAGAACAGCACCAGCCCGGCGGTTGCGCCTGGGGCAAGATCGATGTCGCATTCGAACTGGTAGGACGTGTCGCCGGCGATCAGCAGCAGCGGCGATCCGGTGGAAGGGGCAAGGCCCTTGCCTTTGAAAAACAGCGTGTTGCCCGCTACGCGCACGCGGCTCGCCTCATCCGGGCCCGGGCGGAAGAACGACCATTTGGTGCCGAGTTGCAGCGCCGCGAAATCATCGGACAGGGCCGTTCCGTGGGGCAGGGCCTGACCGCCCTTGGGCTTTGGCAGGGGCTGCGACAGGTCGCCGCCGGTCATGCGGAACCAGCCATCCGGGGTCCATTCCACCGGATCGAGCAGGCATTGGCGGCCCAGCGTCCAGAAGCCGTTCTCGAAGCCGTGGTAGAGGCTCCACCACGATCCATCGGGCGCTTCGACCAGGCTGGCGTGGCCGCGTGACCACCACGCTTCGCGGATGTCGGTGGTGCGCACCAGCGGGTTGCCGGGGTGCTGTTCCCAGGGGCCGTGGATCGAGCGTGACCGCGCGGCGATGACCATGTGGCCGGTGGGCGGGCCCGCGGTGCCACCGACGGCGGCGATCAGGTAGAACCATTTGCCGACGCGGTGGATCTTGGGGCCTTCGGGAGAGAAGCCCTCGACGTCCCATGCGTCAGGGTAGCGCCACGGATCATAGACGTGTTCGACCGGGCCGGCCGTGCGCAGGCCATCGTCGGACAGGCGTATGCGGTCTCCGCCCGACAGGAACAGCCAGCGTGAGCCGTCCTCGCCCACGGCGTGGCACGGGTCGATGTGGGCGTGGAGGCCGAGCGACACCGGATCGCTCCACGGGCCGTCGATGTGGTCGGCATGGATGACGAAGATATCGTTTCGGGGCGAGGCCTTGACCGGGATGTAGAGGAAATAGCGGCCCTTGTGCTTTTCCAGGCTGACCGCCCAGACCGAGCCGATGTTCCGGTGCAGCGCGGGTTTGCGCGGCTGCCAGTTCACCAGATCGCGCGAATGCCAGATCAGCAGGCCGGGATAGCTCTCGAAGCTGGAGAAGGTGAGGTAGTAGTCCTTGCCGTCCTTGAGGATCGCCGGGTCCGGGCGATCGCCCGACAGGACGGGGTTGAGGAACGTGCCGTTGCCAAGATCGGCAACGCGCTGGTTGTCAAAGCCCCGGCGCCGGGAGATTTTCGGCGCCGGGGCAGGCGTGGCACTTGCGGGGAGAGGCATCGCAAGGCCAGCAGTGAGCAGGGTGGCGGAACTCAGAAGGGTGCGGCGATCGGTGGTCACAGCGCGAGGCCGGTGGTGCGCGCCCAGGCGCGCCACAGATCGGGCCAGACTTCCACCGGCTTGCCGATGGCCTTGCGCAGGCCGAAGCCGTGGCCGCCAAATTCGAACAGGTGCGTTTCCGTGCGAATGCCCTTGGCCTTCAGCGCAGCGCGCAGCAGCAGGGTGTTGTTCACCGGCACCGCATCATCGTCCTCGGCATGGAGCAGGAAGAATGGCGGCGCATCGCCGGGCACATTGCGGTGGGGGGAATGGGCGGCCTCCAGCGCGGGCGAGGCGGACTTGCCGACCAGCAGCTCACGCGATCCGGCATGGGCATCGGGCGCGGTCATCGAGACGACCGGATAGATCGGCGCGGCGCTGTGCGGTCTGGCCGAAAGCGCATCGGCGGCGTCGACCGGGGCGTATGTCGATGCCGCAAAGCGCGTGGCAAGGTCGGCGCACAAGTGCCCGCCTGCGGAAAAGCCCATGGCGCTGACCCGTCCGGGATCGATGGCGAAATCGCGGGCGCGGTGGCGGATCAGCCGCATCGCGCGCTGCGCATCGGACAGCGCCACGTCCGGCCCCGCCGCCCAGCCTTCACCGGGCAGGCGATAGAACAGAACGAAGGCGGTAAAGCCGCGCGCCGCCAGCCAGCGGCCCATTTCGTAGCCCTCCTTGTCCACCACCACCCAGCGATAGCCGCCGCCCGGCGTGATCAGCACGGCCGCGCCATTGGGCCGATCGGGCCGGAACACCGCCATGCGCGGGGCGGTGATGCCCCACACCGCGCGGTCGGTGACCAGCCGGTCGGTCGAGCGTTCCTGTACGGTTTCGCTCAGCGCCTTGGCGGGTTTGCCGGGAGCGCCGGTCGGCCACAGGTCGATGGTTTCGGAGGGTTGCGGCAGTCCAGGAGGCAGGGGGCCGCCGGGAACCGTAGGCACTGCGGTCTGGGCGAAGGCCTTGCCTGCGAAGGGGACTGAAACGAGCGAAGCCGCCATGAAAAGTCGACGGTTCAACATCATGGCGGCTCCATCGGTCAGGTGGCCGGACGCGGAGGGAGGGATGCGTCCGGCCGTGGGGGTCCGGTCAGTACTTGAAGCGCGCACCCACCAGGATGTTGCGGCCGTAGTGGTTGTTCTCGTAATTACGGCGGCTGTCGATATCGGTGTAGCGATAGCGATAGGTGTCGAGCAGGTTGTTGCCTTCAACCGAGAGTTCGGCCCACTCGGTCAGCTTGAAGCGCATCGAGGCATCGAGGTTGAACATCGATCCATAGCCTTCAAGGATATTGCCGGTGCCGCTGGCGCCTTCGTGGTAATCGCTGCGGTAGGTGCCCATGACCCGCGCCGAGAAGCGTCCGTCATCGTAGTAGAACGTGCCGTTATAGGCCTGCTTCGAGACGTTGGCCAAGGTTGCCGACCGCACGACATTGACGAGCGCGCCGCCCGGCACGGTCGCGGGACCCTGCACGGTATAGTCGGCGTTGCTGTCAATGAATGTGGCGTTGGCGATGATGCCGAAGTTGCCGAGGAACCCTTCGCTGAAGATCTTGAACGGGATCTGGGCGGCAATTTCCACACCCTTCAGCTTCGCACCCTTGCCGTTCACCGTGGTCGTGAGCGTCCAGATCGGTTGCGAGAGCAGGGCAGGGTTGAGCGCTGCAGGCGAGGATGGATTGAGCACCGAAACCGGCAGGCCGGTCTGCGCAAACGTGGCCTCGGTAATGGCGGCGCTTTGCGTAAAGCTCGCCACGTCCTTGATGAAGCCTGCCACCGAAAGCAGCGCCTGCGGGGCGAAGTACCATTCCACCGATACGTCGTAGTTGGTGGCGCGGAACGGTTCGAGGAACGGGTTGCCACTGTTGACGCGGAAGTTGAACCCGTCGGCCGACCCGCCCGGGGTAAGCGAACCCAGCGTGGGGCGCGTGATCACTTCGGCCGCAGCAGCGCGGATGATCAGGTCTTCGGTGGGATAGAACGCCACGTTGGCCGAAGGCAGGAAATCGTCGTAAGACCGCTTGACCGTGGCCTGCACGGCGCCGACCAGGCCGTAGGAGGACTGTTCGGTCTTCACATACCGCATGCCCGCATTCAGCGCATAGCGCAGGCCAAGCAGTTCGCCCTTGCCATCGAACTGGATATAGCCGCCCTTGGTGGTTTCCTGAACGCCGCGGTTGTTGCCGGCATCCAGCGCCAGTGCGCGGTCGTAAAGCTTGGTCAGCGCGGTGGTTGCTTCGAGATTGGGCACCAGCCACGCATTGGTGTTGCCCGCAGGCTGCCCGGCATTGCCGAGATTGAACATCTGCGCCAGCTGCGCCGTAACCGGAATGCCATAGACCGCAGCCGGGCCGAACGCCGATGATGGCGAACAGGTGATGGTGCCAAGCACGCGGTCAAGCCCGCCGTTGCCGCACACCGCCGTATCACGGGTGAAGGCCTCGGTATCGAAGTTGAACCGGCGCCACATCGCGCCCGCCTTCACCGTCAAGCCTTCGGCCACATCCCATTCGGTGCGGAACTGCACGGTCTTGAAGCGGTTTTCGACGTTTGACGGGCGGTCGCGGATTTCGGCCAGCTGGAAGTTGGCGGGGTCCGTCACGCTCGTGCCGAAGGTCAGCTTCGGGCGCTTCATGTCGGTATAGTCGAAGCTGTAGCCTTGCGCGTCACGGTCATCGAAGACGATCGTGGTTTCGACCGGAATGTCGGCGTTCGACTTCGAAAAGCCGCCGAGCACGGTAAAGCGCAGGCTGTCCGAAATGTCCTGGTCCCAAGTGCCGCCGACCTGATAGAACTCGGTCGTGCTCTTGCGCAGGTAATGTTCGGTGCGCACCCAGGCATCGTTGAGCGTGGCCGAAATCATGTTGTTGTTGGCATCGTAAACCGGGTTCACGACATTGATCGAACGTTCGTTGCTGCGCAGCAGAACTTCGCCCCACTGTTCCTCGCGGTCGGCGTTGAAGCGCGAGAACAGGCCGTCGACCGAGAGCTTCGTGGCGTCGGTCGGCGCGAACTGGACGGACCCGGTGATGCCGAGGCGTTCGCGGTCATGCTTCACTTCGCCATAGCGCGGAATGCGCGGATGGAAGGCGAGCGCGGCCTTGTCGCACGCGGCGCTTGCGCGATAGCTGCCGCCGCTGTTGGGGGTCGTGAAGCAATTCGTGCCATCGACCTGATCGAACCGCGCCTGCGCCCAGCGCACGGTGTTGTTGCCAAGTTCGAGGACCTTGGTCTTCTGGTATGCGGCCGAAAGCGATGCGCCGAAGGTGCCGGCATCGTTGCGCCAGCTGAGCAGGCCGGCAAGGCGCGGGCCGACATAGTCCGACAGGTCGTTGTAGGTGCCGACGACCGAGGCGACGCCGGTGAACCCGGCCTTTCCGGCCAGCGGGTTGCCGGTGTTGAGATCGACAACGGCACCGAGCGAGCCTTCGTCGAGCGATGCTTCGGCGGTCTTGTGGACCACGATCGAGCTGAACAGTTCCGAGGCGAAGACGTTGAAATCGAAAGCGCGATCGCGGTTGGCGCTGGCGCCATCGGTCGAGGTGGCCACGGTTTCCATGCCATTCACGCGGACGCGGGTGAACTGGCTGGACAGACCGCGAACGGTGATGGCGCGGCCTTCACCGGCATCGCGCGAGATCGAGATACCGGGGATGCGCTGCAGCGATTCCGCCAGGTTCTGGTCGGGGAACTTGGCGATGTCTTCGGCCACGATCGCATCGACCGCGCCGACCGCGTTCTTCTTCACGTTGATGGCGGCCTGCAGCGACTGGCGGAAGCCGGTAACCACGATGGCGTCGGTAACGGCGGCTTCGTCAGCGGCAACTTGCGGCTCGGCGGCCGCGTCCTGCGCGTGTGCCGCGCCTGCCAGAGCGAGTGTGCCGCCAATGGCGCCGCTGGCCAGCAGGGCTGCCCTCAACAGCGAAAAGCGCGAAACGGAAATACCCATGCCAAATCCCCTCGTTACCCTATTCAGGGCTATTGCTACCGGTGTCAAAGGGGAAGGCGAGAATACGCCCAGCCTTCGTTTGCACCACTGCTCCCACGCACCGATGCTGCAACAGGCAGGGCATCGGCAGTCGCTCCGATCTTGCTCCCGCAGCGTTGTCTCCGCCTTGGGTAACCGGTGTCATTATTTATTGCCCTCGCGGCGCGGCTCTGTCAATAACCATGGCAACAGGAGAGTCGACTATGCGCAATACCCTGCAGAAAGCCTGCATTTCCGCCCTGGCCTGTGGCCTTTTGGGCACGTCCGCGCTGGCCGATCCGCACCCGGCCGACCCGACAAAAGGCGGTTCCGGCGGGCGAATCATCCGCGTGACCACGCTGGCCAAATCCGGGCCGGGCTCACTGGTCGAGGCGCTTGCCGCCAAGGGGCCGCGCATCGTTGTGTTCGAGGTCGGCGGCGTGATCGATCTTGGGCGCGAATCCATCGACATTACCGAACCTTACCTGACCGTGGCCGGACAGACCGCGCCTTCGCCGGGCATCACCATCATCAAGGGCGGGATCGATCTGAAGACGCACGACGTGGTGCTTTCGCATCTGCGCGTGATGACCGGGGCCGATGGGCAGGCCAAGCTTTCAGGCTGGGAGGCCGATGCCTTTTCCGGCGTGTCCGCACATAACGTGGTGGTCGAACATTGCAGCTTCCTGTGGGCGCTGGACGAGAACATGTCTGCATCGGGCCCGCGCTTTTCCGGCAACAGCGTGGCCGAATGGCGCGCGGGCACCAGCCACGACGTGGTGTTCCGCGAAAACATTGCCGCCGAAGGCCTCGCCAATGCCAGCCACCCCAAGGGCGAACATTCCAAGGGCTCGCTGATCCACGATAATGCCACGAACATAACGTTTTACCGCAATGTTTTTGCGCACAATGTCGAGCGTTCGCCGCTGGTCAAGGGCGGCGCGCAAGTGACCATGATCAACAACGTGATCTACAATCCCGGCCATCGCGCGGTGCATTACAACCTGATGAACCTGGAATGGGCGGGCCACGATTACGTGACCGGAGAGATCACGGCCGTGGGCAACGTGATGCGCGGCGGCAACGATACCGATCCCGGCCTGCCGTTCCTGATGCTGGGCGGTGATGGCGACCTCAAGTACTTCGGCAAGGACAATCGCGCGGTGGACCGCCACGGCAATGCGCTGCCGCAGTTCGGCCGCTATGGCGAAACCCGTGCCAGGCTCATCACCGCCAAGGCCCCGATGACAGACGTGACACGCTACAGCGTCTTGCCTTCGGGCGAGGTGGAAACCTCTGTCCTGCAAACCGCGGGCGCTCGCCCGTGGGACCGTGCGCCCGATGATATCCGCGTGCTGTTCTTCGTGGCCGAAGGACGCGGCGATATCATCGACGACGAAAGCGAAGTTGGCGGCTATCCCCATCCGGTGCCGACCCATGCAGCCTTTGACGAGGCCGAATGGAATCTGGACACGATGACCCCCAGATCGGGGCGCTATCCGGGCCAGAAGGCCGGCGCGCAGGAAAAGCTTTCCACCCGCGATGCGGCGATGCGCGCGCAATGAGCGCGGTTCTGGCGCTGCTGATGGCCGCCGCGCCACCGATGGCGATCATCGACGAGGCCGATACCGTGCGGCGCGAACCAACGCCGCACGGGGCCATCGGCATGAGCACGGCCTGGCGGATCAGCGATGCCGTGCCACGGCCGCGCCGCATGGAATTCCGCCGCCGGACGCTGGACGTGGGCGCGGCCATCGGCGAACATCCGATCGCGCATGACGAGGTGTACTATGTGCTGGAAGGTGAGGGCGAGGTCGTCTCCGACGGGCAGCGCGCCAGGCTGACCAAGGGCATGACGGCCTATCTTTATGAAGGCGCGGTCGTGGGCATCTGGCAGAAGGGCGATGCGCCACTGGCGCTGATCGTCAGCTACCCGGTTGAACGTAAGGCGCCTTAGCCCACAGTTCGCGCTCCCATTTGCGGGGATCGTCGACCGTCTGTGCGGCGCCATCGCTTACCACCAGCGTTGACCGCTGCGGCAGGGTGTAGGGCTGCCAGTCGGGCAGGCCGGGCTTGCCGCTCTTGGCCATGCCAGTGAAGGCGCGCATCATCAGATCGCTCGTCAGCCGTGCCTGCGCGCTGGTCCCGCTCATGCTGCCGGGCGCGTCCAGCGTGCCGAAAACGTAGGGAATATCATCGGTGTGCGCCGCGCCGCGCAAGGGATCGAGCGGGGACGGGCGATCAAGCTGATAGACCCACGTGTTCCGCGCGCTAGTCTTCGCGCGTTTATCCGCCTCGATCACTTGCCCCGGCCACGATCGGCCTGCGGTCGTGGCCGAATAGAACACCTGTGGCGGCGTCCAGTCCGGATAGCGCGCGCGGTATTGCGCGACGACCCAGTCGACATCGAGGTCGATCTTGATCTCGGGCGCTATGCGGGTGGGCAGATTTTCCCAGTCCAGCCCCTGCACCTTCGGCCCGCGCGGGTCGATGAAGGCGCGCGTCTCATGCCGGGTGTTGCCAAGGATCATCGGAATGCCCAGCGATTGCGGCGCGGCATCGGGCCAGAACGGGTGGCGCGGCAGGTTGGTCATATCCAGCACCGGACCGAAATAGAGCGATCCGCCGATCACCGGGTCGGTCGCGGCAAGACCTTCGATCAGTTGCTGCACCGGCATCGTGCGCAGCATTTCCAGATCGCCCGGGGATAGCTTCAGCGCGGCAAACAGCGCCTGCGTGCGCTTCCACGCGTTGCCGGGGCCGCTGGCGACGACTTGCTGCCCGCTCATCGTGGCAGCGCTGTGGAACAGGCCGATGGCTGCAGGCATCGCCATCAGCGTGGCGATCTTGGCACCGCCGCCCGATTGCCCAAACACCATGACCCGCGCCGGATCGCCGCCGAAGTCGGCAATGTGTTCCCTCACCCATTGCAGCGCGAGGATCAGGTCGAGCTGGCCAAGATTGCCGCTTTCGGCATGGCGCGGCCCGAACGGCTTGAGCCAGGCATAGCCCAAGGCATTGAGCCGGTGGTTGACGGTGACGACCACGACATCGCCCTGTGCCGCCAGCTTGCCGCCATGGGTCAGCGGATCGGTGACCGTGCCGTTGGCATAAGCGCCGCCATGGAAGTAGACCATGACCGCGCGACCCGCGCGAGGGTTCGCGTCGGGCGTCCATACGTTGAGGAACAGGCAGTCCTCGCTCTGCGCCATGTCGGGGTTGCCACGCTGCGGGGCGATCGGGGCGAAGGCCTGCGCCCTGGTCCGCGCGCCGTCCCATGGTTCGGCCACGGCGCGCTCGAACCGCGCGCCGCGGCCATAGCGGATGCCCTTGAACGCCAGCACGCCGTCTTCGCGCAGGCCGGTAAAGCGCGCCACTTGTGGATCGCGGGCCCTGGCCAGCACGGGGGCGGCCGCCAGTGCGGCGCCGCCACCCAGCAGCGCGCGGCGGGTGATGTCAGCGGCGGACATCGCCACCTTGCGCATCGAACGCGGCCAGTTCGCCTGCGCCGATCAGGCAGAAATCGCCGGGCAGCGAATGCTTGAGCGCGGCCAGAGCCAGCCCGCATTCGGCCATCGCCTGAGCATCGCCACCGCGCAGATACTGGTGCAGCACGCCTGCGGCAAAGGCATCGCCGGTGCCGATCCGGTCGACAATGCCGGTCACGTCGATTTCGGCAGTCTGGTGCTTGGCGGCGCGGCTATCGACGCGGGCGGCAAGGCGGTGGTGATCGTGCGACACCACATGGCGGGCGGTCGATGCCACGAGTTGCAGGTTGGGAAAGGCGACAAAGGCGGCGTCCACCGCCTCGCGCCGCCGTTCTGCGCCGTCACCGGAAAAGGTCTTGCCCAGCAGCAGCGAAATGTCGCGGTGATTGCCGATCAGCACCGTCGCCGCGCCGACCAGATCGGTCAGCACGCCGCGCGGATCGCTGTCCCAGCTTTCCCACAATTGCGCGCGGTAGTTGCCGTCAAGGCAGATCGGCACGCCTGCCGCCTGCGCCGCAGCCACCGCCGCGCGGGCCAGCGCCACGCCATTGCGGCCCAGCGCGGGCGTGATGCCCGACATGTGCAGCAGGCCCGCGCCATCCAGCGCCCCGGCAAGATCGAATGCGGCGGCATCGGCCAGGCCAAAGGCCGATCCTGCCCGGTCATAGGTGATCGACGATGGCCGCAGCCCCGCGCCCGGCTCCATGAAATACAGCCCCATGCGCCCGGCGCCGCGCGCGACGAAGCGCGTGTCCACCCCCGCCGCGCCCAGCTCGGCGCGCGCCTTGTCGCCCAGCGGCGTATTTGGCAGCAGCGTGACCACGCGCGTTTCGTGGCCCAGCGCGGCGAGCGCCGCAGCGACGTTGGCCTCGGCACCGCCGACGACCATGTCGAGGCTTTGCGCCTGCACCATCAGCCTTGCGCCCGGTGGCGAAAGGCGCAGCAGCATTTCGCCGATGCAGACGATGGGGCCGGAAATCACCGGGCCAGAATTCACCGGGCCGGATATCACCGGGCCAACCAACCGCCGTCCACGGCCAGCACGTGCCCTTGCACATAGTCCGCCGCGCTGCTGGCGAGGAACACTGCCGCCCCGCCGATGTCCGATGGCGCGCCCCAGCGGCCTTCGGGAATGCGCTCGATGATCTGGCGGTTGCGTACCTCGTCGCCCTGCAAGGCGGCGGTGTTGTTGGTGGCGATATAGCCGGGCGCGATGGCGTTCACGTTCACGCCCTTGGCTGCCCATTCGCAGGCGAGCAGCTTGGTCAGGCCCGCCACGCCGCTCTTGCTTGCGGTATAGCTCGGCACGCGGATGCCGCCCTGGAAGCTGAGCATCGAGGCGATGTTGATGATCTTGCCGCGCCGCCCGGTGGCTTCGCGATGGGCGATCATGTGGCGGCCTGCCGCCTGCGACAGGAAGAACACCGACTTGAGGTTGGTATCGACCACCGCGTCCCAGTCTTCCTCGGTAAAGTCCACCGCATCGGCGCGGCGGATGATCCCGGCGTTGTTGATCAGGATGTCGAGCCCGCCCAGCGTTTCCTTCACGTAATCGACCACGGCCTGGACCGGGGCGATGGTGGAAAGATCTGCGCCGACCAGTTCGCACTTGCGGCCCAGCGCGCGGACCATCGCGGCGGTTTCCTCGGCCGGCGTGCGGCCCACCGCGGCAATGTCTGCGCCAGCTTGCGCCAGCGCCACCGCGATGCCCTGGCCGATGCCGGTGTTCGCGCCGGTGACGACCGCGACGCGGCCCGAAAGATCGAAAATGCCCATCGTCGTCCTATCCCGCCCCTTGTCTTGTCGCCGCCGGTGTCAGGCGGTCAGGCCGCGCAAGTAGTCGGCAATGGCCTCGTCCTTGCAGTTGGCATAGAACAGCTCGGCAAACTTCTCGCCCGCCACCGCTGCCTTGAGCAGGTCCTGATCGGCGTTCTTCAGCACGGTCAGCATGTCGTGGCACGAAACCGCCTTCAGGTCCTTGAGGATGCCGCGATTGGCCTTCATGAAGGCGGCACGTTCGCGCGGATAGCCCAGGCCCCGCTCGCCATCGAACAGCTTGCCGAAGATGTCCTGCAGGTTCAGTTCGGCAGCCCAGCCAAAGCCCTTGGCAAAGGGCAGGGCAATGGCGTTGCCATCGTTGATCTGGCCGAACAGGAAGGCGTCGGTCGGATCGATCACCAGCCCGCAGAACACGCCGGGCATGGCATTGGCCGCCAGCATCGATCCCATGCCGGTGCCGCAGCCGGTCACCACGAAGTCTGCCGCGCCCGAATTGAGCAGGATGCCGCTCAGCAGCCCGTTCATCACGTAGGTGAGCGAGGCTTTGTCCTCGGCCGCGTACATGCCGTAGTGGTGGACCTCGTGGCCCAGCGGTTCGGCGATCTTGGCCAGCGATTCGTGGACAATGCTCGCCTTGGCGGCCTGGCTGTTCTCGATGATGAGCGCGATCTTCATGGGATTTCCTCTCGCTGCCGGCGTGCGGGGCCGGTCGGCTGTGTCTACAGGTTGGCCTCTAGGTAACCGGTGTCATAAATTCCTGCAAGGTGCTTTTTGCAAGGTGCCGGCTGCGCCTCAAATGGAGTTGACCGAAGCCCGCTCGATCAGGTCGGACAGGAAGCGCGAAGGTTGCCGGCGCGCTTCGGCCGGGTCGATCAGCTTGATCGCGGCGGCCTTGGCCATGGCCTGGATCGGCCAGCGCACGGTCGTCAGCGGCGGCCAGATGTGCGCGGCGATGGCGGTATCGTCGAACCCGATGATCGACAGGTCCTCGGGCACCGAAAGCCCCTGCTTGCGCACCGCGTGGAGCACGCCTGCGGCCATCTCGTCGTTGCTGGCGAAGATGGCAGAAGGGCGCGGCGTTGCCGCCAGCAGTTTTTCGCCCGCCGCGA
>JAPLPG010000240.1 GCA_026400375.1 Novosphingobium sp. | reverse complement strand
TCCGCGGTCATCAGAAAGCGCGTGCCCATGGCCATGCCCACCGCGCCAAACGCCAGCGCCGCGGCAAGGCCACGCCCGTCGCCAAATCCGCCTGCGGCCACCACCGGCACGTCCACCGCGTCCAGCACTTGCGGCAGCAGCACGGTCGTTGGCACCGCGCCGGTATGCCCGCCGCCTTCGCCGCCCTGCACGGTCACCATCTCGCAGCCCAGTTGCACCATCTTCTGCGCATGCTTCACTGCGCCCACGGTCGGGATGCACATAATCCCGGCATCGCGGAACGCGCCGATCATCTTCGCATCCGGCCCGCGCCCAAAGCTTACCGCGCGCACCCGGTCCTTGTTGGCCAGGATCGCGGCCACGATCTGGTCCGCACCGGGCTGGAAGCTGTGAAAGTTCACGCCGAAGTTGTGCGGCGTCAGATCGCGCAGCCGCGCAATCTCCTCGCGCGCCTCGGCCGGCTGCATCACCGCGCAGGCCAGAAACCCGAACGCGCCGGCATTGCTCGATGCAGCAACAAGCTCGGGCTTGGCGACCCAGCCCATCGCGGTCTGGATCACCGGCAACCGGCAGCCCAACCGCTCGGTCAGGACAGTGGCAAGCGCATCGCGCATCAGGCTTTGTCGGCCTTATTCGCCGAAGCCGCCGACTTGCCGCTCACGCCACCTATGGAATCGCCGGTCAGCAGATCGTTCTGCGCATGGGCAAAGTGGTGCATGTGATAGACCGCGTCCATCGCCGCCCGCTTGCCGCGCAGTTCCTCGACGTGGTTCACCGCCTGCTTGGTCAGCCAGTTGCCCAGCCGGTTCTGCCTGGCCAGCTTGGCCGCCCATGTCGTAGTCGCCTCGCGCAGCTGGTCGCGCGGCACCACCTTGTTGACCATGCCGAAGCTGTAGGCCCGGGCCGCGGGCATGCGTTCGCCCAGCAGCAGGAATTCCTTGGCCACGCGCGGCGGCAGTTCATAGGCATGCGCGAAGTATTCGACTCCCGGTATGCCCATCAGCGGGTTGACCGGATCCTGGAAGAACGCATCTTCGGATGCCACGATCAGATCGCACACCCACGCCAGCATCAGCCCACCGGCCACGCAGGCCCCCTGCACCATGGCAATTGTCGGCTTGGAAATGTCGCGCCAGCGGCGGCACATGCCAAGGTACTGCTCCTGCTCGCGCGTATAGAGCAGTTCTGCGCCCGGCTTGTTGGTGTGTGGCGGGAACATCAGCCGCTTGTCGAACTCGTGATGCAGGTCGCGCCCCGGCGTGCCGATGTCATGCCCTGCCGAAAAGTGCTTGCCCTCGCCCGCCAGCACGATGCAGCGCACCGCATCATCGCGCACCGCGCGGTTGAAGGCATCGTCCAGCGCATAAGTCATCTGCCCGTTCTGGGCATTGTTGAACTGTGGCCGGTTCATGGTGATCCAGGCCACGCCGTCGACCACCTCGTACCGAACCGGTTCTTGCGTTTCGTAGACGATGTCGACAGCCTTGGGCGTCACCAGATCGGACATGTTGCTCTCTCCCATCACGCAGCCTTTCGGGCGGGCGGATTGTCTTTCAGCACGCTGGCCCGGATGTTGTGCGGATCGAGGCTGGCGATGACTTCCAGCGCTTCACTGGTCGGCAGTGGCGTTTCGGTGACATTGTCGGCGCAGACCAGCGCGAACCCGGTCGCGGCCTGCACTTCGTCAAACGTCACGCCGGGATGCAACGACACGACGCGGATGGCATTGTCCGGCCCGCCAAAGTCCATCACACACAGGTTGGTCACGATCGTGCGCAGATCCACCGCCGCATAGTTGCCGCCCGGCACGCGCTTGGCCGGATTGTAGCCCACGCCCGAAATCATATCGACCTGCGGCACGAACACGCGCGGGCCGTGGGCGGGGAAGAAGAACGAGTTGGGGTGATAGATCGTGTTGCCGGGAAAGCCGCGCACGCCCAGCATCTGGGTCTTGGGCTTGTCGTAAGTCCCGCCCATGTAGGACAGGTTGATCTGCCCGAACCGATCCAGCTGCGTCGGCGTAACCATCGCATGCCTGCGGCCAGACCATACCGCGCTGTCGAAAAAGCGCGAGAACGGCAGGTGGCCCGCGGGCTTGCGGTCATCGTACTTGCGCGGCCCCAGCGGCACCGGCTGTTCGACCAGATAGGCCTCGCCATCGGTCATCATCAGTTCGGGCGTATGCGTCAGCTTGGCAAGGCCGGCGGCCAGGCGCGGCACTGGGCCAACGCCGGTGGCCACGATCTCGCCATTGCCGCGAAACGCCTCGGAACAGGCCACGATGCACAGATCTACAAGGGTAATGTCGCTCATCAGAAAATCGGCAGCGGGAGAGCCGCAACCGCCTCCTTTCCGCCAATGGATTCAAGATATTCGGCTTCCGAAGCGCCGACGAAGCGGTCCGCCACCTGTGCCCAGTCACCCGGATCGCGCGCGCTGTCGGCATAGGTCTTGAACGCCTTCATATCCCAGCCATAGTGCGGCGGCATCGAACTGGGATGTGCGCCGCCCGGCATTTCCACCACGCCCGAAACGAAGCAGCGCTCGAACAGGTTATACTGCGCGTCGCCCGGGTAATGGTCCTCCATCCGGTCGACCAGCTCCTCGCACGAAACATAGGCCTTGGCCGCAGCCTTGGCGAACCATTCGTCGTAATAGGCATCCGGCCCGAACACCTGCACGTTGCCGCGCCAGTCGCTGCGGTTCACGTGGATCAGCGCCGCGTCCAGCTTCAACGCAGGCATGGCGATCAGCGTTTCGCCATCGTCATAGGGCGATTGCACGGTCTTCAGCCCGCCCAGTTCGGCAAGGTCGGTGCCCAGCCCCACGCGCGTGGGCAGGAACGGCAGGCCGAACGCGGCGGCCTTCAGGCCCCACTGGAACATGCCTTCGTCCAGTTCCAGCACCTCGAGCGCCCCGCTTTCGCGGCTCTTGCGGAACCACGGCTCCAGCGGAATGGCATCAAGGCTGACGAAGGCGAACACCAGCTTGCGCACCTTGCCCGCCGCGCAGAGCATTCCCACGTCCGCGCCGCCATAGGCGACCACGGTCAGGTCCTTCACATCGGACCGCAGGATCTCGCGCACGAGCGCCATCGGCTTGCGTCGTGGCCCCCAGCCGCCAATGCCCAGCGTCATCCCGTCGGACAATTGCCCGACGATTTCCGCCGCGCTCATCCGCTTGTCGAGCATCGCCGCGGTCATGCAGATTCTCCCGATTGTTCTTCCATCGCCTTCTGCCACGCCCACACATGGCCCCATTCGCTGGGCACCAGATGCGCGGTCGGCGTCCAGCTGGCAGGATCGATGACCAGCGGATCGGCCCCGATCTCGATGTCAAAGCCCGATGGCGTCTGCATGTAGAAACCGAAGGTCTGGTCGTTCACGTGCCGCCCGATCGATGCGCTTTCGGGCACCTTGTTGATCCGCATCCGGTCATAACATTTGCCCACATCGCTCTGCGTCTTCATCTCCAGCATCAGATGGACGCAGCCCGAAGGCGGAACCGGCATCTCGCCGATCGCCACCGAATGATGGCGGCCATTGTCGGCATGCATGAAGGCAAAGCCCATGCCCGGATCGGCGGGATCATCGGAAAAGCGGAAGCGTGGAATGTCGGTATCGGCAAAGCCGATTGCCTTGTAGAAGGCGTGCGCCTCATCGAAGTTCGGCGTGGCAAAAACGGCATGGCCCATGCCCATGTCCCCGGTCACGAACCCGCTGACGCCCACTTCCGAAACGAACGCCACATCATCGCGCCTATCGCCGCAGAAGAACTCCAGCCCGTTGCCGGCCGGATCGCTGGTGCTGAAAAAGGCCTGCACGCCGCGGGCCGCCGCGCCAGCGGCATCGCCGTCCACAACCTCGCGCCCCAGCCCGACAATGGTTTCGCGCACGGCTGCCAGCCCCGCTTCGTCGCCCATGTCATAGGCCGCTGCCAGCAGCCGGTCGGCTTCGCCCTGCTCCACCCAGAAGCGGAACGGGCGATCATCGATGCGATAGGTGGCCACGCCTTCGGCGGGGCTGTCCCCGCGCATCGCGCCGACCACTTGCGTCATGAAGTGATCCCAGGCCTGCGCCTTGGCGGTTGCAATTCTGACATAGCCCAGCGACTTAATGCCCATGGCCGTCAACTCCCTTTCACGAGGTCGAGGAAGTAGGGCCGCTCGCCCCCTCCATCGACATTGATGCGTGCGCCGCTGACCCAGGATGCCAGGCTGGAACTCAGCCACAGCACGGCGCCGGCCACGTCCATGCCGGTGCCCATGCGTTGCAGCGGCAGCGATTGCGCCACCGCAGCCTGCGCTGCGGCGTCGCCGTATGTCTCTTCAGTCGTCTCGGTCTGCATCAGGCCGACGATGATCGCGTTCACGCGCACCCCGTCCGGCCCCCACTCCTGCGCCAGGCTTTGCGTCAGGCTCAGCAAGCCCGCCTTGGCCGCGCCATAGGCGGCGGTTCCCGGCGATGGACGGATGCCCGATACGCTGGCGATGTTGATGATGCTGCCGCCACGCGTACCGGAATTGGCCTTCTGCATGTGGGCATAGGCATATTGCGACATGTACATTGCCGAATGCAGGTTCAGCTTCACGATGGCATCGAAAAAGCGCGGGCTGGCCGTCGCCGGGGCCTGCGGCGATCCACCGGCATTGTTGACCAGGATGTCCAGCCGGCCATGCTGTGCGGCCACCGCCTCGACCAACCCCTGGGCCTG
>JAPLPG010000179.1 GCA_026400375.1 Novosphingobium sp. | reverse complement strand
TATCCCCCGTATCTGACGAGCGCCCCCACATGGACAATTCTGAACTGTTGCCGTTCCATCTTTCGATTCCGGTCAGCGATTTGCAGAAGGCACGCGATTTCTATGGCGGCGTGGTCGGTTGCAAGGAAGGCCGCTCCAAGGTCAATCGTATCGATTTCAATTTTTTCGGCCATCATATCGTTGCGCATCCGACGCCCTCTGGCAGCGCCGGACCGATGCGCCGATGTGGCAGACGAAGCTGCTCGAAACCGGAGACACCAAGGCCAGCCTGCCCGGCGTTCGCGCCGATGACTGGCTGTTCGGTGTCAACGCCATCGCAGCAGACGGATCGGAAAGTCCGCTTGCCTCGGCCGTTCCTGGCGGCCAGTTCGCCCCATTGGCCGCGCCTGCCGCCACCCCCTGAACGCTTGCTTTCCGGGGGCATAACGACCACATGCTGCCCATGACAAAATTCCGTTTCCCGCAAGGCCTCCCGACCCGCCAGCAGGTGCTCGATTTCATCGCGCAATCCGATGAACCCGCTGGAAAGCGCGAACTGGCCAAGGCGTTCGGGCTGAAAGGGACGGAGAAGATTGCATTGAAGGCGCTGCTCCGGGATATGGCCGAGGAGGGCCTGATCGACGGCAATCGCAGCGCATTCCATGCGATGGGCGGTGTGCCCAAGGTTACGGTGCTGCGGGTTGTCGAAATT
This sequence comes from Novosphingobium sp., assembly GCA_026400375.1. Lineage (GTDB taxonomy): Bacteria > Pseudomonadota > Alphaproteobacteria > Sphingomonadales > Sphingomonadaceae > Novosphingobium. The sequence continues at coordinate 8,130 of JAPLPG010000179.1, read as the reverse complement.
GACGAGGGCGAACCGGTCGCCGTGCCGGACAGCTGGCAGCCGGACGACGCATCGCCTCCGCCCCGTATCCGCGTCATCGAACCTCGCGGCAAGCAGCGGGACCGCTCTGCCGCGCTTCGCGTGGGCGACCGCGTCCTGGCGCGCACCGAAGAGGCGGGCAACGGCTTCATCGCCCATCCGATGAAGAAGCTTCAAGGCGGCGAAGAGCAGATGATGGGCGTTGTCGAGCTCGATGGCGCGGGCAAGGGCTGGCTTGCTCCGGTGGACAAGCGCGTGCGCAATGCCGTGCCGATTTCCGACCTTGGCGGGGCTGAGAAAGGGCAACTGGTCCTTGCAGAACCCAATGGCCGCTCCCCCCGCGCCGGTATGAAAGTGGTCGCCGTGCTCGGCGATCCGCTGGCGCCGCGTGCATTCAGCCTGATCGCCATTCACAAGCATGGCATACCCTTCGTGTTTCCCGAAGACGCAGTGGCCGAAGCTGAACGCGCGGCAAGACTCCCTGTCAGCGAGGACAAGCGCGAAGACCTGCGCCACTTGCCCATCGTCGCCATCGATCCGGCCGACGCGCGCGATCACGATGATGCGATCTGGGCAGAACCTGATGGGGACGGCGGCTTCAAGGCCGTCGTGGCCATCGCCGATGTCAGCTTTTACGTGCGCCCGGGGGGACACACCGATCGGGAAGCCCGCAAGCGCGGCAACTCGGTCTATTTTCCCGATCGCGTCGTGCCGATGCTCCCCGAAATTCTCAGCGCCGAAGTCTGCTCGCTGAAATCGGGGGCTGACCGGGCGGCAATGGCCTGCCATCTGACCATCGACAGCTCCGGCCACATCAAGGACTGGCGGTTTACGCGTGCCATTGTCCGCATTGCCGAGGTCATCGCCTATGAGGAAGCCCAACGGCGGATTGATAGCGACGAGGCCGCGCCGCATCTGCGCCATCTCTGGTCGTGCTGGGCACTGCTTGAAAAGGCGCGCAACGCCCGCGATCCGCTGAATCTCGACCTGCCCGAGCGCCGCGTCGTGCTTAATAGCGAAGGCAAGATCGCCGAAATTGCCATTCGCGAACGGCTCGACGCGCACCGCGTGGTCGAGGATTTCATGATTGCCGCGAACGTTGCTGCCGCCAAGGCGCTTGAAGCGAAGGTGGCCCCGGTCGTCTACCGCATCCACGAGCCGCCAAGCCGCGAAAAACTGACCGCGCTGAAGGACTACCTTGCCACGTTCGACCGCAAGTTGTCGCTGGGCCAGGTCATCACGCCATCGCTGTTCAACCGCATGCTGAAGGACATTGCCGACGAGGCGGAAAAGGCACTGATCATGGAAGCCGTGCTGCGCAGCCAGACCCAGGCCTATTACGGCCCGCGCAACGCCGGGCACTTCGGTCTCGCCCTTGGGTCATATGCCCACTTCACGTCACCGATCCGCCGCTATTCGGACCTCCTGGTCCATCGTGCCCTGGTCGATGCCTATGGGCTGGAACAGCCGCGTCCCAACGCTGATCTGCCCGCAACGTCCGGCCTGTCGGACCGCGACCGCGCCGATCTGGGTCGTGTGTCGGAAGCGCTCAGCAATGCCGAACGGCGGGCGATGGAGGCCGAGCGCGACACGATTGACCGCTATGTGGCTGCCTGGCTTTCAGGCAAAGTCGGCGAAGTCTTCGACACCCGGGTGACCGGGGTGCAGAAGTTCGGCCTCTTTGCCACCATCATTGGCCTTGGTGGCGATGGCCTGGTGCCGATATCCACTCTGGGTGCCGAGCGCTTCAACTATGACGAAAAGGCGCAGCGCCTGATCGGAGAGTTGAGCGGCGAGGAGTTCGCCATGGGCCAGATTCTGAAGTTGCGCCTTGCCGAAGCGAACCCGCTGACAGGTGCTCTAAAGTTCGAACCGGTAGATGTCGGCGAGGGTGTGCAGCGGATCGAGCGGCGTGGCGGAAAGACCGATCACAAGGCCCGCAGGCAAGGCCAGTTCACGGCCGGAAAACGTGGCCGACCATCCAATATTCGCCATCAAGGCCGCAGGAAGTAATGCACCTGGACCAACCCTGCCGGATCAGCTGAAGCGGTCGATTTCATCGTCCGAGATTGCGCCCGGCACGACCATCAATGGACAAGGCAGTTGCCCGGCGATGCCGGCAAAGTGCGTAACCAAGGGGCCTGGCGCGCTTCCTCCGGCTGCACCGAGAACCAGCGCCGAAATCTCGGGGTGCTCGGCCAGATATTCGCGGACGACCTTGGGTCCATCGCCCTGCCTGACCGATATTACCGGGGTCAGGCCCGATTCGCTGGCAAGGCTGCCGGCCGCGGACATCGCCAGAACCTCGGCGCGGTCATGCGTTTCCTGCTCCATCGTTGCCTGGACGCCGCCAAATGCGACGAACTGCTGGCGTGGGACCAGCGCCAGAATGTGGACTGCGCCTCCGGTCCGCACCGCGCGGCGGGCGGCAAAGCGCAGCGCGCCCTTGGCCTCGTCGGTCTCGTCCATGATGACCAGGTAGATGCGTTGAGCCATGGCGGTGATCCTTTCAGATCGCCGACTATCGGCAAATTCGTATGCGGCGCAAGCGGCAAGCCACTTGACCCGGAACGCCATGCTGGTGAAATGGGCCGGACAAAAGACGCAGGAGCGGTTTCCGTTACGGTTCTCGCCCTCCTGCCATCAGGACACGGAAAACACGCCCATGCCCATCGCAATCAAGATGCCTGCTCTCTCTCCCACGATGGAGGAAGGGACCCTTGCCAAGTGGCTGGTCAAAGTGGGCGACAAGGTTGCCTCTGGTGACATCATGGCCGAGATCGAAACCGACAAGGCGACGATGGAGTTCGAAGCAGTCGACGAAGGCACCATCGTCTCGATAGACGTTTCCGAAGGGGCGGAGGGCGTCAAGGTCGGCACCGTGATTGCGATGATCGCGGGCGAAGACGAGGACGCAGAGGCCAGAGCGCCAGCATCTGCTGCTCCCACCGTCAGCACCGAACCAGCGCCCGCACCAAAGGCTCCGGCAGCATCGGCGCCGGTCGCTGCTCCGGCAACTGCTTCTGGCCCTGTCTCTGCCCCGGCAGCCCAGGGTGACCGGGTAATGATCAGCCCATTGGCCAAGCGCATTGCCGCTGAAAGGGGCATTGATCTGGCTGGCGTGATCGGCACCGGCCCCAATGGCCGCATTGTTCGCGCTGACGTTGAAGGTGCAGGAGCTGCTGCGCGGACAGGGGCAGCACCGGCTCCGGCTTCAGCCTCGGCGCCCGCACCTAAACCTGCCGCCGCGGCACCGGCTAAAGCTGCCGCTCCCGCAACCATTCCGGACTACGGCATTCCTTTCGAAGCGCAGAAGCTCAACAATGTGCGCAAGACAATCGCGCGCCGCCTGACCGAAGCGAAGCAGACAATCCCGCACATCTACCTCAGTGTCGATATCCAGCTCGATGCCCTGCTGAAGCTGCGCGGTCAGCTCAACAAGGCACTGGAAGCACAGGGCGTGAAGCTGTCGGTGAACGACCTCATCATCAAGGCGCTGGCCAAGGCGCTGGTTCAAGTACCCAAGTGCAACGTCAGCTTTGCCGGCGATGAACTGCGCAGCTACAGCCGCGCCGACATCTCGGTCGCCGTCGCCGCACCGTCGGGCCTGATCACGCCGATCATCGTCGATGCCGGCAGCAAATCGGTTTCGGCCATCGCCACCGAAATGAAGGCGCTTGCAGGCAAGGCGCGCGAAGGCAAGCTGCAACCGCACGAATTCCAGGGCGGCACAGCTTCGCTGTCAAACCTCGGCATGTTCGGCATCAAGAGCTTCGATGCGGTGATCAATCCGCCACAGGCGATGATCATGGCGGTTGGCGCGGGCGAACAGCGTCCCTATGTGATTGACGGCGCGCTCGGCATAGCCACGGTGATGTCGGCCACCGGAAGCTTCGATCACCGCGCCATCGACGGTGCTGATGGGGCCGAACTGATGCAGGCTTTCAAGGCGTTGATCGAGAACCCGCTCGGCCTGGTCGCCTGATCGCCTGTCCATTCTGCGAGCGGCACTGCGCTGCTCGCTCCGCTAGATCATCGGCCTGAAAAGGCCTGAAGGAGCATATCGCGTGGCTGATCAATACGATGTCATCATTCTCGGATCGGGCCCCGGCGGCTATGTCGCGGCGATCCGCTGCGCGCAGCTGGGCCTGAAGACCGCCATTGTCGAGCGCGAGAACCTTGGCGGCATCTGTCTCAACTGGGGCTGCATCCCGACCAAGGCCCTGCTGCGTTCGGCCGAAGTGCTGAACCACATGAAGCATGCTGCTGCCTATGGTCTGGCCGCCGACAACATCCGCGCCGATCTCGATGCCGTGGTCAAACGCTCGCGCGGGGTGGCCATGCAACTCAACCAGGGCGTCACGCACCTGATGAAGAAGAACAAGATCGCCGTGCACATGGGTAGCGGTGTTCTGAAGAGCGCCACCACGGTGGAAGTGACGGGTGAGAAGGGCGCAGAAACGATTTCCGCCAAGCATGTGATCGTGGCGACCGGGGCCCGTGCGCGCGATCTGCCGTTTGCCAAGGCCGATGGCCAGCGGGTGTGGACCTATCGCCATGCGATGACCCCCAAGGAACTGCCGTCGAAGCTTCTGGTCATCGGCTCGGGCGCCATCGGTATCGAATTTGCCAGCTTCTACAACGATATGGGTTCAGATGTAACCGTCGTGGAAATGATGGACCGCATTGTTCCGGTTGAAGACGCCGACGTTTCCGCCTTCCTCGAAAAGGCGCTGACCAAGCAGGGCATCAAGATCATGACCGGCGCGGGCGTCGACAGCCTGTCGGTTTCGGCAACCGGCGTAAAGGCGAAGATCAAGGCCAAGGACGGCAAGATCGTCGAGGAGACCTATACCCACACGATCGTGGCCGTGGGTATTGTGCCGAATACCGAAAACATCGGTATCGAAGCGCTGGGCGTGACCGCCGATCGTGGGTTCATCACCATTGACGGCTATGGCCGGACGAACGTGAAGGGTCTCTGGGCGATTGGCGACGTCACCCCGGGGCCATGGCTGGCGCACAAGGCAAGCCACGAAGGCGTGATCGCCGCCGAGGCAATTGCTGCAGAACTCGGCAACAAGGATGTGCACCCACACCCGATGGATCGCATGAACATTCCTGGCTGCACCTACTGCCACCCGCAGATCGCCAGCGTCGGACTGACCGAAGCAAAGGCCAAGGAGGCCGGTTATACGGTCAAGGCCGGGACATTCCCGTTCATCGGCAACGGCAAGGCCATTGCCCTGGGCGAAGCGGAAGGTTTCGTGAAGACGGTGTTCGACGCCAAGACCGGTGAACTTCTCGGCGCGCACATGATCGGGGCAGAGGTCACGGAAATGATCCAGGGCTATGTCATCGGCAAGACGTTGGAAACGACCGAAGCGGAACTGATGCACACCATCTTCCCGCACCCCACGATCAGCGAATCGATGCACGAAAGTGTGCTGGCAGCCTATGGACGTGCCATTCACATCTGAGTTTCTGCATTTTTGAAGCAAAGTATTGATCAATAAGGAAATGGCGTAGATGGGGTGTCCCGTCTGCGCTTTTTTCTTGTCAGGAAGGCCCGTTACTCCCGCCTGAAACTCATGGCTGATGTTTTGACTTGGCTGTGATTATGGATCACTCTCTCGTTCTGGTTTGACGATTGCCTCTTTGCGCAAGCGCGCTCTGGCGGTGAGAGGTGGGTGCACGTTGGGCGGGACGGTGCAGTTGGCGGGCGATAGTGCGAGCAGGCAGCCGGAATTGCGGGCGAGCCTGACCTATCTTCAGCGCGCCTTCTTCAGTCTGATGATGATTGCGCTGCTTTGCGCCATCAACCTGCCATTCTTCCTGAGCCCGACCAAAGTTCTGCCGCAAGGCGGAGTGAGCCGAGGCATTGCCGACTTCGCCCAACAGCGGCCCGACGATGTGCCCATCCGCCTCGAAGGCCGGTGGACGATGGTCTGGCACGATGCGCCCTACGCCGGCCGGTCCTTTCCGATTTCGGTCCCCGGCACGTGGGCCGGTCAGGCCGGACCCGATGGCAAGCCCTTGCCTGCAGCAGCGCGAGCCAGCTATTTCACGACATTGCGCGGCCTGCCCCCCGGTTCATACACGCTGCATATTCCGACCATTTTTGCCGCCAGCAAAGTGTTGGTCGACGGTGTCGTGGTAAGCGAGCGCGGTAGAGTGGGGCGCGATGCGGCAGGCACGCGCTACCTGTGGCGTTCGACGGATATCCCGCTTGTGGCGACCGGCGCCGACATTCGGTTGCAGATTGACGTTGCGAGTTATCTGCATCGTCGAAACGGGGTGGAGGCCGCTCCCGTGATCGGCACCGTTGAGGTCATGCGTAGCTGGGGTGGCCTGCGCTGGGCGCAGGAAATGCTTTTTCAGGTTGCGCTGACGGTACTCGGCGCCATCAGCCTTGCGATTTTCCTGTTCCGGCGGAGCGATCGCGTTTCGTTGTTCGTGGCGTTGGGCTGTTTCGGCTTCATCCCCTCGACGATGATGCTGGGCTACGACAACTTGCTGCTGATGCTCGTGCCCGATCTTGGGCTGCGGCCGATGCTGGCGCTTGTCGACCTGTTTGGGACGGCGTCGGTGATCTTCGCCCTGGCCTATGCCCATACGCTGTTCCCGGCAGACAGCCCCAGGCGCATGTTCCTTGCCCTGACGGGCCTGATCGGTCTCGCATGGTTGATCCAGGCGTTCTGCTACACGTTCTTGTCGGTGTCCGTGACGTCTCAGGTTACGGCTTACATCTTCCTTGCCCACGCCGTGGGGCTGGGCTGGATCATCGTCGTTCTCGCCCGTGCGGTGTATCACCGGCGCGATGGCGCAGTGCCGTTCCTGATCGGCATGAGCGCGATGTTTGCCAGTGTCAGCATGATTTCGGTTGTGGCCTTCGGCGTAGCGCCGGGCAGCCGCGTCGCCGGGATCGACTACACGGCGTCTGGCGTGGTGATCATGCTTTTTTCACATCTGGTGGTTTTGGCAGAGCGATGGGCCGTCACCATCAACGCCAGCGAAGTAATGAACGAAGAACTGCGGCAATTGCTGGAAATCAGCTCATCGATCAACGCCGAGATGAAGCTTGAGGCCTTGCTGCAAAAGATCGTAAAGGCAACCACGCGGATCCTGCACACCGAACGGTCGACGCTGTATCTTTATGATGCGGCTCATGACGAACTGTGGTCGATGGTGGCCGAGGGTGTTGCCCAGAAGGTCATTCGGATTGACGCGGGATCCGGCCTGGCGGGTGCGGCATTCCGCTCGGGTGAGGTCGTGTCGGTGGCAGATGCCTATGCCGATCCGCGCTTCAACCCCGCCGTGGACGCCGAAACCGGCTTTGTTACCCGGGCCGTGCTGTCCATGCCCGTGACGACACGCGATGGACGCAAGATTGGCGTGATGCAGGCGCTTAATCGCATTGATGGGGGCAGCTTCACCACCAACGATGTCGTTCGCATGGCGGCATTCGCCGCTCAATCCGCCATCGCCATCGAAAATGCGACGCTGTTTGCCGAAGTTGTAGCATCGCGCAATTACAGCGAGAGCATCCTCAATTCCATGTCGGCAGGCGTCGTCACGCTGGATAGCGGAGGGCGGATCAGCAAGGTCAACCCTGCAGCCCGACAAATGCTGCGGCTCGACGGCGATCCACAAGCGAATTCGGCAAACGTGGGGGCGCAGTTCGCCGCGGCCAATCCGTGGCTGGCACAGGAGATTGCGGCTGTTGCGCAAGACGGATCGGTGCGAAACCTGATCGACGTTCATGTCACCGTGAGTGAAGGGCAGGACAAGGATGCCAACGTCAGCATCGTGCCGCTTCTGGCCGAGACCGGGCAGGTCGGCACCTTGGTGTTGATCGACGACATTTCCGAAGGAAAGCGCATGGCATCGACCATGCGGCGGTTCATGCCACAGGAAGTGGTGCAGGAAGTGTTCAGCCGGGGGGATGACTTGATCTTCGGATCGGCAATTCCTGCCAGCGTCCTGTTCGCCGATATAAGAAGTTTCACGACGCTCGCAGAAACGCTCACCCCGCGCGACACGGTGGACATGCTCAACGAGATATTCACCGAACTGTTCGAAGCGGTTTCATCCACCCATGGCATGATCGAC
>JAPLPG010000076.1 GCA_026400375.1 Novosphingobium sp. | reverse complement strand
GACCAGCCAGCTGAGCGCCTGCGCATCGAGCGACAGCGCCTTCACGGCCGCGAACGCCAGCCAGCTCGATGCGGCTTTCCAGTCGATTGCCAAGCAGGTTGGCGAACTGCGCGTGGTGCAATGACCGGGCGCAGGCTGGCCACCGACAGTGCGGGCGCGACGATTGTCGAGTTCGCCATCGTGCTGCCTCTGTTCATGATCCTGCTGATGGGCATCATGGACATAGGCCAGATGGTCTATGGCAAATCGGTGCTGACCGGCGCGGTGCACCGGGCCGCGCGCGCCTCTGCCAACGAGACACGCAGCATCGCGCTGGCCGATGCCTCGGTGCTCAATGCCGTCAGCCCGATACTGCCGGGCGTAAAGATCGAAAGCAAGCGCACCAGCTACTTCGATTTTGCCGATATCGGCCGTCCGGAAAAATGGAACGATGCCAATGGCAACAGCCGGTGCGACAACAACGAAGTCTACACCGATGAAAATCGCAGCGGCAAATGGGACGAAGATATCGGCAAGGCAGGCGACGAAGGCAGTGCCAACGATGTCGTGGTCTATAGCGTGACCGCCCGCTTCGATCCGGTGTTCAAGGTGCCGTTCATGCCTGCGCGCTGGACCACGCGTTCGCTGACCGCCACCGCCGTCGTCAAGAACCAGCCATTCGGCAACCAGACAGGCTACGGATCGACCGCAGGGAGTTGTCCATGAACAGGCATGTCCGTCGCACCCGCCCGCTGCGCGGCATCATCCGCAACACCGAAGCGGTTTCCGTGCTGGAATTTGCGCTGGTCCTGCCGCTGTTCATGACGCTGGGCATGTATGGCGCCGAAATCGCCTGGCTGAATGCGACCGCGCTGGAAGTGAGCCAGGTTGCCGTATCGATGGCCGACAACGCCTCGCGCATCGGCCAGACCGACAACAGCGGCGTGACACCAACGATCAGCAGCAGCGACGTGGAATCCGTCCTCGCCGGCGCGCTGGCCGAAGGCTCGTCCTCGCATCTTGAGGAAAACGGCCGCGTGATCCTCTCCAGCCTTGAAGGCCATCCGGTCACCGGCAAGCAGTACATTCACTGGCAGCAATGCAGGGGCAAGGGCAAGCAGCCATCGAAGCGGGGCACCGCCGATCCCACCGGGGGCCTGGTGTCGCCCCTCCTCAACGGCCTGACCATGGGCGGCAAGTCGATCATCGCGCCTGCGGGAACTTCGGTGATGGTTGCCGAAGTCTGGTACGAATACAAAGGCCTGTTCGGCACCCTGTTCATCGACACGATCATGCTGCACGAAGAAGCCGCCGTGATTGCCCGCGATGACCGCGCCATCGGCAACGGCCTTACCGGCAATACCGCGAAGAATGCCTGCTGAGACGGCCTACGGCTTCTTTTCAGGCACCACTTCGAGGCGCCAGCTCTTGTCCTTCACCAGATAGCGCTGGGCCAGCGCCTGCATCCGTTCGGGCGTGGTCTGGCTGTAATCGTTGAGGATCGTGCGGATCGACGCGATCTTGCGCGGATCGCTTGCCGCTCCTTCCAGCTGGTACATGTAGAAGCCGTTGCCGGTGCTGGCGCGGGTGATCAGCTGCTTGAGCGGTTCGGTCACGCGGCCGATCTCGTCGGCGGTTGGCGGCGTGGCGGCGAGGTCCGCCGCGATCTTGTCGGCCGCGGCAAAGAACGTGTCGAAATCGCCCGGGCGCAATTGCACCATCGCCGAAAGATAGCCGCCCGAAGGCAGGTCCAGCGGCCAGTTCGATCCGACCTGCGGGGCGTAACTTGCGCCCACCTTTTCGCGCATCGCATCGAACAGGCGGTTGTTGAAGATCTGGGCAAGGATTTCCAGCTGGCGGCTTTCGCGCACGCCCTGCTGCCCGCCGCCGGTGGGCCAGGCCACCACGGCAGCGGCCTGCGAGGGATCGCCGCGATGGGTCAGCACCAGCGGTTCGGCATTGTGGGCCGGGATACTGGGCGCCAGCGGCGGTTGTTCGACCGCAGGCCGCGCAGGCAGTGCGCCAAAGGTCTTTTCCAGCGCTGCAATTGCCTGCTCGCGGGTGAAATCGCCGAACATGTCGATCTCGATCGGCCCTTGCGCGAGCAGCGGCTCCCACGTGGCGCGGAAGCCTTCGGGCGTGACCTTTTCCAGCTCGGCGGGATTGGGCGTGGCATAGCGCGGATCGCCATCGCGCAGCAGCCAGTTCAGATCGCGGTTCAGCACCGACATCGGTGCCGAATTGTAGCTTTCGTACTGGAGCTTGGCGGCGGCCTTGGCGCGCAGCACGGGATTGGGCTCCCACCGCGGCGTGGCCAGCTTTGCGGCCATCAGATAGAGCTGGTCGGCAAGATCGGCCGGCCGGGTATCGGCCGACAGCACGAAGGCGGTGTCGTCGATCCCGAAATCCAGGCTCAGCTTGCGGCCGGTGGCCAGGCGATCAAGATCGTCGCGCCCCAGTTCGCCAATGCCGCTGTCCATCAGCGCCACTTGCCCGATGGGGCCATAAACCGCCTTCTGCGGGCTGATTGCAGCGTATCCGCCGCCAAAACGGGCCTTCACGATGATCCGGCCGGGTTCGGCGTCGTTCGGCCAGAGCAGAACCTTGACGCCATTGGACAGTTCGATCTGTTCGATCCCGAGCAGGCCGATGGGCCGCGCACTGGCCACGGTGCCGGGCGTGCCAATGGGTGGCAGATCGGCAAACTTGATCGAATTGGCGGCAACCCGGCTGCCGGATGCGGCATCGACAGGCATGGTCAGCGCGGCGCGCAGCGCGGCCTCGTCCGCCTCGCCCGCCTTGGGCGTGATCATCATCGGGCGGATCACGGTGCCCTGGAACAGGGCGCGCGTGCTTTTTAGGATGGCATCGGGCTTGAACAGCGGGATCGAGCTCTTGAAGATCTCGTAGACCGTATCGGGGTTGGCCACCGTCTCGCGGATATCGACCGCGTTGACGATATCATCGGCAGCGCGCGATCCGGCGATGGTCGACTGGGTTTCGACGCCGACCTTGAACGCCACTTCGAATTCGGCAACCTCGCGGTCGATCTCTTCCTGCGATGGCGGCGTGGCGAGTGCATCTGCGATGACCCCGCGCACATCGGTGACAGCGCTTTTCCAGTCCTCGCCCAACGGCGTGACCGTGACGATCGTGGCATCGGCCGAGCGCGAAAGCTCCTGCTTCATCTCGTCGACCGAGGCCGTGAGGTAGCTGCCCCCTGCCCGCGCGCGGGCCTCCAGACGGCGGTTGATCAGCGCCAACCCCAACCGGCCGACCATCAGGCTCTGGTTGTAGGCGATGGTATCGTTGACCTTTTTCCATGGCCGCAGCGTCGCCCAGTTGACGATGCGCGGCAGGTCCGGTTCGACCATCACGCGGGCTTCGCCCACCGGATTCTTCGGGTCGATCCCGGCAGGGGCCACCGGCTTGCCGAAATCGGGCTGCGGAGACTTTGCGCCGGCCACTTTCCAGCCGCCGAACCACTGTTCGATCCGCGCGACCAGGGCCGCAGGATCAGCGTCTCCGGCAACCACGATCACGCTGTTGTCGGGCCGATACCACTTGTCGTGGAAAGCCTTTACCTTGGCGCCATCGGCGGCTTCCAGCGTCGGCACCGTGCCGATCGGATTGCGCGAAGCCAGCAGCTGGTTCTTGAAGAACAGGTTGCGCGTCTCGTCCAGCACGCGCGACTGGGCGCTGGTCCTCTCACGCATTTCGGCCAGCACGATGGGCACTTCGGTCCTGACGCCGTGATCGGTAAAGATCGGTGCCATGATCATGCCCGACAGCAAGCGGAACGTCTCGTCCAGCTTGGCCGGATCGGCCTGCGGAATGTCGAGCTTGTACACGGTCTGCGTCGGGCTGGTTTCGGCATTGGTATCGCTGCCGAACGTGGCCCCGAGGCGCTGCCACGTGGGGATCGTTTCGCCTTCCTTCAGGTACTTCGATTCGCGGAAGGTCAGGTGTTCGAGCAAGTGCGCATAGCCGCGCTGGTCATCGGTTTCGTACATCGACCCTGCGTCCACCAGCACGCGGATCGACACCTGTTCGGGCGGCACGCCGCTGCGGCGCACCGCATAGCGCAGCCCATTGGACAGGACGCCGAACGTCCACGCCTTGTCCTGCGGCACGTCCGACCCCTGGTAAAGCCACGGGACGGCAGCTTTTGGCGCCGCCGCCGGTGGTCTTGCGGGCGCCCGTG
>JAPLPG010000247.1 GCA_026400375.1 Novosphingobium sp. | reverse complement strand
TCCCGGCATGGATCGGGATCACGAAGACCATCGCCGGGATCAGCAGCGAGACGATCGCCGCCTCTGCCGGATGAAAATTCATCGCGGCCCAGGCCGTGGGCGGGCGGCTGGCGTGGTGGATCGCGTGGATGCGCCGGAACACCGCCGGGCGATGCATCCAGCGGTGGGTCCAGTAGAACCAGGTGTCATGAATGAACAGATAGGCCAGCAGCGATAGCGGCATCCACCATAGCGGATAGGCCAGGGGATCGGTGTAGATCCGGGTCCAGCCCCGCTGCTGCCAACCCCACGCGACCACGCCTGCGGGCACGCCATAGATGGCAGCGGTGGCAAGGCTCCACGTGATCTCTGAACGGATCTGCCGGTTCAGGCCAGCGTAATGGCCGGGCCGCACCTTGTGCGTGGCCCATGCGAACAGGCCGCTGGTGAGCAGGTAGCGCACCGCAACGATCGCGGTCATGGCAAGGGCCGAGGCGAAAACGCTGTCCATCGCGCGCCCTATGCCAAGCTTTCACACCGGGGGACAGCCCTGCAATGGTGCAGGGCTGCCTGTTCCCGATCAATCAACGGGTCTGCTCAGCTGGCGCGGCGGACCTTGTTGCGGTGTGCGCCAACGCCGGCAGCGCCGCCGCCATTGCCGCGGGGACGGAAGTTGCGCGGCTGGTTGCCGTCGCGCTCACCATTGTTGACCGTGGCATCGAGCACCGGATTGCGCACCGGGCCGCGATCGATCACGGCACCATCGCGGCGTTCCTGACGCGGGCTGACATCGCGCGGGCGACCATCGCGGCCTTGCGCCTTGCCGCCGAAGTTCTGGTTTCCGCGTGATTGGTCGCCGCGCTTTTGTTCACCGCGATTCTGCCCCCCCCCTGAACTGCCATGGCCACCACGGCCACCATTGCCGCGCTGGGCGCGGGCATCGTGGCGCGCATCACGCTCTTCCTCGGCCGGCTTGCGGCTGGGGGCGGGCAGCTTGGCGGCTTCGGCAAGAAAGTTCTCGGGCAGGGCCATCGTGTCGATCTTGAGACGCGTCAGCTTCTCGATGTCCTTGAGGTACGGCTTTTCATCGGGCGCGCAGAAGCTCATCGCGATGCCATCGGCGCCCGCACGCGCGGTGCGGCCAATGCGGTGGACGTACTGTTCGGGCACGTTGGGCAGTTCGAAGTTGAAGACGTGAGACACGCCTGAAACGTCGATCCCGCGCGCAGCGATGTCGGTTGCCACTAGCACCGGGCACGAACCCTGGCGGAAGGCTTCCAGTGCGGCGGTGCGCTGGGCCTGGCTCTTGTTGCCATGGATGGCGCGCGCTTCGATGCCGGCGGTGATCAGGTGGCGCACCACGCGGTCGGCGCCATGCTTGGTGCGGGTGAACACCAGCGCGCGGTCCATGTCCTTGGACGCCAGCAGCGTGCGGATGCGCAGCGTCAGCAGCGCCTGCTTTTCGGCCTGGTTGATGAAGGTGACATACTGTTCAACGCGCTCGGCCGTGGTCGAATTCGGGGCGACTTCGACGCGCACCGGGTTGACGATGAACTGCTTGCCCAGATCCTCGATCGCCTTGGGCATCGTGGCGGAGAAGAACAGGCTCTGGCGCGTCTTGGGCAGCAGGTTGGCCACCCGCTTCAGCGCATGGATGAAGCCCAGGTCCATCATCTGGTCGGCTTCGTCGAGCACGAAGATTTCGGTGCGGCTCAGCGTCAGCGCGCGCTGGTCGATCAGGTCGAGCAGGCGGCCCGGCGTCGCGACGAGGATGTCGACGCCGCGCGCCAGATCCTGCCGGTTCTTGTTGATGCTGGTGCCGCCGAACACGGTGGCGACGCTGAGCTTCGAATTGCCGGCATAGGCGCGCGCATTAT
>JAPLPG010000030.1 GCA_026400375.1 Novosphingobium sp. | reverse complement strand
TTTCGCGCGACGATGTGGAAGACCTGCACCGGGCCGCATTGCGCGACTGGAGCCAGATCGATCCTTCGATCCTTGGCACGCTGTTCGAACGCGGGCTGGACCCGGCCAAGCGCAGCCAGCTGGGCGCGCACTACACCGACCGCGAAAAGATCATGATGATCGTGCAGCCGGTGATCATCGATCCGCTGGAGGCCGAATGGGCCGAGGCGCTGGCACGCATGACCGCGCTGATCGAAAGCGCACCCCGGCGCACGGCGGAGCGGTTGCTGACGCCTGCCGAAAAGCGCCGCGCCGAAAAGCTGCAGGGCGAAGCGGCGGCGATCCACAGCGCCTTCATCGAACGGCTGGTGAACTTCCGCGTGCTCGATCCGGCCTGCGGTTCGGGCAACTTCCTCTATGTGGCGCTGCGGGCGCTGAAGGATATCGAACACCGCGCCAATCTTGATGCCGAAGCGCTTGGCCTGCCGCGCGGCTTCCCCCGCGTCGGGCCGGAATGCGTGCTGGGGATCGAACTCAACCCCTATGCCGCTGAACTGGCGCGGGTGAGCGTGTGGATCGGCGAAATCCAGTGGATGCGCCGCAACGGGTTCGATGCGGCCAAGAACCCCATCCTGCGCAATCTCGATACGATCGAATGCCGCGATGCGGTGCTGGGGGTTGGGGGCAACGAGGCGACATGGCCCACCGCTGACGCCATTGTCGGAAACCCTCCGTTTCTAGGTGCTAAAGTGATGAAAAGATCGCTTGGCGTCATTGAAACCGAGGCGCTTCGCAACGCATTCGCTGGCCGGCTACCGGGTTTTACGGACTTGGTCTGTTACTGGTTCGAGAAGGCACGTGAGCACTTAAAAAGTGGGCTTTCAACGCGGGCCGGGTTTGTTGCCACAAACTCAATAGCTAAAAACACGAATTTGCCTGTTCTATATCGCATTTCAGAAGATGGTGTAATTTTCAATGCGTGGGCAGATGAAGCGTGGGTCGTCGATGGAGCTGCGGTGCGGGTCTCTTTAATTTGCTTTGAAAGCAAAAATGTAAAGCCGCAACCGAGGATGCTCAACGGCGCGCCGGTTACTGATATCAATCCCGACTTGACGACGGGGCTCAATGTCTCAGCACTACCAGCTTTGGCGGAAAATCGGGGAATAGGCTTTGTTGGCGTGCAAAAAAGTGGCCCGTTTGATGTGCCCGGCGAGTTGGCACGGGTTTGGCTAAAGATGCCATTGAACCCAAACGGTCGTGCCAATTCGGAAATCTTAAAGCCAACTTGGAACGGTCGTGACATCACCACCGTCCGCCGAGACAGTTGGTTCATAGACTTCCCTAGGGGGCTCACAGAGCAAGAAGCGGCCCTGTGGGAAGCGCCGTTCACATACCTACAGCATGCGCCATATGATCCCGATGAATCGACATCGCCAGTCTTGAGCGAAGTACGAAAGGCTGCTCGTGACGTGCACCCTCGAACCGAGTGGTGGACTACCTATTGGCCTCGTCCAGAAGTGCGTAAGAGCTTGTCGGAGATTAGCCGCTATATCGTAACACCGATGACAGCTGAACATCGTGTCTTTCTCTGGCAAGCGTTACCTACCCTGCCAGACAACAATCTCGTGATATTCGCTCGGGACGATGATACACACTTCGGCATTCTTCATTCTGTTTTTCATGAAGCTTGGTCAACTCGCATCGGTAATAAAATGGGAGTGGGAAATCAGCGTCGTTACAATCGTGAAGCAATTTTTGACACCTTCCCCTTCCCCGAAGGCCTGACGCCGAACATTCCCGCCGCCGCCTATGCCGACGATCCCCGCGCACTAGCCATTGCCACGGCCGCAGCGCGGCTGAACGAATTGCGCGAGAACTGGCTCAATCCGCCCGATCTGGTGGTGCGCGAGCCCGAAGTGGTGGCGGGCTATCCCGACCGCATTCTGCCGCGTGACGAGGCGGCGGCGAAGGAGCTGGCCAGGCGCACGCTGACCAACCTCTACAACGCGCGGCCCGCGTGGCTTGACCATGCCCATCGCACGCTGGATGAGGCGGTGGCCGAGGCCTATGGCTGGGGCGACGATTTCCGCGCCGGGGCGCTGACCGATGACGAAATCCTGGCGCGGTTGTTCCGGCTCAATCAGGAGCGCGCGGGGCAGGCCTGAAGCAGCGGCAATCGAACCAGATCACGGAGTCCCCATGCCCATCAGACTGATCTGCCTCGATGCCGACGATACGCTGTGGCACAACATGCGCCACTTCAATGCCACGCAGGAGGCGCTCTATGCGCTGATCGCGCCGTTTTCGGACCGGCACGTGGCCCGCGAGGTGCTCGATGCCTGCGAGGCGCGGAACCTGAAGCTCTATGGCTATGGCGCCAAGGGATTCACGCTGTCGATGATCGAGACGGCGGTGGAACTGGTCGGCGATCCGCTGCCGCGGGGCGTGATCGCCGGGATACTCGAGGCCGGGCGCAGCCTGCTGGCGCATCCGGTGGAACTGTTCGACGGGATTGCCGAAACGCTCGAGGCGCTCAGCGCGCGCGGGCGGCTGGTGCTGGTGACCAAGGGCGACCTGCTGCACCAGGAGGCCAAGCTGGCCGCATCGGGCCTGGGCGGCATGTTCAGCGGGATCGAGATCGTCAGCGACAAGACCAGCGCCTTGTTCACCGATCTGTTCGCCCGGCACGGCGTGGCCGCGCACGAGGCGGTGATGGCCGGGGATTCGCTGCGGTCAGACATTCATCCCGCGCTCGAAGCGGGGGCCTGGGCGGCCTATGTGCCGCAAGCCGGCGCGTGGGCGCACGAAAGCGCGGCCGTGCCAGAGCGTCATCCCCGATTCGTGCAGTTGCCGCGATTGGCCGAGTTGCCGGCGTGGATTGATGGCCAAGCTTAATAGGCGGTCTTGATAGGCGGGCTTGACGGCGACTGCCAAAGGGCGCGGCCGCCCACGTAATCGCCGCAAGGACGAGCGGACCAACACCCGCAATAGCGCAAAACAAAAACGGTGCTGCGCGCCTGTGAAGGCTGGGCAGCACCGTTTGTGTATTCTCTAAAGTTATCCGGGATTCCCGAAAAAACCCCGAAAAATCAGTTGGTGAAGAGCCAGCGAAGGATCTCGATCACCATGTTGAGAGCAGAAGTCATCCGTGCCTCCATCCACTGTTGGAGACACGTAGTTAACAGAACGTTAAGGGGTTAACAACGTCTAAACCATACCCTTTCGTCTGTGTCCCATTTTGAGATACCACTGCTGGAAATCGGCAAAGGGTTGTGGATGACCAAGGAAATACCCCTGGCCGATGTCGCAACCCAGTCTTGACAAAGCCAGATACGTTGCTTCGTCCTCGATCCCCTCGGCGACGACGATCTGGCCGAGCGCATGGGCCAGATCGATGGTCGACCGGATGATCTCGCGATCGCGCCGGTGGCTGAGCAGCCGCGACACGAAGCGCCGATCGAGCTTCAGTTCGTCGCTTGGCAGATCGGCAAGGTAGGCAAGGCTCGCCTCGCCCGTGCCGAAATCGTCGATCGAAAGGCGGAAGCCCATGGTGCGCAGTTGCGACAGGTTGTGAACCGCAGCAGGGCGGTTGCGCACGCTGCTGGTTTCGGTCACCTCGATCGTCAGCAGGCGCGGATCGATGCCGCGGCGGCGCACGATCTCGCTGAGGTTGGGCACCAGCGAGGGCTTGTCGACCATCTGCGCCGACAGGTTGATGCTCATCTGGAAGCGCTTTTCAACGTCAGCCATGGCAAGGGCTGCGGTGATGGCTTCATCGACCACCCAATAGGTCAGGGCATCGATCCGCCCGGCGCGTTCGGCCTGGAGGATGAAGGCATCGGGCGCGATCGGGCCGCGCGTGGGGTGGCTCCAGCGAATCAGGGCTTCGGCACCGCAAGGGCGGGCCTCGCGCATGTCCCACTGGCTCTGGAACGCCAGCCAGATCTCGCCATTGCGCAGGCCTTCGTCGATGCGGGCGTGGAGCGACAGTTCCCACGGCGCCTCGGCCAGGCGTTCGGCCTCGAACATCTCGACCGACCGGCCGCTGGCCAGCGCATCGTTGGCACTGGCAACGGCGGAGTTCACCCGCGTCGGCGCGTCGATCCCCTCGTTGCGGTCAAGGCCGAAGTGGATGTTGGTATCGAAGGTGTAGCTGCCGATCTGCAACGGGGCGGAGAACAGCGCGCGCAGGCCTTCGAGGTGGTTGAGCTGCATTTCCAGCGGCCGGGCCTCTTCGATCCAGGCAAAATGGCCGCCTTCGCTGTTGTAGACCGTGTCGGTGCCCGCGCCGACCGACAGGCGCCGGGCAATCTGCCGCGCGCATTCGCCGTGGAGGTCCTTGGGCAGGGTGGCGAGGATCTCTTCATAACGGCCGATCACGGCCACCACCACATCGCAGCCGACATGCAGCGGCTGGGCGCTGAGCGCCAGCAGGTTGGGCAGGCCCGAGGTGCTGGTGTGCTGCACCCGGCGCATGCGCTTCTGCCACAGCCGCGCGCTGCCATAGAGGAACACGCACAGCGCCGCCCCGCCGATGTCGAGCGTGATGCCGATCGCCTGCAGGGCAACGGGCAGCAGGATCAACGTGATCGGTGCAGCAGCGTGGAGCGCCAGCTTGCGGCGCGGTTGCGGCGAGCGGCTGCCGAGCAGGATCAGCGTCCAGACGACGAGCAGCAGCGGCAGGCCATCGAAAGACAGCGCAAACGGCTTCTTCAGGGCGTCGGCTGCGGCCAGATCAAGCGCCAGGGGGTGCGTCCGCACCCTTCCGAAATAGCCGATCGGCGGCGCCGTGCCCGCCGAATTGATGATGACCGTGCGGCCCGTCAGCAGGCCGGGCGGATAGTCCCCGCTCAGGAACTTGCTGGCATTGAGTTCGGGAACGGACTTGGGATCCAGCAGGAAATCCGGCGCGAACGTGGATTGCGGCCCCTGCTTGACCTGCGCGAGCACGGAAGAGAATGTCGGATAGGTGGCCTTGCCCAGACGTATGCCGTAATCCGTGGCGAGCGCATATTCGATGAAGTTGGCGCGCCAGGCCGACAGGAGGACAGGGGCGCCAGCAATCGCCTCGGGCGCGGGAATATCGAAGTCTTTCGGCTGGAACTCGCCGTCAATGCTGCCGATCTTCTTGCTGCGGACGACCACCGCGACATCGGGTTGCAACCGCTCGATGGCCTCGATCAGGTCCTTGTCGCCAACCTTGTTGCCGCCGAACCTGACCGGGCTGTCGATG
>JAPLPG010000064.1 GCA_026400375.1 Novosphingobium sp. | reverse complement strand
TGAGCAGGACGTCGAGCCGGCCGAAATGTTGCACGGTTTGCGCAACCATCGCCTCGACCGAGCTTTCCTGTTCGAGATCGAGCGTAATGGCCAGCGCCCCGGTCAGTTCCGATGCCAGCGCCTGCGCCCGGTCCGCGGCAATGTCGGCAATGGCAACGCGCGCGCCGCGTGCCGTCAGCAGGCGTGCGGTGGCAGCACCGATCCCGCCGGCCCCGCCGGTGACGATCGCCACCTTGCCCTCCATCCTGAATGCACTGTCCAACGCCGCTCTCCCATTGCGTCTTGCCTTGGCAGCCGTCTTAAGACAGCGAGGTTGAAGAGGAAGACGGCACTTTTTTGTGCCCGGCTGCGCAGGAGAGCGCCCGATGGAAAGTGGCGGATCGCGTCCGACCATTGCCGCCCTTGAGGCGGAAATGGTTGTGCACGGCAAGGGCCGGGACGATCCCGCCCGCGAAGTAATGGGTCTGCTGGGAGACCGCTGGTCGACCTTGATCCTGCTTGTCCTGGCAACCGGGCCGTGGCGCCATGCCGAACTTCGCCGCACGCTGGCCATGCTCTCTGCCGAACAGGCACTGTCGCAGCGCGTGCTGACGCTGAAGCTGCGCACGCTGGAGCGCGATGGCTTTGTCTGGCGCAGGGTGAGCGGCGATGTGCCGCCCAAGGTGACTTACGGCCTGACCCCGCTGGGCACGGATCTCCATACCGAGGCGCGCCGGCTGATCGACTGGATCAACAGCCGCTCTCCGGCCATCCGGGAGGCGCGCGCCGTGTTCGACCGGGGGCAGGACTGAAGCTCAGCGCTGCGGGTGAGTCATCCGGTATTCGACTTCAATCTGCCCGCGGCCGACTTCGTCAATCGAGGAAATGGGCACGACATTGCTGGCACCTGCAGACCCTGTGCTGGTTGCCGCAACGTGAAGCCGCTCGACCACCCAGCGCAAGGCGCGGTCGTTGTTGTTGGCGATGTTCCACTGCACCGATTCGCGGATCGGGGGAATGTCGAACGGAATCTCGCGCATCACCAGCGGCATGGTCCTCACCATGATTTCCGCCATGCGCCGATGCATCGTCGCCACGCGCCGTGTGCCGAGGATCAGACCGGGCAAGGACAGGAATGTCGGCGCCACCACATCGACGCGGCGTTGCTGCTTCTGGCGGCGCACGAACCAGTCTTCGAAAGCCGGGACGCGCGCCTTGCCGAACCGGGGCGTGACGTGGCCAAGGCTGAAGTACAGTTCGCGGGTCATGTCCCCGTCCATCGCCGGGTTGCTGCGATCGCCAACCACAACGTAATCGTCCTCGAACAGCAGTTGGCTCGGGTGGTCCGATGAAATCGCGATGTCGATGGTCAGGAGCAGGTCGATGTAGCCACGCTCGATCGCTTCGATGGGGTGATCGTTCATCGGCTGGATCTCGAACCGCAAGCCCGGCGCTTCCTGAGCAAGATCGGCAATCACGCCGGCCAGCAGCACTTCGGTCGAATAATCCGAAGCCATGAACCGGATGGTGCGTTCTGCCGTGGCCGGATCAAATGGCGGCGCGACCGACACGGTCGTCCTGATCTGTTCAAGCACCGAGCGAACCGGTTCGATAAGCTCTTCGGCACGGGCGGTCAGGATCATGCTGCGGCCCTTGACCACCAGCAGTTCGTCGCCAAAGTATTCGCGCAGGCGCCCCAGCGCGCTTGATGTGGCCGATTGCGAAAGGCACAGCCGGTCGGCCGCAAGGCTGACGCTGCGTTCGGTCAGCAGGGCGTCGAGCGCCACCAGCAGATTCAGGTCGAGCCTTCCGAACCGCATCGCCATCTCCCGATGCCCTCAGATCACGGCAAGGGCGTTGCCGACGAGTGTAGCAGCATCGCCATCATGTGCAAAACCGGCGTGCAGGGCCGCGGGCGTCTCCAGCGGCGGCTGGGTGGCAAAGGCAGCTTCGAGCATGGCGTCAGGCGCGTATGTGACGAGATCGGGCGCAACCGCGCACTGGCGCGCAATCTGCGCTGCCAGGTCGCCCATCGCGATGCGCAGGGCCGGCAAGGTCACGGCGCGGGTCGGTGGCAACCGGGCGCTGTCGAGGCCAAGCGCATGGACGAAGTTTGCCGCACACTGGCGCACCGATTGCGCCCAGATAGTGCCTTCCGCCGAAACCGGACAGGTAAACCGCTCCCCCGCCTTCAGGGCGTGGAACAAGTCCGACATGAATGCCGATTTCATGCCTGAGGGCCCTTTCGGCCGGGCCAGGATGCCCGGCAGGCGCACGCTTACGCCATCGATCATGCCGCGGTTGGAAAACATGGCAACCGCGTCCTCCATCATGGCCTTGTGCCCGCCATAGACCATCTTCGGGCTGAGCGGGGTGGCATCGTCAACCAGTGCCGGCAAGGGGTCACCGAACACGGCGATCGAGCTTGCATAGACCACGCGCAGCCCCGGATTGATCGCGGATGCTTCAAGCAGCAGATCGTACATCGCATCGATGTTGATCCGGCGCGAACTTGCAGGATCGGCCTCGGCCGCCCCGCCGGGGACCGTCGCGAGGTGGACGAGTGCATCGCACCCGCCCACCAGCGCCGCCCGGCGCACGGCAGCATCGCCAAGATCGCCTGCTATTGCATGCGCCCCTCCCGGAATGCCGCCTGCCTGGGTATCGATGCCAGTGACATGATGGCCGAGTGCCAGAAGCTTGCGCACGAGTTCCCGTCCGACAAATCCGCCCGCCCCGGTTATCACCACGTTCATTAAATCATTGCCTTTTTCGATTGGCAGCCGTGCTTCTCCTGTGGATCAGAAGTTAAAGTCGACTGACATGCCAACCACGCGGCTGGTGATGCCGGCAGCGGGCCATGCACGGATACCACCGTCGGAATTGCCGGCGAAATCGCTCGCCAGATAGGCAGTCGGCTCGCGTTCCTTGGTCAGATTGCGTGCGAAGATCGACGCGCTCCAGCGACCATCAGCATCGCGCAGACCAAACCCGGCATTGATCAACTCGTGCGCTGGATAGCGATATATGTCGCTACCGTATTGGCCGAGCAGAACCTTGCTCTTGTAGACCAGGTTTGCATTGACGAACGCCTCGACGCGGCCACTGATTTCCGCCGAGTACTCTCCTGAAATCGTGAACTTGTGCTTGGGAGCATTGATGAACTGTTTGCCCGCCAGTGACACGCCATCATTACCCACGAAGCCCGCCGGGAAGCGCACGTCGTTGAACTGATAGCCAGCATTGATGGTCAAGCCCGGAAACACCGTTCCAAGAGCGTTAAATTCAAATCCCTTCGAGACAACCTTGTCGATGTTCTGCGTGACCGAGATCAGCGCACCTGCAGTGTTGAAAACGCTGGACTGGGTCTGGAAGTTGGCAACCTTGTTCCAGAAGGCGTTGCCCGAAAGCTGGACGCGTCCAACCTGAATCTTTGCGCCCAGTTCAAACGCATCAGACTTTTCCGGCTTGAGATTCACGACAGGATCGGTGGCGATGGTCGGCACCACGATTGCGGGCGGCTTGTAGCCACGGGCGTAGGAAGCAAAGATCGTCGAATCCGGATTGGGCTTGAAACTCAGTCCGATGCGGCCCGAAACGTCATTATCCTTTATCCGCGAGATGCGGCTGGCAGTTACCGTGTCAACGCCCACGCCGGTGGTGTTGCGATAGTTCGAATAGCGCAAGCCGCCGAACACGTCGATTCGGTCGCTGAGCGGCACCGTGGCGTCGGCAAAAAATGCGATCGTGCGGTTCGTCGTGTCTTCGTATGCGAATGCAACCGGCACCACACAGAAGAACCCTGCGTTCAGACATACGCTGAAGCCGGTGCGCTGGCCAGGAAGGGGGCTGCCGAAATTGGGCGTCGTGATGGGAGTCGTCTCGAGCGAGAAGCGCGAATAAAGCGCGCCGACCAGGACGCTCACGCCCTCGCTTTCGTAATCGAGGCGCAGTTCCTGGCTGAACTGATTCGATTCGCTCTGGATGTTCTCGTTGCGCGCGGCAACGCCCAGCCGTCGCGAGAAATTGACCGTCCCCGTTTCGCGGTCCAGCGTGCGGTAAGCGGAGACCGACGTGAGCGACAGGCTGTCTGAAAGCTCGAGGTCGATGACGCCCGAAACGCCTCGTGCACGATTGCGCAGCTGCGCCTGACTGTCTTCGCAATAGAACTCGGCGCGTTCGTTGATCACGGGAATGTTGCACCCGGCAGGATCGGTGAAGGCCCGGTTCGAGAAGACCGAAACCGGCAGGCGCGGCGCCGGTCCAGGACCATCCGGATCGATCAGCGTGCTAGCATTGGGGGCAATCGCAATGGCAAAGAAATTCCACCCTTGCGTCTTCTGGTCAGTCATTTCGGCTGAGAGGTTTACCGTGACCGTCTCCGACGGCTTGGCCAGAAGCCTCGCACGCACGCCATATTCGCGGATCTTGTTGTCAAGGCCGAGGAAGGTGTTGCGCTGCAGGCCGGTCTCTTTCCTGAACTGGCCCGAGACGCGTAGCGCCGCAGCTTCGCCGAGCGGCAGGTTGAAGCCCGCACGCGCGTTGACTTCGCTGACTTCGGATCCTGCGGTGCCCTTGTCGGCAATGTTGATTCCTCCCGATGCCGATACCTTGTCAAGCGAAGGAGCCACTGTGCTGATGTTGATGACCCCGGCCGATGCACCCTGACCGAACAGAGTGCCTTGCGGGCCGCGCAGGACTTCGACCTGGGCAAGGTCGAAGAGAAGCGGGAAGGTCAGGTTGCCCTGCGGCACTTGATCAACCACGAAAGCGACAGACGGCGATACGCTGGCGTTGAACACGCCCGTGCCAAGGCCTCGCAGGCGTGCACCGCCATTGACTTCGCCGCCAGAGGTCTGGCTGATCTCTAGCGATGCGGTCGTGCGCTGCAAGTCGGTGATCGAAAAGATCTGGTCCCGCTGGAGCTGGGCCTGCGTCGCGACCGTTACGGGCAATGGCACGTCGATCAGATTTTCCTCACGCTTGCGTGCGGTCACGATGATTGCTGGATCGCTCTCCTGGGCAGCACCACCTTGAGGCGAGCCCTGATCGGGTTCGGCGGCAAAAGCCGGACCCGAAAAGCATAGCGAAGCGAACGCCAGTGTGGTCGCCGATACCAGCCCGGCAGAAATCAGCTTTCTCATGTCGTGAATTTCCTCCCCATTTGTCGCCGCCTGCAGCTGCAGGTCGGTTTTTAGTTTCATCGTTGCGCGCAATCTTCGACCGTTGCGCAAGAATTCGCTCGAAAATTGCCCGCGTGCAGGCGTCTTCACGATGCCCGAGGGCTGGCCTAGCACATCACGAAAAATCGCCATCTGTCCGATGCGCCTTGACGATTTCCGACCCTTAGGGCCGCTCGGTCGGCAAATCCCGCCGTTTGTATGGATGGGTTCCTATTCACAGTTCGGATTTGTGCACGCAGTGCCAGTCGCTAGTCAGGCAGCATGACTGGGGAGAGCATCAGCAGCATCGCCACGGCGCTTGTCGTGGGCGGAGGGATTGGCGGCATGGCCACGGCGATCAGCCTGGCCGAGCGCGGGGTTGCGGTCGACCTTATCGACCTTGATCCGGAATGGCGCGTCTATGGGGCGGGGATCACCATCACCGGGCCGACCCTGCGGGCCTACCGGCGGCTTGGGCTGCTTGATGCGATCAAGGCGGCCGGCGCGATTACCAGCAAGACGCGGCTCTTCCGATACGATGGCACGCATATGCTCGATCTGGACGAGCCGGTGATCGAGGAAGGTCTGCCCGCAACCGGGGGCATCATGCGCCCGGTGTTGCACCAGATCATGCAGGCCCGCGTGCGCGAGCTGGCGATACCGGTGCGGCTCGGCCTGACGGTCGACGCGCTGGACGACCGGGAAGACGGCGTGGCAGTGCGCTTCTCTGATGGCACGTCCGGGCGCTATGATCTGGTGGTCGGTGCCGACAGCGTGTTTTCGAAGGTGCGCGACCTTGCCTTCCCGCACATGGGCCCGGCCCAGCCGACCGGCCAGGGTTGCTGGCGCATCTCCATCGCCAAGCCGCCTGGCCTCGATGCGGGCGAATTCTTCCTTGGCCACGCCAACCCATGCGGCATTACCGCGTGCGGCCCGGACCGGGTGTACATGTGGATGCTTACCGCGCACGAAGACCGCGAAAGCTACATGGATGACGAAGAGCTGTTCGTCACGCTCAAGGCGCTGCTGGCCGACTTCGGCGGAAATGCCGGCTGGATTCGCGACAACATGACGCGCGCGGACTGGATCAACTATCGCCCGCTGGTGGCGGTGCTACAACCGCAGGACTGGTTCAACGGGCGGATCGTGCTCGTCGGCGATGCCGCGCACGCCACCACCCCGCACCTTGCATCCGGGGCGGGCATGGCCGTGGAAAGCGGCATCGTCCTGGCCGAAGAGCTTGCCCGCGCCGACGATGTTGGAACGGCACTGCGGGCCTACCAGGACCGCCGCTTCGACCGCTGCCGCGATGTGATCGAAACCAGCGTGGCCGTGGGCAAGCTGCAGCTTGAACGGGGCGACCCCAAAATCCACGCCCACATGCTGGAAGACGCGCTGGGCAGGCTTAACCTACCATTCTGAGCGGGCCAACCCATACCACGGACAGAGGGAGAACCCCGGCCGGAGAGGACCATGCCATGACGAATTCTCGCCAACCGGATCCCGCCAGGACGCCGGGCTTCATGACGGGCGTTGCGCTGCTGCTGCCGATCACGCTCACGACCATGGCCATAGTCCTGCTCGCGCCGGTGGTGCCGCAGCTGATGGTCGAGTTCGCGGGCCAGCCCCACAGTGCCTACCTTGTGCCGATGGTCCTGACCATGCCGGCCCTGTGCGTTGCCCTGTTGTGCCCGGTGGCGGGAATCCTGGGGGATTACTTCGGGCGGCGCAAGCTGCTGCTGGCATCGTTCCTCATCTATGCGCTGGTGGGCGTGGCGCCGGTGTTTCTCGACAATCTCCTTGCGATCATCGTGTCTCGCGTCGGCGTCGGAATTGCCGAGGCGCTGATCTATGTCCTGTCGACGACGATGATCGGGGACTATTTCAAGGGCGAACAGCGTGATCGCTGGCTGGCCGGGCAAACCGCCTTCGCTTCGATATCGGCGCTGCTGTTCTTCAACATCGGCGGCCTGCTTGGCGAATTCGGCTGGCGCACGCCATTCTGGGTCTACCTTTCGGCGCTGGTGATGTTCGCGCTCGGCTGGCGCTTCACCTGGGAACCCGCCGCCGACGATAATGCCGGTCGCCAAGCCGCCGCGCCACCCCGCAACCTGTCATGGCAGGGTTTCCCATGGGATCGGCTGGCGCTGATCGTCATCATCACGATCTACGGCTCTGTGTTCTTCTACACCGTGCAGATCCAGGCCGCGAGCGGGCTGAGCGAACTTGGCCTGACCAGCGCGGCGCGGATCGGCTTCCTCGCCTCGGTCGCCAGCATCGGCGTGCCGCTTGGCACATTTGTCTATTCAAGGATCGGCAGGATCGGCGTCAAACCGCTGCTGATCGGCGAATTTGCCCTTCTGGCGATCGGGTTCATGATGATGGGACGTAGCGGCAATGTCGGCGGGTTCCTGGTGGGCTGCTTCATCAACCAGCTTGGTGCCGGGATGCTGCTTCCCACGCTGCTGGTGTGGTCGATGAGCATTCTTCCGTTCGAATTTCGCGGCCGGGGCACGGGCTTCTGGCAATCCGCCTTCTCGCTCGGTCAATGGCTCAGCCCGCTGGTCGTGACCGTCCTTGCGCTCCATTCCGGTGGCCTCATGGGCAGCTTCCGCATGCTCGGCTGGATCGCGGCAACAGGCGGCGTGCTCGGCCTTGCTGCCTCCCGCTTCCAAAAGGTGGCCCATGGCTGATCGTCTCGCCGGCAGGATCGCTGTCGTCACCGGGGCCGCAAGCGGGATTGGTCAGGGCTGTGCCCGGATTTTCGCCAGCGAAGGCGCCACGGTCATCGGCATCGACAAGGCCGGCACCGAGAACTCAGGCATCGACCACTGCTGCGACCTGCTCGACGAAGGGGCGACCAATGCCCTGTTCGCAAGGATAGGCCAGGAGCACGGCCGTATCGATGTGCTGGTCAACGCCGCCGCCTTTGCCGTGTTCGAATGGATCGAAGCGATGACGCTGGCGGACTGGCGCAGAACGCTTTCGGGCGAACTCGACATCGTGTTCATCGCCACCCGTGCAGCGTGGCCATGGCTGAAGGCAAGCGGCAGCGCCAGCGTGATCAATTTCGCCAGCGCCAATGCCCGGCACGCGCTGGAAGGTTCACCGGCGCTGGCCCATTGCGCCGGCAAGGGCGGCGTTCTTGCCATGACGCGGCAACTGGCGATGGAAGGCGCGGCTTATAACATCCGGGCCAATACCATCGCCCCCGGTTTCGTGCAGACCGCTGCGACGCGCCGCCATCTGGAAGCGGACCCTGCCTTTGCGGACAGGGTGCTGGCAAAGAACATGCTCAAGCGCCTTGGCGAACCCGAAGACATCGCCTGGTGCGCCACGTGGCTGGCCAGCGCGGAATCGCGCTATGTCACCGGCGCCGATTTCGCCGTGGATGGCGGGGCCACCGCATGGTGAAGCGCGGCGCATCGGGCCGGACGGCCAGGCCCTTATGCAGATGCATCTGCAAAATCGATATCGAAGGTGCGGAAACTCCGGTTTCTGCAAATGCCTTGCGTAAGGCATAGCGGCACCCTGTCAAAAGCTTCGGAGATCCCATGTCGGCCTCGCCCCTCCACCTCACTCCTGCCGTGCTCGGCGTCGAAAGCGTGCTGTTCGGCGTGGCCGATCTTGCCGAACATACCCGCTTCTGGACCGATTTCGGCCTTCCGCTGGAATCTGCCGATGACAGCCAAAGCGTGTTCCGCCTGCAATCGGGCAGCCGCGTGATCGTGTTGCGTAATGGCGATCCGCGCCTGCCCTCGCCCGACCCGTTCGAAGGCGATGGCGTGAAGGAAACGGTGTGGGGGGTTGACACGGCAGCCAACCTTGAAACCATCGCCACCAGCCTTGCCCGGGAGGTCGCGGTCACTCGCGATGACGATGGCACGGTGCACTGCACCTGCCCCGATGGCCAGCCGATTGCCCTGCGCGTCTGGGACAAGCGGGCCGTCGTCTCGCAAGCCAGCCCGGTGAACACCCCGTCAAGCTGGCCGCGCTTCAACCAGCACCGCATCTGGCGCAAGCGGGCCATTCCCAAGACCATCAACCACGTGGTGTTCTTCAGCACCGACTATGTCGGCAGCTTCGAATTCTATGAGCGCCACCTCGGCTTCCGCTATGTCGACCATTCGCGCGGCACGGGGATCTTCGCCCGCGCTGGTGGCACCTTCGAACATCACTCGATCTTCTGGGTCAACTGCGACCTGCCGATCGCGCCCGATCACTTCAAGTTCATGCACATCGCCTTTGGTTGCGACGACATCGACGAAGTCATGCTCGGCGCGAACATCATGGACAACAAGGGCTGGAAGAACACCACGATGAACACCAGCGGCGGTATCTCGCGCCACCGGATTTCCTCGGCAATCTATTACTACTGCGAGATGCCAGGCCACGCCGGCGAGGCGGAATACCATGCCGACACGGATTATCTCGACGACCACTGGGTGCCCCGCGCCTGGGACTTCAAGTTCGGTTCACTGCTGTGGTCCCACAATGCCCCTGCGATCTTCCGGGGCGACGACATTCCCTGGGACATGGCCTTCGACCAGAACCGCGCAAGCTTCGAACCCTATCGCCGCGCCCGCCCCGGCAAGCAGCCGATCAGCGGGGATCTTGCCAACCTCACTGAAGCGGACGAGCACGCGATCTGAGCATTGACGGGCTGGCTGGACTGGCGGGACTCCGGCATGACCCTTGCGCCGCGTCGATGCCAAACTATCGACCAAATGCCGTTGTAGCGTCGGTCAACGCTGCGTAACCGCGTAATGAAACGACCGTGCGGGAGAGAAGATCAATGCGTCTGGCCACATTGCATGATGGATCGAAGGACGGGCGGCTTGTCGTCGTCTCGCCCGATGGCACGGCCTGTGCACCCGCACCGGTTGCAACGCTGCAGCAAGCGCTCGAGCAATGGACCGAGATCGAACCAGTCCTGCGCGCAGTCGATCGCTTTGGCGAAGCACTTGATCCGATGGCGATCATGGCCCCCCTGCCCCGCGCGTGGCAATGGCTCGATGGTTCGGCCTTCCAGAGCCACGGCGATCTGATGGACGCCGTGCTGGGCATAACCAAGCCGAAGACCGACCTGCCGCTGATGTATCAGGGCACGTCCGACAGGTTCTATGGTCCGACCGATGACGTAAGGTTCAACGACGAATCCCTGGGCATAGACTTCGAGGGCGAATTCGGCGTGATCGTCGATGCCGTGCCGATGGGCACCAGCGCCGCCGATGCCATGGCCCACATCCGCCTAGTCGTGCAGATCAACGACTGGTCCTTGCGCACGCTGGCAGGCCCCGAAATGAAGACCGGTTTCGGCTGGATCCAGGCCAAGCCGCCTTGCGGCATGGCGCCGTTTGCCGTGACCCCCGATGAACTTGGCGATGGCTGGCGCAACGGGCGCGTGTGCCTCACGCTCAATGTGGACTGGAACGGCAAGCGCTTTGGGGCGGCCAATGGCGAACCGATGGGCCACGGCTTTCACGAACTGGTCGCCCATGCCGCGCGCACCCGCGATCTGGTCGCCGGCACGGTGATCGGTTCGGGCACCGTCTCCAATCCCAACTTCCGCGAGGTCGGCTCATCCTGCATTGCCGAGCGTCGCGGCATCGAAGTGCTCGACCAGGGCGAGCCGAAGACCGCATTCATGACCTTTGGCGATACCGTGCGCATGGAAGCGGTCGATGCCGTTGGCCGCGCCCCGTTCGGCGCGCTCCAGCAAACCGTCGTCCGTGCCTGAGGGCCTCCCGCCCGGCCCGGTCAAGCTGGTCATCCTGCCCAAGACCCGCAGCGGCCTTGGCCGCGCCGGCCTGCGCGCGCACCTCGAACGGATACACGGCCCGATGGTCGTTGCCGAACCCGATGTATCGGGCGGCTTTACCGGCTATGTCCACCATTACGCCCACGATCACCAGGTGGAGCCAGCGCTGGCGGGACGCGATGCGATAACGGTGATCCGCTTTGGCGACATTGCCGACATGGTCGCATCCAAGGCCAGCGTAGCCTATCGTGATCGCGTCGGCCCCGATGAAGACAACTTTCGCGAACTGGCAGGTTCGGTCGCCCTATTCGCGCAGGAACGCGTCGCCGCGCCGGGCGGTGACCAGGCGGCATCAAAGCTCTTCGTGTTTCGCGCCGTCGACCGGCTCGATCTCGATGCGTGGACGGCGGCGCTCGCCGCGCTCGCCGCTCACCCGGGCGTCACCGGCCTTGTCAGCAATCGAGCGCAGGTGGCCGAGGGGGATTTTCCCTACAATCAGTTCGACGAGATCGGCCTTGGCGCCGATGCCGA
>JAPLPG010000292.1 GCA_026400375.1 Novosphingobium sp. | reverse complement strand
GTCGATGATGGCCAGCGCCATGCCGGCCAGTTCGGCAATCTCGGCGGCCTGGAGCTTGGAGGTCATCCCGCCCGAACCCAGGCCAGAGGACGAGCCGCCCGTGGCCATGGCGTGGATTTCGGGGGTTACGCCGCGCACCACGGGGATGCGGATGGCGCCGGGCGCGCGAGGATCGCGATCGTAGAGGCCATCGATATCGGACAGCAGCAGCACGCCCGCAGCACCCGCCGCCTGGCCGACGCGCGCGGCGAGGCGATCATTGTCGCCAAAGCGGATTTCCTGCGTGGCGACCGAATCGTTCTCGTTGATCACCGGCACCGCGCCGGCTGCCAGCAGGGTGCCCAGCGTGGCGGTGACATTGAGGTAGCGGCGGCGGTCTTCGAGGTCTTCCAGCGTGAGCAGGATCTGCGCGGCGGTGAGATCGTGCGCGGCCAGTAGTTCGGCCCACAGCCCCGCCAGCGTGATCTGCCCGACCGAGGCCGCGGCCTGCGCATCGGCAAGGCTGCCGCGCCCGCCCTTGGCCAAGCCAAGCTTGCGCGCGCCCAGCGCGATGGCGCCGGACGAGACGACAATGACTTCCTGCCCGGCAGTGCGGGCGGCGGAAATTTCGGCAACAAGCGCCTTCAACCACTCGCGGCGTGGCGCACCGTCCTTGCCCACGAGCAGCGCCGAGCCGACCTTCACCACGAGGCGCGGACAGGCAGACGCATTGGTCAGGTGGGCAAGCTGGCTGATGTGCATGGGAGCCGCTTAGGGGATTTGTGACGGGGCGTGAAGAGTTGTCGGTCGGATGCCTGGGGCGTCTGGTGCGTTTAGGCGCCCTGCCGCCAAGCCTCCGCACGCAGGCTCCGGACGATCCTTCGGCAAGCCCAGGATGAGCGGGCTGGATTTATCCCCGCTCGTCCCGACGGGCCTTGTCGAGGATCAGATCGGTGACCACGGCTTGGCATCTTGCGCGTCTTCGACCTGGCCGGTGGGGCGTTCGGTGACGGTTGCCGAGGGCAGGAAGCCGAGCACCGCATCCATCAGCGCATCCATGCCCTGTCCGGTCGCGCCCGAGATCGGATAGACCTTTCCGGCACCGGCATCGCGCAATTCCCTGCTGAAGGCCTTGACCAGTTCGGCATCGACCAGATCGATTTTGTTCAGCGCGATCAGGCGGGGCTTTTCATCAAGGCCGGCGCCGTAGGCTTCGAGTTCGCCTTCGACGATGTGCATCGCTTCGGCAGGATCGGTCTCGCTGTGGATGTCGATCAGATGGATCAGCACGCGGCAGCGTTCGATGTGGCCAAGGAAGCGGTCACCGATGCCGGCGCCATCGGCCGCGCCTTCGATCAGGCCGGGAATGTCGGCCAGCACGAATTCGCGGTTGCGGTGGCGGACCACGCCAAGCTGCGGGCGCAAGGTGGTGAAGGCATATTCGCCGACCTTGGCCTTGGTATTGGTGATCTGATTGATGAACGTGGATTTTCCGGCGTTGGGCAGGCCGACAAGCCCGGCATCGGCCAACAGCTTGAGGCGCAGCCAGACGTACATTTCCTCGCCCGGCCAGCCGGGGCCGTGCTGGCGCGGGGCGCGGTTGGTGGAGGTCTTGTACGACGCGTTGCCGCGCCCGCCATCGCCGCCACGCAGCAGCACGACCTTCTGGCCAACCTCGGTCAGATCGAGCAGCACGGTCTCACGGTCATCGTCGAGCACTTGCGTGCCCACCGGCACCTTGATGACAAGATCCTCGCCGCCGGCGCCCGTGCGGTTGGAGCCGGCGCCGCCCATGCCGCGCTGGGCCTTGAAGTGCTGGGTATAGCGAAAATCGATCAGCGTGTTGAGCCCGGCCACCGCCTCGAAGACGATGTCACCGCCCTTGCCGCCATTGCCGCCGTTGGGTCCGCCGTACTCTTCGTACTTTTCCCGGCGGAAGCTGACCGCGCCGACGCCGCCTTGCCCTGAACGGATGAAAATCTTGGCCTGATCGAGAAAATGCATGCGGGTAACCGATTCCAATGGCAGGCCCGGAGCAAAGCCACACGCCGCCCCGGAAGCGAGCCATTATAGCCGTTCATGGAGAGCTTGTAACGTCGAACCGCAAGGCGCCTGCCTGATCAGACGGTTCGCTGACACCTGCCGGAACACATGGTGGAGCCGAGGGGGATCGAACCCCTGACCTCGTCATTGCGAACGACGCGCTCTCCCATCTGAGCTACGGCCCCGTTCCCGGTATCGCCCAGCGGTGATGCCATGAGGCACTGCCGCCGGGACCGCTGCCCTTAGCGCAACGGCCCCGGCCTGCAAAGACCCTTTGATGGTTTATTCGGACCCGGCCAGCCCGATCAGTTGCCTGCCCCGCTGGCCGACTGCGAAGTGGGGGATACCACGACCGTCGGCGGGGCGACCGGTATGGGTGCGCCGTACTGCGCTTCCCAGATCGACAGATCGTTGCGGTAGGCCTCGTAGCGACGATAAAAATCGTCGAACACCACTTCGATGCTGGGCAGGCTGCGCACGGCAAAGGCCTCAAGTTCGGCGGACTTCACGGCCGCGCCATCGCGCGCCACCGCGCCGACCGCATCGCAGAAGTCGGTCAAGGTGGGTGGCAGTGCAAAGTGGTTGTAGACCTGCGTCATGTAGGCTTCGCGCGGGGCAATGAACTTGGCCCCGTGCCTGGCCTTGAATTCCGCATCCACCTTCTTGTTGGCAGCGACAAGCGCCTTGGCGTGGGTGGCGAGAAACGCCTTGTACAATGGCAGGATGCCCGCGTGCTGAGGCTTGGAGCAATTGAGCGCGGCGACATTGTAGGCAGAGCGCAGGTTCCACACCATCTGCGCGGGGCTGATGTTGCGGTTGAGCGAATAGCGCAGGCCATTGGCGTCAGCCGGAGGGAAGCTGAGATTTTCCGAAGCGCCATTGGGGGCAACCGGCTTGGGCGGAATGACCACGACCTTGGGCGGCGGCGGGGGGGGCGGCGGCGGCGGTGGCGGCTTGGGCGCGCAGGACGCCAGCCCGACTGCCAGAACCATCGTTGCAACGGCTGGCGCGAAAATGCGCCGGTACTCGAACATCGGCATTCCCCCGGTGGAGATCAACGTCATGGCAGCGCGGAAGCCACACGGCTTAAGCCATGCTTCCTTGCTGCAGGATGAAACGGACCCTAGCGCGGTAATTCCGCGATGAGAATCCCTGGTGCAAAGAAAACCCGGCGAGCCGTTGCGGCCCGCCGGGCAGATTGGTTCGATCTGAACCTGTTATCGGATCAGCGGCGATCGCCCATGAACTGCAACAGGAACTGGAACATGTTGATGAAGTCGAGGTAAAGGCTCAGTGCGCCGAGCACCACGGCCTTGCCCGCGAAATCCGTGCCGGCGACATAGGCATACTGTTCCTTCAGGCGCTGCGTATCGTAGGCGGTGAGGCCGGCGAAGATCAGCACGCCAAGGAAGCTGACAGCCCACTGCAGACCGGGCGACTGCAGGAAGATGTTGATGATCGAGGCGATCAGCAGCCCGAAGACACCCATGATCAGGAAGCTGCCCATGCCGGACAGGTTCTTCTGGGTGGTGTAGCCGAACAGGCTGAGGCCCGCGAAAGCACCGGCGGTTGCGAAGAACGTCACCGCGATCGAAGTGCCGGTATAGACCAGGAAGATGGTCGACATCGACAGGCCCATCGCCACGGCAAAGCCCCAGAACATGCCCTGGAGCGCGGTGGTGGAGAACTTGTTCGCGCCAAAGCTCATGAACATGACGAAAGCCAGCGGTGCAAGCATCACCAGCCACATCAGCGGCGTGCCCATCACGGCCTGCGTTGCACCCGAGGTGGCAAACAGCAGCGCGACGATGCCCGAGAGCATCACGCCCGAGGCCATGTAGTTGTAAATCGATAGCATGTGACGACGCAGGCCCGCATCGAACACTTCGCTGCGGCCCTGGAGGCCGGAAAGGCCCGGAGACGCGCCGAAACCCGTCCCGTTGGGCCGAGGGTCGTTCCAGTTTGCCATTTTCAAAGCTCCGTTCTGTGGCCCCAATGGCCACGTAAAGCGAATATCGGCCTTTGTGGGCCTGCTTTCAAGCGAAACCGGCGGTGGAAACGATCAATCAATTGTAACGAATTGTTGCACCGTCAGAGCATCCGCTCAGGACTGGCTGCGCGCCTGCGCCGTCATTTCCCGGCAGCGGTCCTGTGCGCCGCGCAAGGTGTCGGTCATCAAGGCCACGAGCCGCTGATCCTGATCGAGCACGTCGATGCCCACTTGCGTGACGCCGCCCGGGCTGGCGACGCGGCGGGCGAGTTCGGCCGGGCCGTGCTCTGATGCGGCGGCCAGCATTGCGGCACCTTCGACCATCGACAGGGCCAGCCGGTCTGCCTGTTTGCGCGGCAGCCCCAGCGCCGCAGCCCCTTCGGCCAGCGCATCGATGAAGCGATAGACGAAGGCCGGCCCCGAACCTGCCAGCGCGGTGACGAGATCCATCTGATCTTCGCCGCTCAACCATTCGGCCTGTCCCAGCGGCGCCATCAGCGCATCGGTTGCCGCGCGCGCGGCCGCGTCAGCCTCACCCACCAGCGCGATGGGCGATTTGCCGAGCGCGGCGGCGAGGTTTGGCATGACCCGGACGATGGCGCCCGCTTCGGGGAATGCGCCGCGCAGCGTGGCCAGATCGACCCCTGCAAGGATCGACAGCAGCAGCGTCTTGCTGCCCACGAAAGGCTGCACGCGCACAGCAGCATCGGGCAGTTGCTGCGGCTTGAAGCCGAGCAGGACCACGTCATAGGCCCCTTCCCCGTCCGGCGCAGCCTTGAGCAGGCGCACGCCGGCAGGCGCAGCTTCAAGGAAGGGATCGACCACGGTGAACGATTCCGCCGCGACCCCGCCGGCAAGCCAGCCCTGCAGCATGGCACCACCCATGTTGCCGCAGCCGAACTGGAGAATCGTCTTGGTCATGGGCTTTACCTCAAGTCACGCTGGGCCGTTCAATGCCGATGGATTCGGCAAACTCAAGCCTCTCCGGCAGCGTCGACCATGGCGCTCGACAGCGCTTCGGACGGGCTCTTGTCACCCCACAGCACGAACTGGAACGCGGGATAGAACCGGTCGCATTCGTCCACGGCGGCTTCGACCGCAGCCTGGGCCTGGCTGATGCTGAGCAGGCCATCGTCACCGAGCATCAGGCCGTGGCGGTAGAGCAGGACCGAACCGTTCGACCAGATATCGAAGTGGCCAATCCACACCTGTTCGTTGATCAAGGCCATCAGTTCGAACACTGCGGGCTTCTTGTCATCGGGAATGCGGGTGTCGGGCAGGCACAGGATCTGGAGCACGTGATCTTCGACGCGCCAGATCGCGCGCAGCTGGTAATTGGCCCAGGAGCCCTGAATTTCGCCGGTCACTTCATCGTCCGAGACGAATTCGCACGGCCAGCCACGCGCCTCGAACAGCGAGGCAATCATGTCGACGGGCGCTGCATCATCGCGCTCATTGTCGTCATGGCCGGTCCGCATCGTACGTCCCCTGAACACTTCGCTGGGCCTCCTTGGCTGAGTTGCTCGGCTGGTTGCCCGGCAGGACGAAATGCCCTGCCTGCTGCGCGTACCGTCAATGGAGGCGAAGACCCCCTACCGACAATCGCGGATTAACAGGCGGTTGCGCAAAACTCGATAAGCCTGTGGGAAAGCTGTGGACAAGGGGTGAACAGGGACACGCGGGATATACGTACCCGACCCGCCCTACTTCAGGGGCAGGGTATCGACCGCCTGCCCTGCCGGGCTGGTCCACTGATAGCTCGAAACATCGCTCTTCTTCAGCTTCGTCACGAACTCCTGGGCTGCCGCCTCGCTTTCGAACGGGCCGGTGAGCAGGCGGAAATTGCTGCGCCACGGCGAGATGTAGGGCTTGCGGCTGCGCAACAGTTCCGGCGCTTCCTTGACCAGGCGGCGCCACTCGTTGTCCATCACGTCCTTGTTTGCGCCGGTCAGCACCTGCACCCAGATGCGGCTGGGGTGGCTAGGCTGGGCTTTCTTCGCCTTGGCGTCCTTGGCGTCCTTGGCGTCTTTCGCCTCCTTGGCAGCCTTGGCCTTTGCCGTTGCCGCAGACTCCTTGCCCACAGGCTTTGCCGGCTCCCTGGCCAGTTCCTTTGCCGCCGTTCGCGACACATCGGTCGGCCCATCCGGCCGTTCGCCACGCGGATCGGCCTTGGCGACGGGTTTGAGTGGAAGGCGGGTGATGTCGACTGCGGCAACCTTGGCTTCACGCTCGGCGGCAGGAGGTTCGAAGGTCTTGAACATCGACGCGAAATCGACCGGACGGGCGGGCGCCGCAGCGGCCTGCTGCTCGGGCGGCGCGGCTGAGGCTGTTGCGGTGGCCGGTGCTGAAACGGGTGCCGAAACCGGTGCCGTGGCCTGAACGGGCACCTGCGCGAATGAAGCACCGGCCGATGTCGCGACCGGCGAAGGCAGCGTGATGGCGGGTTGCGCCTGTGCGGGCACGGCCGACGCAAGACTGGTCGGCGTTGTGGATGATGCCGGCGGCGACGACGGGGGCGCGACTGTCGAATTGGCCACCCGCGCAAGATCGAAGCTGCTGCTTGCCGCTGGAACGGTGGGCCTTGGCGCCGCAGCGCTTCGCACGGGCTGGGCAATCGTGACGGCGGCGTTCGCAGGGGCCGACAGGGTCGATGCTGGCGCGGCTGTGGCCTGGGCGGGCGGGATTGAAGCGGCCACAGGGCGGATCGGCGGAACCGCCGGGCGTTGCGCGCCGGGGGGCACATCGAGCGCCGAGAGCACGACCGGCCGCTGGGCATTGGTCACGGGGGCGGTCGCGGGGGCGGTCACGGTGGTCGGCACGGGGGTTGCCGCAGCCATCGCGCCGGGCGCGGCCGTGGTGGGCGCTGCGGCCTGCCGGGCGGGTGCCACCGGCGCAGCGGTGCGTGTTGCGACCTGGGCGACTACTACCTTCTCGTCTACCCGGCCGGGACGCCGCCGCTTTTCACGGCTGGGCTTGTCGGACGCGGATGCCGACGATGGGCCGAGCGCAGCGCCCGCCGGGATCAGGCCCGTTTCGGCCATGCGCGGCGCGCGCGGGTTGAGCGCGGCATATTGCACGACGCGCGGGTCATCGCGGCCCATGTCTGCCGCGCGCGGAAAGCGCCCGAAGTTCGCGGCGGCGGCCTGCTGCGATGGCGTGAGGCGCGGCATGTAGCGCAGATAGGGGGTGATGCCCGCTGCCAGATCCTGCGGCATCGAGGCATAGGCAATGGCCACCGCCTCGTCCGCGCCGTTGGTGACGGCCATGGCGAACGTGCGGGTGCGCCAGGCGGCCCGGTCCTGCTTTTCGATCAACGGGGCAAGCAGCGCCTCGGCGCCGCGCCTGTTGCCCGAAATGGCGAGGCTCATCGCGAAACGGCGGGTGATTTCATCGTTCGGCCCGCGGCTGAGTGCGACCTGATACCAACGCTGGGCGCGGCCGTTGTCACCCACCAGATCGTAGGCCAGCGCGCGCTCGGACGCCATGGCGAAGGTATCGCCACCGGCGCGCTCGGCCTCGTCGAAGGCGCGGATCGCGTCTACCGGATTTTCCGCAGCCAGATAGGCCTTGCCGACCAGCGCCTTGGTGCGCGCATTGCCGGGCTGGATCTCGTCCGCACGAGTCAGGAAGCCGACGGCAGCTTCGTTGTCGCCCAGCTTGAGCGCGGCCTCGGCAGCATCGGACAGCGCGGAAACATTGCGCGGATCGCTGGCAAGACGGGCAAGCGCTGCATTGAGATCGCGGCTGGGACTGGGCGTGGTGGATTGCACCACGGGCCGGGACACGGTGACCGGGCCATCGGGATCATCATCAACCTGGGCAAGCACCTGCGACGAAGCCGCCAGGGCGACGAGCGATACCGCGAGGCGCGTGCCTTGCGCGAAAGGGAAGCGATTTTTCATCCTGCCGCGCTCAATACATCAATCCAGATGAAGCGGCGGCAACGGGTGCCGCCGCTTATCGCAATTACTGGTTGTTCTGCCGTCCCAGGAAACGCGGGATATTGAGCGATCCGCCCTCGTCCCCTTCGTCTTCCTCACCAGCGCGCGTGCCGCGCGAAAGGTTGGCCATGCGTTCGAACAGCGTGCTGCCGCCGGCAGGCTTCGCGGCCGCATCGTCGGTCCGGCTCAGCCGTGGCATGGCTGGTTCGGCCACCGGCGCAGGGGCAGGTTCGGAGCCCCCGAGCAGAAGTTCGCCGCTGGGCGCCTCGGGCAGTTCTTCCTGCGCCGACGTCAGATCGAGGGTCAGGTCGAACGGTTCTGGCGCCGGGGCGGGCGCGGGCGCTGCGGGAGTGGCTGCTGCGGGCGGGGCAGCAGGCTCAGGCTGGGCGGGCGGCGGCGTGTAGACCGGCGCTGCGAGAACGGCGGACGCCGCTGCCGACGCCGCAGTCGGCACGGCCGGACCGCGCGACGTGCCGGGGATCGAGACCGGGCGCGAGGCGATTTCGGCCTGTTCGTTGCTCTGTTCGATGCCGGTGGCGACGACCGACACACGGATCTTGCCATCGAGATCGGGATTGAACGCCGACCCCCAGATTATGTTGGCGTTGGGATCGACCAGTTCGCGGATGTGGTTGGCGGCTTCGTCAACCTCGAGCAGCTTCATGTCGTCGCCACCGATGATCGAGATGATCACGCCCTTGGCGCCGGCCATCGACACGCCATCAAGCAGCGGGTTGGCAATGGCGCGTTCGGCTGCTTCCAGCGCACGGTTCGGGCCTTCGCCTTCGCCGGTGCCCATCATCGCCTTGCCCATCTCGCCCATGACCGAGCGCACGTCGGCAAAGTCGAGGTTGATCAGGCCGGGCATGACCATCAGGTCGGTGATCGACCGCACGCCCTGCTGCAGCACTTCGTCGGCCAGCTGGAACGCTTCCTTGAAGGTCGTTTCCGCCTTGGCCACCAGGAACAGGTTCTGGTTGGGAATCACGATCAGCGTATCGACGTGCTTCTGCAGTTCCTCGATGCCCGAATCCGCCGCGCGCATGCGGCGCGTGCCTTCGAACAGGAACGGCTTGGTCACCACGCCGACGGTCAGCACGCCCTTGCGGCGCGCAGCTTCGGCGATGACCGGGGCAGCGCCGGTGCCGGTGCCGCCGCCCATGCCGGCGGCGATGAACACCATGTGCACCCCATCCAGAGCGCGCTCGATCTCTTCGAGCGTTTCCTCGGCAGCGGCCCGGCCCACTTCGGGGCGGGCACCGGCGCCAAGGCCCTGCGTGATATCGGGGCCAAGCTGGATGCGGGTTTCGGCAATCGCGTTGTTGAGCGCCTGAGCATCGGTGTTGACGACGATGAAATCGACGCCTTCGATCTGCGCATTGATCATGTTGGCGATGGCATTGCCGCCTGCACCACCAACCCCGATCACCGTGATCCGGGGCCGAAGCTCGTCGATGGCCGGCGGTCCGATGTTGATGCTCATAGACGGTCTCCCAAGCGGGTCGCTGGATTGGCCGTGGGCAGTTTCCTGCCGTTGGCGCGAGTGGACAATATTACATTAACCTGTTGCACATGCATGCTTGTCGAATCAAAGCCGCACGAACCTTTTCCACAGGTTGCAACACGCAGACCGGGCGCCCTGTCCGGCATTTGCAGCCGGAACGGTGGAAATTCCCGCTCAAAAGTAATCCTTTACTGCGCGCAGCAGCCGACTCGGCAGGCTCCAGCCCTGATAGCTGCCATTGGGCGAAAAGGCAGGGCCAATGCTGCGAATGTCCACCGGGTCGGCGGCTGCGAACAGGATCAGGCCGACCAGCGTGCTCGAACTGGGGGTGGCATGGCCGGGGGGCAGGCCCAGCATCGTCGGCGGCGACCCGATACGCACCGGCCGACCCAGCGCCGATTGCGCATAGTCTGCAAGACCCGGCAGTTGCGCGCCGCCGCCTGTCAGCACCACTTGCTGCCCGGTCTGGCCGACAAAGCCCATGGCCTTGAGCTCCTTGGACACTTCTTCGGTAAAGAAGCCCAGTTGCTGCGTGATGACCGAGATCAGTTCGGCGCGGGGGATGCGATTCTTGTCATCGGCGTGGCGCGCGACAGGACCGCCTTCGGGATCACCGGGCGCGTTGACCGGGATCATCTCGCGGTGATCGGCCGGGCTGGCGATGGCCGACCCTGACATGCATTTCAGCCGCTCTGCCTGATAACGGCGGATGCCGAAGGCCGAAGCGATGGCATCGGTGATGTCGCCCGAACCATACTGGATGACCTGCATGCCCAGCAGCATGCCGGCGGCATAGACCGATACGGTGGTCACTTCCGCGCCGAATTCCACCAGCGCCACGCCCAGTTCACGCTCTTCCGGAGTCAGGCAGGCATGGCCTGCGGCGATGGGCGAGCCGACCACGGTTTCCACGTCGAGATGCGCGTTCTGCACCGCTTCGCGCAAGTTGCGAACCGGGGCGCCATCGGCCAGCATCACGTGGATATCGACCGCCAGCCGCTCGGCATGGAGACCGCGGGGATTGGGCACGCCGTGCGCACCATCGAGCGTGTAGTGCGCTGGCTGGGCATGCAGCACGGTGCGGCCATCGGGTTCGATCACTTCGCGGCCCGCCACCAGCAGGTGCTCGATATCGTCCTGTTCGATCCGGCGGCCACCGATCTCGACCTCGACTTTGGCGGTGGTGCTGCCAAGGCCTGCACCGGAGCAGCCGATCCACACCTTCTGTATGCCGATATTGGCCATCTTTTCAGCGCGTTCGATAGCATCGCGCACCGAATGGGTGGCCGCCTGCATATCGGTGACGTAACCGCGCTTGATCCCTTGTGCCGCCCGGTGGCCCGATCCGAGCACGACCATCTCGCCGGTTTCCGAAAGGCCCGCGATCATCGCGGAGACGCGGAACGAGCCGATGTTGACGGCGGCAAAAACCTTGGTGATGCGCGGGGTGGCCATGGCGGCGGCTCAACCCTCGTCCGCGTTGGCGGCGGCGGCGATGCGCCTGGCTTGCGCCTTGGCTTGCGCAGCGGCGCGCTTCTCTTCGGCCATCTCTTCGGCATGGCCGGGTACGCGCATGTAGATGCGATCGGGCGCGCGCATGTCGAACGCGGCGACCTTTCCGCCGATCAGGCGGTTGACCCCGTCCATGCGGGCAAAGCTCAACAATGCGCCCGACGACTTGTCGTCGCCTTCCGGCAGGGCGAGGACCTGACCGGTCTTGAAGGTCAGATTCCAGCGGCGGTTGCCGACCCATTCGGCCTCGGACACCTGCGGCTTGAGCGCAGGCGCGACTTCGAGCAGGCGCGACAGATCCTGCACCCGCTGGCCCACGCCAAGGCCATTGAGCACCAGCATGCCCTTGGCCCGATCAGGCTTCACCGTCTCCAGCTCGGTTCCGGTATCGTCGATCAGCACGAGCCGGTCAGGCTTGCGCAGCACGGCGTGCGGGCTGCGCTCGACGATGTCGATCACCAGCGTATCGGGCAGCTTGCGCGAGACGCGGGCATCCTTGACCCAGGAAATGGCGTTCAGTTCATCGCGCAACCCGGCAAGGTCGAGCGTGGTCATGGCGCGGTCGTTCTGGCCGAGGACTTTCTCGTAGATCTTCTGCTCGTTCATGCGGTTGACGCCGCGCACTTCGAGATGGCTGACCTTGAAGCCGGCATCCGAAGCGATCAGCGCGGCCTGTTCGGACGCGAGCGCGGGCACGCCGGCCATGACCGCGACGGTCCACACGATCGCCGCGGCAACCGCCAGGATCACCGCCATGACGATCTTGTGCAGCGTGTCTTCGCTGAACGGCATCCATGCCATGACGCTGTCGAACAGCGATCCGGTCTGCTTGCGCGCGGTCTGGACCTTGCGCCGGGTGGTGCGGGCAGCCGCGGCACGCCGCACGCCCTGTCCGCCGCCACGCTTGATCGTCTGCGCCATGGTTCAGACCTTTCCTTCGTCAGCTTTGGCATCGCTCAGGGCCTCGGCGATGATTGCCTCGACCAGATCTGGATAGTCCATGCCCAGGGCCTTGGCCTGTTCCGGAACCAGGCTGAGCGGGGTCATGCCGGGCTGGGTGTTGACCTCGAGCAGGAACAGCCCCGCAACGCCCTGTTCATCGTCCCAGCGGAAGTCCGAGCGGCTCGTGCCCTTGCAGCCGAGCAACTGGTGGGCGCGCAGGGCGATCTGCTTGCACGCCTGCGTGATATCGTCGGGGATGTCCGCCGGGCAGATGTGGTCGGTCATGCCATCGGTGTACTTGGCATCGAAATCGTAGAAGCCGGATTTTGGCCGCAGTTCGGTGACCAGCAGCGCGCGATCGCCGATCACGGCAGTGGTCAG
This sequence comes from Novosphingobium sp., assembly GCA_026400375.1. Taxonomy (GTDB): domain Bacteria; phylum Pseudomonadota; class Alphaproteobacteria; order Sphingomonadales; family Sphingomonadaceae; genus Novosphingobium. The sequence continues at coordinate 12,472 of JAPLPG010000292.1, read as the reverse complement.
TTCGCGGCCTCGGATGAACGGTTCGGCCAGCAGCTGGTCGAATTCCTGCCACGGACCCTTGCTGTCCGCGCTGATCGGATTGCCATGATTGCCATCGGCGGTGACGATGGCGACGCCGACCGACGAACCTTCGTTGACCGGCTTGAGCACATAGGGGCGCGGCAGCGGATCGGCCTTGAACAGGTCTGCCACCTTGACCATGCGCCCGCCGGGCATCGGAATGCCGTGGGGAACCAGCGCCTGCTTGGTCAACTCCTTGTCGATCGCGACGACCGAGGTGGCAAGGCCGGAATGGGTATAGGTCAGCCCCATGATGTCCATCAGGCCCTGGATCGAGCCATCCTCGCCGGGCGTGCCGTGCAGGGCATTGAACACGACATCGGGCCGGGCCTCGGCCAGGCGCAGTGCGACATCGCGGCCCATGTCGATCCGGGTCACCGTGTGGCCCTTTGATTCCAGGGCCTTGGCCACGCCTTCGCCCGACATAAGGCTGACCGACCGCTCGCTCGACCAGCCGCCCATCAGCACCGCGACATGAAGTTTCGGAAGCGTCACGGTCTGCCAATCCTCTTGATTTCCCATTCGAGCTCGACGCCCGACATATCTTTCACCCGCCGGCGCACTTCCTCGCCCAATCGCTCGATTTCGGCGCTGGTCGCCTCGCCGGTGTTGATCAGGAAGTTCGTGTGCTTTTCACTGACTTGCGCGCCGCCGATGGCGAGTCCGCGGCAACCGGCCCGGTCGACCAGTTCCCACGCCCGCGCCCCATCCGGGTTCTTGAACGTGGAGCCGCCTGTCTTGCTGCGCAGCGGTTGCGAGGCTTCGCGTGCGGCGCTGATGCGGTCCATTTCGGCCTGGATTGCAGCGGGTTCGCCGGGCTGCCCCCGGAAGCGCGCAGCGACCACGACGCAGCCGTCGGTGAGGTCTGAGTGCCGGTAGGTGTAGTTCAGTTCGCGCAAGGGCAGCGTCGCGATTTCGCCCGAGCGGATGACCACGTCGCAATCAATCAGCACGTCCTTGACCTCACGCCCATAGGCGCCGCCGTTCATGCGCACGAAGCCGCCGACCGTGCCGGGGATGGAGCGCAGGAATTCGAGGCCGGCAATGCCATGATCGCGCGCGGTGGAGGAGACGAGAATGCCGCTGGCGCCGCCGCCGCAATCGAGCGTCGTCTCATCGACCCTGGCGACTTTGGCAAAGGCCTTGCCCAGCCGGATGACGACACCCGGTACGCCACCATCGCGCACTATGAGGTTGGAACCCAAGCCCAGCGCCATGACCGGAACTTCGGGCGCAAGATTGCCGAGGAAGTCCTGGAGGTCGGCCAGATCCTTTGGTTCGAACAGCCAGTCGGCCGAGCCGCCGGACTTGAACCAGACCAATGGGGCGAGCGGGGCGTTGCGGGTAAGTTTGCCGCGGGGTTCGGGCGGGCGTGCTTCGACAGGCTCAGCACGAGCGGGTTCTGGGAATGAACTTACCCCAACATCCGTTCGTCCTGAGCCTGTCGAAGGACCGGTTTGCGTCACGCCGCAGCCCTTTCCGCAGCAATCGCATCGGCAAGGCCGGCGGCCCACTTGGTGATATCGCCCGCGCCAAGGCACACGACCATGTCGCCGGGCTGCGTCATGGCGGCAAGTTCCCTCGCCAGCGCGTCAGGGCCGGCGATCAGGTGGGCGCTGCGGTGGCCGCGTGCCTTGATGCCTTCGACCATCGCGGCGCTGTCCACACCCTCGATCGGCTGTTCGCCTGCCGGGTAGACGGGCGCGGCGTAGACCACGTCGGCATCGTTGAACGCGCCCTGGAAGTCTTCCATATGATCGCGCAACCGGGTGAAGCGGTGTGGCTGGACCACGGCGATGACCCGGCCCCCCTGCCCTTCACGTGGCACACCTTCGCGCGCCGCGGCGAGGACAGCGCGGATTTCCACCGGGTGGTGGCCGTAGTCGTCGATGATCGTCACCCCGCCAATCTCGCCCACCTTGGTAAAGCGGCGCTTGACCCCGCCAAACTTGGCAAAGCCGGTGCAGATCAGATCGTCGGACACGCCCATTTCCGCAGCGACCGCCACGGCAGCAAGCGCGTTCTGCACGTTGTGGCGGCCCGGCATCGGCAGTTCGAGGCCCTCGATCCGGCGGAAAGATCCGTCGCGCTGGCGCAGCAGCACATCGAAGCGGTTGCCGCCGGGAATCGGGGTGACCGCTTCGCCCCGCACATCGGCCTGTGCGGAAAAGCCGTAGGTCACCACGCGGCGATCGCGCACCTTGGGGATGATCGCCTGCACTTCAGGGTGATCGATGCACAGCATGGCAGCGCCATAGAACGGCACGTTTTCAATGAATTCGACGAACGCCGACTTCACCTTGTCAAAGCTGCCGTAGTGATCGAGGTGTTCGGGATCGATGTTGGTGACCACCGCCAGGGTGCCGTCGAGCCGCAGGAACGAGCCGTCGCTCTCGTCGGCTTCCACGACCATCCATTCGCTGTCGCCCAAGCGCGCGTTGGAGCCGTAGGAATTGATGATGCCGCCGTTGATCACGGTCGGGTCAACGCCGCCAGCATCGAGCAGGCAGGCGATCATCGAGGTCGTGGTCGTCTTGCCATGGGTTCCGGCCACGGCGACGGTGTTCTTCAGCCGCATCAATTCGGCCAGCATTTCCGCGCGGCGCACCACGGGAATGCGGTGTTCGAGCGCGGCGACCACTTCGGGATTGTCACGCTTCACGGCGGTCGAGGTGACCACCACCGCCGCGCCAGCGACATTCTGCGCGGCCTGTCCGATCATCACCTTTATGCCGCGCTGGCGCAGGCCATCGATGACATAGCCTTCGGCCATGTCGGACCCCTGCACCGAATAGCCCATGTTGTGCATCACTTCGGCAATGCCCGACATGCCGATGCCGCCGATGCCGACAAAATGGATCGTGCCGATTTCGGTGCCGACGCCCTTCACTTGACCTCTCCGGTTGCTGGGGCGCGCCTTGCGAGTTGCTCCTGACCCGATGCCACCGGGCTGCGCTTGTCTACGCGAATCACGTCCATGATCGGATCGCCGCCGAAGCTTTCGACCAGATCGGCCAGATCGCTGACGGCGTTGGGCAGGCCGCAGTTCCACGCGGCATGTGCGGCATTGGCGAGCGTTTGCGGGTGCTGGGCCATGACCTGGATCTGCTTGGCCAGTTCCTTTGGCGTAAAGCCCGATTGGCGGATGGCGCGCGCGCCGCCTGCGGCGACCATCTCGCGCGTGTTGACGGCCTGGTGATCGTCGGTGGCAATAGGCAGCGGGATCAGGATGGCAGGCCGGCCCACCGCCGTGAGTTCTGCGATCGTCGATGCCCCGGCGCGCCCGATGAACAGGTGCGTCCCGGCAAGGCGGGCCTGCATGTCTTCGAAATAGGTGCCAAGTTCCGCCGGTATTTCGTGCGCGGCATACCGCGCGCGCACGGCCTCCAGGTCTTCGGGGCGGCATTGCTGCGTAACCTGCAGGCGGTGACGCAGCGCGGGCGGCAACATGGCAAGGCCATCGGGAACGACCTCGGACAGGATTGACGCCCCCTGGCTGCCGCCGGTCACCAGCACGCGCAGCAGGCTGTCTTCGGTGAATTCCGGGAAAGCTTCACCCCGCAGGGCCAGCACTTCAGGACGCACCGGGTTGCCCACGCGGTGGACCTTGCCCCACAGCTTGGGATCGAGCCGGTCGACCTCGGCGTAGGCGGTGGCAATCGCATCGACGCGGCCGGACAGAAAGCGGTTCACGCGCCCCAGCACGGCGTTCTGTTCGTGGATGACGGTCGGAATTCTGGCCGACCGGGCGGCCAGCAACGCGGGCAAGGCGGGATATCCGCCAAAGCCGATCACGCACGACGGTTCGAAGCTTTCGAACAGGCGAAGCGCCATCGCGCGGCCCTGCCATATGGCGCGCAGGCCCTTGGCCAGGGCGACCGGGCTCTTGGCCAGACGCCCGGCAGGCAGCACGTGGGCAGGCATGAATTCGGGCTTGCCGGGGATCAAGGCCCCGCGTTCATCGGTGACCAGAGCAACATGATGGCCGCGCCGGTCAAGCTCGATGGCCAGCGCGAAGGCCGGGATCAGGTGGCCACCGGTGCCGCCTGCTGCCAGGACGAAATGTCGGGATGCGCCAGGGGCGGGATTGCGCGTGCTCATCTGCGCACCAGCTCGGATACGTCGAACTTCTCGCGCGACAGGAAGGGATTGCGGCGGGTGATCGCCAGCAGCAGCCCTACTCCCAGAAGCAGCGCAATCGTGGATGAACCGCCATAGCTGATAAGCGGCAAGGTCATGCCTTTCGATGGGAACAGTTGCACGTTGACGAGGATGTTGATGAACGCCTGCCCCACCAGCTGCGCGGTCAACCCGGCTGCGGCAAGGATGGTGAACATGTCGTCCTCGTCAAGCAGGCGCATCAGCACGCGCAGCGCGATTGCACAATAGATCAGGACGATGACGACACAGGCAACCAGCCCGAATTCCTCACCGATCACCGAAAAGATGTAGTCGGTGTGCGCTTCGGGCAGGGCGTTCTTGCGACTGCCGAGCCACAGGCCGGTCCCGCTCCACCCGCCATTGGTCAGCGTGCGCATGGCCAGATCGACCTGATCGAATTCGCTGCCGCCGGAAATGAAGTTGTCGATGCGGTGGGTGGCGTTGGGATAGAACAGGTAGGCGGCCACGACCACCACCACCCCGGCGCCAAGCGACCAGACGATCTTGTTGACCGACAGGCCCGACAGCAGGACCAGCACGAACCACACCCCGCCGAACAGCACGGTCGATCCGAAATCGGGCTGCGCCATCAGCAACGCGCCGACAAGGCCCATGATGCCGATCGTTACCGGAATGACCGGGATGTTGGGGTCGCGCACCCGCCACGACAGGATCCAGGCCAGCGCGATGGCAAAGCCGGGCTTGAGAAATTCCGACGGTTGCAGGCTGAAGCCGAGCCACAGCCAGCGGCGCGCGCCCTTCACTTCGCTCCCGATCAGCGGCACCAGCAGCAACCCGATGACCATCGCCACCGCCAGCAGGATCGCGGCACGGCGCGCCGCCTCCTTGGGCAGGACCGAGGCAAAGAACATTGCGACCAGGCCGACCGCGACCCAGCGCAAGTGAATCCAGAAGAAATAGAGATCGCCCAGAGACTTCTTGGCCGTCGACAGGCGATGCGCACTGGCCGGGGATGCGGCGGCCACCGCGATGCAACCGATGGCCAGCAGCGAGAGGACCAGCGTCAGCAGAACGCGATCGATCTCGCGCCACCAGATCAGCAGTTCGCTGCGCCGGCTGCGGCGAAAGCGCGCACCATGGCCGACCACGCGCACGCCGCCATCGGGCGTGGTGGTGGTGACAAGGCGCGTCGGCGTGGGCGCGGTGCTCATTGACCAGTGCTCATGTGCCGGTTCTCACTGGCTGGTTCCGGGGGGACAAGGGGCCTGGCGATCCTCGATCAGCGCTTCGACGATCTGGCGGAAGCTGTCGCCACGCGCTTCGAAATCGCGGAACTGATCGAAGCTGGCACACGCCGGAGACAGCATGACGACATCGCCGGGTTGTGCCGCTTCCATGGCCTGGCGCACGGCATCGCACATCATTTCGCTGCGGGTGACGGGCATGACCGGTTCGAGGATGTCGGCAAACATCGGCCCGGCCTCACCGATGGTGTAGGCAGCCACGACATTGCCGAAGTATGGTGTGCATTCGTCAAGATTGTCGCTTTTCGGCAGCCCGCCCAGAATCCAGTGAATGCGCGGATACGCGCCGAGTGCCGGGGCGGTGGAGGCAGCGTTCGTGGCCTTGCTGTCATTCACGAACAGTACGCCATCGGCCTCGGCCACACGCTCCATCCGGTGCGGCAGGCCGACGAAGCTGGCAAGCGCCGGCCGCCATACATCTTCGCCTATGCCAAGGTGCTGCGCGATTTCGACCGCTATCGCGGCGTTCTGCAAGTTGTGCGGCCCTTGCAACGAGGGCCAGTCAGCCTGGCCTGCGAGCAGGCCTGGATCAACCACATGGACGAAACCGGGCTCGTGCCGCGACGACGTTTCGAGCGCGATGTCGAGCGTATGCTGGTCGCCCCGCCCGAATACCGCATGATGGCGAGCCGATTGCATCTCGAACAGCCGCGCCTTGGCAGCGGCGTAGCCTTCGAAGCCATCGTAGCGGTCAAGATGGTCGGGGCTGAGGTTGATGAGTGCCGCCACATCGCAATCGAGGCCTTGCGTGAGATCGATCTGATAGCTCGACAGTTCAAGCACATAGACGCCGCCTTCAGGCAAGGGCTCCTGCCCCAACACCGGCAGGCCGATGTTCCCGCCCAACCGAGCCTCGCGCCCGGCGGCCTTGCAGATGTGGTGGACCAGCATCGTGGTCGTCGATTTGCCGTTGGTGCCGGTGATCCCGACGACCACGTGCGGCGGCAGGTCGGCCCGGGCCTGCGCGAACAGTTCGATATCGCCGATCACCGGCACGCCGAACGATGCGGCATGAGCGGCAATGGGGTGGCGGTTCAACGGCACGCCGGGGCTGACGACCACGCCTGCAAAGCCCGTCAGGTCGATCGCCAGCGGATCGGCAATCTGGCAGCGTCCTTCATAGGCAGCGCGTGGCTCTTCACGGCTGTCCCAGACGGTTACCTCTGCCCCGCCCGCCAGCAGCGCTTCGACGCTGGCCTGCCCCGAGCGGGCAAGGCCAAGCACGGCAAAGCGCTTTCCGGAGAAGGCGGGCGAGACGATCATCGCACTTTCAGCGTGGCAAGGCCGATCAGCGCCAGCACGATCGAAACGATCCAGAAGCGGATCACGACGGTCGATTCCTTCCAGCCCAGCTGTTCGAAATGGTGGTGGATCGGGGCCATGCGGAACACCCGCTTGCCGGTGCGCTTGTAGACCGCAACCTGCACGATCACCGATACGGCTTCCATCACGAACAGTCCGCCGACGATGGCCAGCACGATTTCGTGATGCGAAGCGACCGCGATCACGCCAAGCGCGCCACCAAGGGCAAGACTGCCGGTATCACCCATGAACACCGCGGCAGGCGGCGCATTGAACCAGAGGAAGGCAAGCCCTGCCCCCATCATCCCGGCACAGAAGATGGCCAGTTCGCCTGCGCCCTTCACGTGCGGGATGCCGAGATAGGACGAATAATCCACGCGCCCGGCGAGATAGGCGATGATCGCAAATGTGCCTGCGGCAATGATGACCGGCATGATCGCCAGTCCATCAAGCCCGTCGGTCAGGTTCACGGCATTGCCTGCGCCAACGATCACGAAGATCGCAAAGAGATAGTAGAGCGGCCCCAGCGGCACATAGAGATTGCTGAACACGGGCACGTAAAGGTTCGTCTCTCCCACCGCCAGCCACGCGGCGATGGCTGCGACCACGAACTCTCCGGCGAGGCGGACCTTGGCCGGCACACCCTTGTGCGCATACTTGGTGACCTTGTCGTAATCGTCGAGGAAGCCGATCAGGCCGAAGCCGAGCGTGACCACGATGCAGGACCACAGCAGGCGGCTGGTCATGTCCATCCACAGCAGCAGCGACAGCAGCAGCGCGGTGACGATCATCAATCCGCCCATGGTCGGCGTGCCGCGCTTGGCCAGGTGCGACTGCGGACCGTCCTCGCGGATCGGCTGGCCCTTGCCCTGGCGCACGCGCAGCATGTTGATGAAGCGCGGGCCGATGATCAGACCAATCAGCAGCGCGGTAACCAGCGTGATGCCCGCGCGGAAGGTCTGGTAACGGACAAGGTTGCTGAAACCTTCAAAATTCAGCCATTCGGCCAGCTGATAGAGCATTCACTGTTCCCTGGCGGCAAGCGAACGCACGATCGCGCCCAGTCCTACCGAATTCGACCCCTTGACGAGCAGGGCGTCACCCCCGCGCACGCCATCGGCCGCGAGACATTCCGCCGCATCGGCCGCAGTCTGCACATGCGTTACATCGATTCGACCGGCAAGCGATGATCCGCCGCTTTTCCCCAGTGCTTGCGCCAATGTGGCCATTTCGGTCCCGACCAGCACCAGCTTGTCGACCTTGCCTTCCGCAATCGGCCCGGCAAGTTCGGCGTGGTAGCGCGCTTCCTCGGCCCCCAGTTCCTTCATCGCGCCGAGAATGGCGACGCGCCGGGTGGCTGGCGTTGCCCCCAACTGGCGCAAGGTCACCGCCATCGAGGCAGGATTGGCGTTGTAGCTTTCGTCAATAAGCAGGGCCTTGCCCGAACCATCGCCGCCGCCCGCGGCAATGGTGTGGCGCGCGCCGCGTCCGGCAAGGCCTTCCATCTCGGCCAGGGCAAGGCCCGCAGCGCCCAGATCGCCGCCGATGGCTTCGACCGCCGCCATGATCGCCAGCGAATTGGCGACCCAGTGTTCGCCGGGCTGCGAGATCGTGTAGCACACCTTGCGCCCATCAAGATCGGCGGTGACCAGAGTGCCGCCATGCGCGGCGGCAACGGCATCGAGCAGGCGCACATCGGCATCGGCATGGCGACCGAAGCTGATCACGCGCTCGGCATGCTGCACGGCCTTGGCCCGCAGCCGGTCATGGTGGCGGTTGTCGGCAGGAATGATCGCGACCCCGCCATGCTCCAGCCCTTCGAATATTTCGGCCTTGGCATCGGCGATCGCCTCTTCGCCGGAGAAGTGCCCGATGTGAGCAGGCGCGATCGTGGTGATCACGGCCACGTGCGGGCGGACCAGACGGGTCAGTGCGGCCAGTTCGCCAGCGTGGTTCATGCCCATTTCGAACACGCCGTAGGTGCTGCGCGCCGGCATGCGGGCGAGGCTGAGGGGGACGCCGACATGATTGTTGTAGCTCTTGACCGAACGGTGCGCGCGGCCCCGGCTGGCCCGGTCGAGCGCGGAATAGAGCGCTTCCTTGACGCCGGTCTTGCCGGCAGAGCCGGTGACGCCGACAATCCCGGCGTCGACCCGCGCGCGCGCCACCTTGCCCAGATCTTCAAGCGCGATCGCGGTATTGGGCACGAGCACGTGCGGCCCGAAGGTGGCGTGTTCGACGACCGCGCCCGAAGCGCCGCGCGCCGCCGCGCCTTCGAGAAAGCGATGGCCGTCCGAAGCCTCGCCCTTCAGCGCAAAGAACAGGTCGCCTTCGACCACCTCGCGGCTGTCGATCTCGACGCCGGAGACGGCAAAGTGGCCACTGGCACGACCGCCGGTGGCACGGGCAATCTCTTCACTGGTCCAAAGCGCAAGACCCGCCGCATCCGACGGGTCCTCTGGCCATGCGATAAGCGCGGGATGGGCGGTCATGTCGTGCACTCCCTTGCGACCTGTACGTCATCGAACGGCAGGATGCGCATCGCATCGCCCCTGCCAATGATCTGTCCCTGTTCGTGCCCCTTGCCTGCGATCAGGACTATATCATCGCGCCCCGCCTCGGCAATGGCAGCGCCGATGGCGGTGCGGCGATCGCCGATCTCGCGCGCGTTGCCATCGCACCCGGCCAGGACCGCCGCGCGAATTGCAGCGGCATCTTCGCCGCGCGGATTGTCATCGGTGACGATCACCACATCCGATCCGGCACAGGCCGCACGACCCATCTCCGGACGCTTGCCCCCATCGCGATCACCCCCTGCGCCAAAGACAGTGATCAGGCGCCCGGCAGTGTGCGGGCGCAGCGCCTGGATGGCGGCCTCCATGGCATCGGGCGTGTGGGCATAATCGACATAGACCGGCGCTCCGGCGCGATTGATGGCGGCACGTTCAAGCCGCCCGCGCACCGGCTGCAACCGGCCCAGAGCCTCGAAGACCTTGGCCGCATCGCTACCCGATGCAATGGCGAGGCCTGCCGAAACCAGCGCATTGGCCGCCTGATAGGCACCGATCAGCGGCAGGACGATCTTGCGCGGCTGGCCCTGCCATTCGATTTCGAGCGTCTGGCCAAGCTGGGTCGGCGTGCGCGCGGCAAGGCGGATCGCGGTGCCTCTGGAGCCCACGGTAAACAGCTGCAACCCGCGCCGCCGCGCATGCTCGGCCGCGCGGGGCGACCATTCGTCGTCCAGCCACACCACCGCCGTGCCGCCATCGGCGATGACGTGATCGAACAGGCGCATCTTGGCCGCGAAATAGTCTTCCATCGTTGCGTGGTAATCGAGATGGTCGCGGCTGAGGTTGGTGAAGCCGCCGGCCACGACGCGCAGGCCCTCGTTGCGATACTGCGAGAGCCCGTGGCTCGACGCTTCATAGGCGACATGCGTCACGCCTTCGCGCGCCAATCCGGTCATGTTCGACAGGAAGGTGACGATATCGGGCGTGGTCAGGCCGGTCGACACGCTTTCGTCGGCCGTGGTCACGCCCAGCGTGCCGATAGATGCGGCAGACTGGCCCAGCATGCGCCAGATCTGGCGCGTCATCTCGACAGTGGAGGTCTTGCCGTTCGTGCCGGTGACGGCGACGACGGTATCGGGAACCGGCTGGAAGAAGCGCGCTGCCAAGGCGGCGAAGGCGCGGCGCGGTTCGGCATCGGCGATGTGGATCGCACCTTCGACCTTGGCCTCCGGGCGCGCGACAATGGCGACCGCACCAGACTTCACGGCATCGGCGATGAAGTCTTCACCGTTGAAGCGAGTGCCGGGAAAGGCACCGAAAATGGTGCCGGGCGCAATCTTGCGATGATCGATGGCAAAGCCGGTGACATTCGCCTCGCCACCTGCAACCGGGAAACCCGCCGCCTCGAGGATCGCAGCCAGCTTCATTCGCCGTTCCCGTTGCCAACCAGCGGCGACAGGTCGGAAATGTCGATATCGCGCGTATCGTCGGGCACCACGCCGAGGAATGGCCCGATGCGGGGCACGAGACGGCCCACGATCGGCCCGGCGTTGTACGCCGCGGTACGCTGGAACGATGTCGCCGCCGTGCCCTTGGGCTCATCGAGCATGGCGATCACGACATAGCGCGGCTTGTCCATCGGGAACGCAGCGGCAAAAGTCGCGACCAGAGAGGTGCGGTTGTAGCCGCTCTTGCCGCCGGGCTTTTCGGCCGATCCGGTCTTGCCGCCTACGCGAAAGCCCGGGGCATTGGCGGATTTGCCGGTACCGTCGACCACGATCATGCGCAGCAACTGGCGCATGCGCGCGCTGGTCGAGGCCTTGAACACGCGGCGACCGACCGGGGCCTTGGCCGGATCGACCTTGTACAGCGTGGCCGGACGCCACACGCCGCCGTTGACCATCGCCGCATAGGCAGCAGCGAGATGCAGCGGCGTAACGGCAATGCCGTGGCCGAAGCTGACCGTCATCGTGGTGATGCGCGCCCATTCGCCAGTCTTTGCATGACCCTTCGGCCATAGCGGGAAGCCGCGCGCCGGCAGTTCGATATAGGGTCGCTCGTTCATGCCGAGCGCGGCCATCGTCCTTTTCAGCGCCGGCCCGCCGAGCTTGTCGGCGACCTGGGCCGTGACGATGTTCGAGGAGTGGATCAGCGCTTCGGGAACGTTGAGCGACGCGCCGAAATTGTGGCTGTCACGAATGCGGAAACCGCCAATTTCGAGGGGGCGATCGGAAGGATAGCGCACCGAAAGATCCGTCACCACGCCGGCATCGATGGCTGCGGCCACCGAGAGCGGCTTGAACGTCGAACCCAGTTCGTAGACCTGGTTGGTCACCTTGTTGAACACCAGGTCGTTGTAGGCCATGTCCGAACGGTTGGGATTGAACGAGGGCAACGAGGCGAGCGCGATGACTTCGCCGGTATCCACGTCCAGAATGATCCCGGCCGCGCCCTTGGCTTCGGTTTCGAGCATGCCCCGGCCAAGTTCGTCTTCCAGCGCCCCTTGGGCGCGCATGTCGATGGAAAGCGCGACAGGCTGGGCGCGCTGCGCCGGATCGAGCAGCTTCTTTTCCAGCACCTGCTCCATGCCGACCTGGCCCTTGCCTTCGCTGTCGACATAGCCAAGCACATGGGCGCCGAGCGACCCTTGCGGGTAATAGCGCTGGTTCTCGCGCGGGAATTCCAGCGCGGGTTCGCCCAGCGCGAAAATGCGGTTCGCCTCTTCGGGCATGATCCGCGCGCGCAAGTAGCTCGGCTTGTCCGACTTGAGACGGCGCAGCAGGTCCTGATAGTCGGCATCGGGGAAGATCTGCATCAAGGCAGTGGCAACTTCCTCGGGCGACTTGACCAGTGGCGAGCCGTTTTCGCCCAGCGCCTTGGGATTGTACCACAAGGCATAGGCGGGAAAGGCGCGGGCCAGCGGCGAGCCGTTGCGATCCACGATCTCGCCCCGGGGCGGCAACAGCGCCTCGGCCAGTGACCGGCGCTCAGGCGCGCCTTCGAACAGGCCCAGCTGGAGGATGCGGACAAAGGCTGCGAGGGCGGCACAGACGAACAGGAACGCCACCACCAGCACGCGTATCTTGGCTTCGACCAGCGAACGCTGGCGAACATTGGCGAGAGTGACCCGGCCCGAAGCAATGGCGGCAGAAGCGGTTAATGCGTTCACAGGAC
>JAPLPG010000207.1 GCA_026400375.1 Novosphingobium sp. | reverse complement strand
CGAGATGCACAGCGCCGGAGAGATCGTGACGATCGTGACCGCGCGGTCCGATGCCTACCACGACATCGCGCTGGTCTGGTCGGCTGTGGCGGCGCTCCTCGCCCTGTCCGCGCTGGAAATCGCGCCTGACTTCTATATCGGCCTTGTCGAACGCATGCTGGGCCTGTGGGGCCACGAATGGACGCCGCGCGGCATCATCGGCGTGGCGCTGACCGTGGCCGCGCTGAAGTTCGGCGCGATGTACCTGCTGATGCGGTTCACGCCGCTGGGCCTGTGGCTCACTCCGCGCTTTGTCCGCAACGCGCGCATCCGTGCCCGCGCCCTCACCTGCTTTCGCGTCGGCGCGGAAAGCTGCACCTCGGGCCGCACCGGGGTGCTGATCTATGTCAGCCTTGACGAACACCATGCCGAGATTATCGCCGATGCCGCCATCGCCTCGAAAGTTGCGCCAGAGACCTGGGGCCACGCGATGAAGGCCATGCTCGATCCCCTGCGCGCCGGGCAGGTTGCGCAAGGCATTGCCGCTGCGGTGGGCGAAGTGGGCACGGTTCTGGCCCGGCATTTCCCCCGCAGCGACGATGACGTCAACGAACTGCCAGACAGGTTGATCGAAGTATGAGCCTTGAAGAAGAGTACCGCGACCATCCCGAACTGGTGCAGTGGGAGGGCCGCTACATCGTGGCCAAGACGCGCGGCCGCTGGGAATATGTCGGCCGCAACCGCAACATCAAGGCGGCAGTGATCCTGGCCATCGAGGACGGCCATGTCCTGCTGGTCGAACAGTTCCGCGTGCCATTGGGCCGCCCCTGCATCGAACTGCCCGCCGGCCTGATCGGCGATGAAGCCGGCGCGGAGAACGAGGACGCGGCCATCGCCGCCGCGCGCGAACTGGAAGAGGAGACCGGCTACCGGCCGGGCCGGATCGAATCGCTGGGCGAGTTTCATTCCTCTCCCGGCATGGTGACCGAGGCCTTCACGCTGTTCCGCGCACTGGACCTGCAAAAAGTTTCCGATGGCGGCGGCGTGGAAGGTGAAGGCATCACCGTGCACCGGGTTGCCCTTACGGAAATCGAGGCGTTCCTTTCGGCCAGGCGCGCGCAAGGCTATGCCATCGATACGCGAATGCTGCTGCTGCTCTCGCCTTCGATCCTGCGCTGATCCTCGCGGGCCTTGCGCGATGTGCGCCAAGTTGCTTCGTTACTCCAACATCCTTGCTCCCCCGCGCAGGCGGGGGCCTCGGGAGTCTTACGGAACACCACCGTAATCGGCCTGAGGCCCCCGCCTGCGCGGGGGAGCAGGAAGGTTTGCGGTTCCCCCCTCTCGCAAGTGGGAGGGGTTGGGAGTGGGCCTTCACACGCTCGAAAAAAACACAACGGAGAGAACACACATGGGCAGAGTTCAGGGCAAGAAGGCGCTCGTCACCGGCGCGGCACAAGGGCTTGGCGCAGCCCACGCCTGGATGCTGGCGCGCGAGGGTGCACGGGTCCTGCTGACCGATATCAACGGCGATGGCGCCGAGGCTACGGCCAAGGCCATTGACGCGGAACTTGGCACCGGCACCGCCTTTGCCCTGCGCCACGACGTGACGAGCGAGGCGGACTGGGATGCCGCCATCGCCTTTGCCGCCGAAAAGCTGGGCGGGCTATCCGTTCTGGTCAACAATGCCGGGGTGGGCGTGCGCGGCAATATCGAGACATGCACGCTGGACGAATGGCACCGCGGCTTTGCCATCAACGTCGACAGCGTGTTCCTCGGCTGCCAGAAGGCCCTGCCGCTGCTGCGCGAAAGCCAGCCCGCATCGATCGTCAACATCAGTTCCATCGCCGGACTGATCGCCTCGGACACCATGCCCGGCTACAACGCCAGCAAGGCGGCGGTGTGGATGCTGTCCAAATCGGTTGCCCTCTATTGCGCCAAGCGCGGTTGGGACATCCGCTGCAATTCGGTCCACCCGACCTTTGTCGACACGCCGATCCTCGATGGCATCGCCACCAACGCCAATATCGAAAAGTCGGTGGTGATGGGCAAGCTCGCCCGCCAGATCCCGCTGGGGCGCGTGGGCGAACCAGACGACATTGCCGCAGGCGTGCTATACCTTGCCAGCGACGAGAGCCGGTTCATGACCGGGGCCGAGCTGAAACTGGACGGTGGCATTTCGGCGATGTAGTCCGGTGCCATGACCAATTGCGATCGCCGTACCCTGCTCTGTGGAAGCGTTGCCACGCTCGCCGCGCTGTCCGTCCCCTTGCGCGCGGCGAAGGGCAGTGGCGCCGCCGCCGATGCCCTTCTCGACAGGCTGGCGTGGGGCCTGCTGGAACTCGAACCGGGCGGCGCAACGTCGCTCGGGGTCGATACCGGCGCACGCGCGGCCCTGCGTGGCAAGCTGGATGACCGCTCGCAAGCGGGCGTCGAGGCACGGCGGTCCTTTCTCGAAGATGGGCTGAAGCAGATCGCCGCGCTCCCGCGCACCGGAATGGCCGCTGCAACCGCCACCAGCCTTGCCGTGGTGGAAAGCGCATTTCGCACCACGCTCGAAGGCATGGCCCTGCCCTATGGCGTGGCGACCATCGGCGGCTGGCGCAACACGCCCTATGTGGTGATCCAGAACGTCGGCGGCTGGCTTGACCTGCCGCAGATGCTCGAAGGCGATCAGCCGGTGCGCGATGCGCGCGATGCCGAATTCTACCTGGCGCGCCTTGCCGCTATGCCCGCTCTACTCGATGGCGAAACCGCCCGGGCCGCCGCCGCCCGTGCAGGCGGCCTCGTTCCGCCAGATTTCCTGCTCGACAAGGCCATCGCCGGAATGACCCGCAGCATGGCGGCCAGTGCCGAACCTGACGGTCCGCTGATCGGCCCGCTGGCGCGCAAGACCACCGACATTCCCGGAAACTGGACCGCACGGGCAACGCGCATCGTTGCCCAGACCGTCCTCCCCGCGCTCGAACGACAGCGGGCCGAATTGCAGGTCCAGCGCGCGCTTGCCACCGGCGATGCCGGGATCAGCGCCCGTCCGCATGGCGCAGCGTGGTATGCCTATGGCCTCCACGCGGGCACCACCACCCGGCGCACGCCGCAGGACATTCACGCCGTTGGCCTTGCGCAATTGCGGGAGCTGGGCGCGCAGATGGATGTGATCCTGCGCGGCATGGGGCTGACATCGGGCAGCGTGGCCGAACGGATGACCGCGCTTCAGGCCCGCCCGGATCAGACGTTCGGCAGCGATGATGCCGCGCGCGCAAGGATCGTGGCCTATATGCAGGCCAGGCTCGATGCGATGCGGGGCCGCCTGCCGCAGGCTTTCCGCCGTCTGGCGCGCGGCAGCCTCGAAATCCGCCGCATGCCGCTGGCCGAAGAAGCTGGCGCGCCTGCGGCCTACGGCGGCCCGGGCTCGATCGATGGCAAGATTCCGGGCAAGATCTGGGTCAATCTGGGCGATCCGACGATCCACAACCGCGTGTCGATCCCCGATCTGGTGTTCCACGAAGGCATTCCCGGCCATGTCTGGCAGGGCGAATACGCCCAGCAACTGCCGCTGGTGCGCTCGATCCTGGCGTTCAACGCCTATTCCGAAGGCTGGGCGCTCTATGCCGAACAGCTGGCCGACGAACTGGGCATGTACGATGGCGATCCGGCGGGCAGGCTCGGCTATCTGATGGGCCTGTCGTGGCGCGCGGCGCGGCTGGTGGTCGATACCGGCATCCACGCCATGGGCTGGAGCCGCGACCGGGCACTGGCCACGTTCATGGACGCCACCGGCCTTGCCCGCTCCAACGCGATCAGCGAGGTCGAACGCTATTGCTCGTGGCCGGGGCAGGCCTGCGGCTACATGCTCGGCCGGCTGGAAATCAACGCGCAGCGCGAACGCGCCAGGGCGGCGCTGGGCAGCAGGTACGACTTGCGCGATTTCAACCAGGCGGTGGTCGATGGCGGCAACGTTCCGCTCGATGTGCTGGCGCAGAACGTGTCGCGCTACATCACGGCGGCGTAACCGCGCCGGCTGTTTTCGCTGTCCTACAAGCCACGGGAATGGCAGCGTTCCGGTTCGTTCCTTGACCCTGTGAACCAGCGCCCCGAGCAAGCAAAAGGCCGGGCAGACTTGCGTCCGCCCGGCCCTGTGACTTGT
>JAPLPG010000044.1 GCA_026400375.1 Novosphingobium sp. | reverse complement strand
GCATCCGCGCGGTTTCGGTCACCACCCGCGACAATCGCGAGTATCTGATCCCGAACGAGAACCTGATGACGCAGCAGGTCGAGAACTGGTCTTACTCATCGCGCGAGGTGGCGATCAACATTCCCATCGGCGTGGCCTATGGCAGCGATCTGGACCAGGTGCAGCAGTTGCTGCTCGAAGCGATTGCATCGACGCCGCGGGTGCTGAGCTTTCCCTCGCCCGGCGTCTTGCTCAGCGGGTTTGGCACGAGCAGCATCGACATGACGATGGTGGTGTGGATCGACGATCCCGAGGGCGGCGTGGGCAATGTCCGGTCGGACGTGCTTTGGCGAGTGTGGCGGCTGTTCAAGGAACACGGGGTGGAAATCCCGTTTCCGCAAGCGGACGTGACCCTGAAGGACAGCGCGGGCCTGCGCGCGCTGGCGGCCGCGGTGGGACAGAAGGGGCCGCCTGCCGACCGCTAAAGCTGATCTAGGCGGGGGGAAAAGGTTTCTCGCTGGTGACTTGCGCCCGGCGCGCCCATCTGGCCTTCATGAGCAATCCCTCTTCAAGAGTCGGCACCGTCTATCTGGTGGGTGCCGGGCCGGGCGATCCGGACCTGCTGACGCTGCGGGCGGCGCGGCTGGTGATGAATGCGCGCGTGCTGGTGCACGATGGGCTGGTCGATCCGGCCATTCTGGCGATGGCGCACCGGGATTGCCGGATGATCTCGGTGGCCAAGCAGCGGTCGCGCCACACATTGCAACAGAATGAAATCAACGCGCTGCTGGTGCGCGAGGCGCTGGCCGGGAACGATGTGGTGCGGCTGAAGGGCGGCGATCCGTTCGTCTTCGGGCGCGGCGGCGAGGAAGCCGAGGACTGCCTTGCCGCGGGCGTGCCGGTGCAGGTCGTCCCCGGCGTCAGCGCGGCGATGGGCGCGGCCGCATCGGCGATGATCCCGCTTACTCACCGCGATGCGGCCAGCATCGTGACGTTCGTGGCCGGGCAGTGCAAGGGGCTGACCGAGCAGAACTGGGCGGGGCTGGCAGGGGTCGGCCGGACGCTGGTGATCTACATGGGCGTGGCCACCGCCGAGGCGATTGCCGAAAAGCTGATGGCCGATGGCCTGGCGCCGACGATGCCGGTGGCGGTGATCGAGAACGCCAGCCGCCCGCAGATGCGCGTGTTGCGTGGGAGCCTTGCCGGGCTTGGCACGGTGGTTTCGGCGAACAGGGTGAAGAGCCCTGCCCTCATCGTGATCGGTGACGTGGCAGGCCGGGGAGACATGATGGAATTGCAGCAGGTTGTGGAGGCCGTAAAGTGAAGATCATTACCGCAAGCGATCTGCGCACCGGCGATGTTGTGTGGTGGACCGGCGAAGGCTGGTCGCGCCATGTCAACGATGCGGTGGACGCAGGTGACCATGCCGAGGCGGTGATCGCGCGCGAGAACGCCAAGCAGATCGTCACCGATACGCAAGTGATCGAAGCGGCGCGCACCGACGAGGGCGTTCGGCCGGCACACATCAAGGATCGCATCCGGGCACTGGGCCCCACGGTGCGGCTCGACCTTTCTCTCAAGCCTGCCGATCCTGCGGCAGGGAACTGGGTGATCTGACATGTACCAGTATGACAGCCATGACCAGGCGATGGTCGATGCCCGCGTGGCGGAATTTCGCGGACAGGTGGAGCGCCGCCTGGCCGGAGACCTGACCGAGGACCAGTTCAAGCCGCTGCGGCTGAAGAACGGGCTCTATCTGCAACTGCACGCCTACATGCTGCGCGTGGCGATCCCCTATGGCACGCTGAACAGCCGCCAGATGCGCCTGCTGGGCGACATTTCCGACAAGTATGACCGCGGGTATGGCCACTTCACCACGCGCCAGAACATCCAGTACAACTGGATCAAGCTGTCCGATGCGCCCGACATCCTGGCCGAGCTGGCCACGGTGGAGATGCACGCGATCCAGACCAGCGGCAACTGCATCCGCAACACCACCTCCGATCAGTTTGCCGGCGCTGCCGCCGACGAGCTGACCGATCCGCGCCCTTATGCCGAGCTGCTGCGCCAGTGGTCGACCTTCCATCCGGAGTTCGATTACCTGCCGCGCAAGTTCAAGATCGCGATCATCGCCAGCGAGACCGACCGCGCCGCGATGCGGCTGCACGATATCGGCATCCAGCTGGTGAAGAACGACGCGGG
>JAPLPG010000080.1 GCA_026400375.1 Novosphingobium sp. | reverse complement strand
TCACGACCGTCGAAGCCCGGATAGGGACGGATGTTCGTCACCTTCTTGCCGGTGATGGTGGCGAGCGCCGGGGCACCGGTGTAGTTCGGCTCCTGCGTGTCAGCGACCTTGAACAGCAGGCGGAAATAGCCGCGGCCCTCGTTGAATTCCTTGGTCAGGCTGCCCTTGACCTGGAACGAATCCGACAGCGTGTAATCACCCTTCAGCGGCCCGCGCCCGTTCTTCACATAGCCGCCAACGTGGAAATAGAGCGTGTCGGTGATCGGCCCGCCATAACGGAAATCGGCGCGCGTTTCGTCATAGCCGATGCCGCGGTTGACGGCGATGTAGCCGCCTTCCTGCTTGCCGGTGTGGCTGATGTAGTTGATGACCGCACCCGGTGCCTGCGAGGCAAAGGTGCCGGCCGAACCGCCGCGAACGCCTTCGACATTGGCCACCGATGCGTCGAAGCGGGTCCAGTAGTCGTTATTGCCGAACTGGATGTCGCCGAACAGCACGGTCGGCAGGCCATCTTCCTGGATCTGGACGAACGGCGAACCGCCAGTGGCCACGGGAAGGCCGCGCACCGCGATGTTCGAGTTGCCGCCAGGACCTGCCGTACCGGCAACCTGGATACCCGGAATGGCGCGGAAGATTTCGGCTTCCGACGTCGGACGGAGCGCCTGGATCGTGTCGGCGGAGATCGAGCTGACCGAAACCGCGCTGTTCAGCTGGGTCTTGTCACGGCCCGAAGCGGTCACGACGATGGCGTCAAGGCCGACGGCTTCGGGGATCACTTCGGCATCGGCCTGGGCAGCGCCGGGCGCCGCGCTCTGTGCCATTGCCGGCGCTGCCACCATCACGGCAGACAGCGCGATGAACGAGGCACAGCCTTGGAATGCGAACCGCTTCATAAATCCTCCCACAACAAGCTCCTGCATCGCTTGCAGGAATCAATCACAACCCCGCTAATCCTCTCTACAATCGTTTGCAACAAAAATAGCAATCGATTGCAAAGACTCGGTCAATCGTGGCAATGCTGCAACATGATCGCTGCAGCATGGCCGCAAAAGGCGTCCAATCCGGTTGACAGTCATGGCGATTGCACCGCATCACCCCGCTCCGGACATGGCGCAACTCTGCGCCTTCAAACGCGCGCGGGGCACTCGATTGAACATGGATGACGGCGTGAAACCGGGCAGGATCAAGAACATAGCCGAACTCGCGCGCCTCGCTGGCGTGTCTGCCGGCACTGTCTCGCGCGCCTTGGCAGACATGTCACTGGTAAACAAGGAAACGCGCGAACGGATTCAGGCGCTCGCCCGCGAACACGGCTTCCGGCCCAACCAGATGGCCCGCCGCCTGCGCACCCAGCGCACCGGCGTGATCGGCGTCGTCATCCCGCTCGGCCACGAACGGCGCCAGCACATTTCCGATCCGTTCTTCATGACCCTGTTCGGCTACCTCGCCGATGAGCTGACCGAAAGCGGCCACGACCTGATGCTGTCGCGCGTCATCCCCGGCGATGACGAATGGCTGGATCGGATCGTCGATTCGGGCATGCTCGATGGCGCACTGGTCATCGGCCAATCGAACCAGAGCGCGGTGATCGAACGCGTGGCACAATACTACAAGCCGCTCGTCATCTGGGGCAGCCATCGCGAAGGCCAGGTGCAATGCACCGTCGGGGTAGACAATG
Organism: Novosphingobium sp.; assembly: GCA_026400375.1. Lineage (GTDB taxonomy): Bacteria > Pseudomonadota > Alphaproteobacteria > Sphingomonadales > Sphingomonadaceae > Novosphingobium. The sequence goes on along the minus strand of JAPLPG010000080.1, from coordinate 1,513 downwards.
CGGCGGGCGGGCGGCTTGCCGCGCAACGCCTGCTCGATCGCGGCGCGCGGAAAATTGCGTTCTTCGGCGATACCAATGGCCCGGAAATCGCCGATCGCCTGGCCGGGGCGCAGCAGGCCGTCGATACCACTCCCGGCGCCACGCTCAGCGCCTTTCCCACGCATCTTGCCAGCGACGAGATGGCCAGCCAGATCGCCGCAAACCTCGACGATATTGGCGGCAGCGTCGATGGCATCGTCTGCGCCTCCGACATCATCGCCATGACCACGATCCGCCTGCTGCACGAACGCGGCATCGCAGTGCCGGAGCGCGTCGCCGTCACCGGCTTTGACGATCTTCCCCTGTCGCAGCGCATGGTCCCGCAATTGACCACGGTGCGGCAGGACATCGCCGCAGGCGCGCGCGCCATGGCCGAAGCGCTGCGCCTGCGCCTTTCCGGCGAGGACGCTCCATCAACCGTGATGCAGCCCGAGCTGATTATCCGCGAAAGCGCCTGAGGCCCGCTTCGGACCTGCTCAGCGCAGCAGCACCCGGTCGCCATCGAAGATCAGGCTGAAACGCGGCGCCGGGGTGCCGCCGAAATTGCTGCGCAGCAATTCGGGATGATCGGCAAGGCTTCGGCCCTGCATGCCCCAGTAATCGACAAAGCTCCACACCTCGCCCTCGCCGGTCACCCACCAGCTGTACGATTGCTTGGCCTCGTCATCGGGATTGGCCGCAACCAGTCCGCCCTCGTTCAGCGCGCGCCACGGCCCGGCAAGGCTGTCTGCCACCGCGCCATAAAGCCCGTTCGGACCGGCGAGCGCTTCGGGTGCAAAGGTGTGCGTCTGGGTGGACCAGAACAGGTAATACCGCTCGTCGCGCACCACCACGTGCGGGCGCTCAAGTTCGTTGTTGATGCCCACCGCTTCGATCAGCGGATCGCCCAGCACCCACTGCCCGGCCTCCAGCGTCGCAATGCCGATATTGCCGTTGAAGGCATGGTCCGACCACGCCGCGCTGCCGGTGAACAGCAGGTGCGCCTTGCCCGTTGCCGGATCGCGCAGCCAGGCCGGATCGCGAAAACCCTTGATCAGCCCCGGCGCGCCCTGGTCCTGACGGTCCAGCACGTAGCGCACGCCGTCGGCCACGAAGATTTCCTGCGGAACGTCCCAATTGCCCGGCCCTTCGCTGCCCAGCGATCCCGTGCTGACGAAGATGCGCTGCTCGCAGCTTTGCCCGCTCTCGCCACGCCGGCCGGCCGCAGTGAAGAAATGCTGCACGGTCTCGCCATCGTCCAACAGCACGCAGCATCCCGCCCATTCGCGGCTTCCCGGCGTCAGGCCATCGGCAAAGGCATTGCCATGATCGCGCCAGCCATCCTCGCCCAGCGACAGCAGGCGGATGCGGGCATGGCCGTGGCGCTGCACCGGATCGGCAAAGACCGGTGCCGACAGGAAGAACCACCACTGCCGGCCCAGATGCGAAACCGTGCGGCCGTCCTCATGCGCCAGCGGCCAGCAGTCCCACAGGT
>JAPLPG010000063.1 GCA_026400375.1 Novosphingobium sp. | reverse complement strand
CCAAGGTCATCACCCCGACGAGCGACGTGCACGTGGGCGACAACCTTGCCTATGCACCGTCGTTCCAGGGCAACCTGCGCATCCGTTACGAATGGGATATCGGCAGTTCGGGGCTGAAGGCGCATGTCATGCCGCAGATGCTGCATTCGGGGTCGAAGTTCACCGACATCGTCGATATCAACCGCATCAAGCTGCAGCCATACACGACGTTCAGCCTTGCGGCCGGCATCGAGAACGACAAGTGGTCGTTCGAGGTCTTCGGCAACAACCTGACCGACAAGGCCGCTCAAACGGCTGGCGACTTCTACTACGACCGTGCGCGCGTGGTCGTCGCCCGTCCGCTGACCATAGGCATGCGGGTGTCGGTCAACTATTGATCGCTGGCAAGCTTCAGTCGATCACGGCAAGAATGAAGCCGGGGAGCGCACGCCAGCGCTCCCCGGTTTTCGCGCAGGGAGCCTGACGTTGAGCGTTACATCGCCCGAACTGACCGAGGAGGAATTGCTGGATCGTGCCCGCCAGGCATTGCGTGATCGAGGCTTCGTCGAGGCGGTGGAAATCTGCAACCAGGTTTTGACGCGCGATCCGGACAATGCCGAAGCGTGCTATATCTCGGCGGTGGGCGCGCGCTATGCGCAGGATTTTGCCGCTGCGGCGAGGTTCATCGAGCGATTGCGCGAGATTGCACCCGAGCATGGCCGGGGCTGGCAGGAGGCGGGGCATCTGGCGCGCGATCGCGGAGCCATCGAGGAGGCGATTGCCGCCTATCGCCGCGCCTGTGAATTCAATCCTGCGCTTGAGGCAAGCTGGCGCCATCAGGCGGCATTGCTCGAACGGGTGGGGCAGGCTGCCGAAGCGCAAGCGTGCCTTGCCCAGGCGGAGCGGCTGGCCGCCATGCCGCCGCATCTGCTGGCCGTGACCAACCACATTCACGAAGGCCGCATCCTCAAGGCTGAGGAAATCTGCCGTTACTTCCTGCAGCACAATCCCCACCACATCGAGGGGATGCGCCTGCTTGCCGATATCGGCCGGCGTCTTGGCGCGCTGGAGGATGCCGAATTCCTGCTGGAAAGCGCGGTGACGTTCGAGCCGGACAACGTGCAGTTGCGGCTCGACTACATGCAGGTCCTGCGGCAGCGGCAGAAGTTTGCAGCAGCGCGTGAGCAGGCGCAGATCCTGCACGAGCGGGATCCCGAAAGCCCGGTGTTCCAATCCCACCTTGCCATCGAGAGGATGCAGACCGGCGACTACCAGCGCGCGCTCGATCTGTTCGAGGCGGTGCTGGAACGCTTGCCGGAGGATGCGGCGACGCTGACATCGCGCGGCCATGCGCTGAAGACCTATGGACGGCAAAACGATGCCATTGCGTCCTATCGCGCTGCGACAGCCGTGCGCCCGGACCTTGGCGACGCCTATTACGCGCTGGCGAACCTCAAGACGTTCCGCTTTGCCGACGAGGAAGTGGCGGCGATGCACCAGCAGCTGGAGCGCACCGACTTGCGCCTGATGGACCGGGTTCACCTGAACTTCGCGCTGGGCAAGGCGCACGAGGACCTGCGCGAGTACGAGACATCCTTCGGGTTTTACGACGCCGGCAATGCGCTGAAACGCGAGCAGTTGCGCTACAGCGCCGATACGATGACGGCCGAGCTGCGGCTGCAGGCGGACGTTTGCACCACGGACCTGTTCGAGAAATCTGCGGGACAGGGCTGCGCTGCGCCCGACCCGATCTTCATCCTTGGCCTGCCGCGCGCGGGGTCCACCCTGCTTGAACAGATCCTTGCCTCGCACAGTCAGGTGGATGGGACGCTGGAGCTGCCCGATATTCTTGCCATTGCCCAGAGGCTGAAAGGCCGGGCGGGGGGCGAGGGCAACTACCCGCAGAACTTGCACGACCTTTCGCCTGATACGCTGCGCGAACTGGGTGAAAGCTACATCGAAAGCACTCGCATCCACCGCCAGGGCGCGCCGTTCTTTATCGACAAGATGCCCAACAACTTCAGGCATATCGGCCTGATCCATCTGATCCTGCCCAATGCAAAGATCATCGATGCCCGGCGCGATGCGATGGATTGCTGCTTCTCGGGCTACAAGCAGCTGTTCGCCGATGGGCAGCAGTTCACCTATGGCCTGACCGAGGTTGGGCAATATTACCGCGACTACGTGGACCTGATGGCGCATTGGGACGCGGTTCTGCCGCCGGGGCGCGTGCTGCGCGTGCAGCACGAGGACGTTCTGGAGGATCTGGAGGGCCAAGTGCGGCGGATGCTCGACTATCTCGGGCTTGACTTCGAGCCGGCGTGCCTTGAATTCCACAAGACCGAGCGTGCCGTGCGCACGGCAAGTTCGGAGCAGGTGCGGCGGCCTATCAACCGCTCGGGCGTGGCGCAGTGGAAGCCTTACGAGCCATGGCTGGGCCCGCTCAAGGACGCGCTGGGGCCGCTGGCGGGCTGATCGGCTTCAGCAGGCGACGACGTTGACCGCCAGCCCGCCCTGCGAAGTTTCCTTGTACTTGTCGCGCATGTCGAGCCCGGTCTGGCGCATGGTCTCGATCACCTTGTCGAGGCTGACCACGTGCACACCGTCACCCAGCATGGCAAGGCGCGATGCGTCGATGGCCTTGACCGCGCCCATGGCGTTGCGTTCGATGCAGGGGACCTGAACTAGGCCGCCGACCGGATCGCAGGTGAGGCCGAGATTGTGCTCCATGCCGATTTCGGCGGCGTTTTCGATCTGGCGGTTGGTCCCGCCGAGCGCGGCGGTAAGGCCTGCTGCCGCCATCGAGCAGGCCACGCCGACTTCGCCCTGGCAGCCGACTTCGGCGCCCGAGATCGAGGCGTTGCGCTTGTACAGCGCGCCGATGGCGGCGGCGGTCAGCATGAAGGTGCGGCGGGCTTCGACGCTGCCGCGATAGCAGCGTTCGTGATAGCGCATGACCGCCGGGATGATGCCCGCCGCGCCATTGGTCGGCGCGGTAACGACACGGCCGCCCGAGGCGTTTTCCTCGTTCACCGCCATGGCCCAGAGGTTGATCCAGTCAAGCACGGCGAGCGGTTCGGCCAAGGCCATCTGTTGCCGTGCCGATAGTTCGGCGGCGAGCGAGGGGGCCCGGCGCTTGACCTTAAGCCCCCCCGGAAGGACGCCGGTGATGCGGCAGCCGCGATCGATCGAATTGGACATGGCATCGGCAATCGCGTCCATCTGCGCGTTGACTTCTGCCAATGGGCGCAGGGCCAGCTCGTTTGCGAGCATGATGTCGGAGATGGACAGCCCGGTCTGGTCCCCGATGGCGAGCAGTTCGGTGCCGGACGCGAAAGGATATGGTATCGCGGTCGCCAGCGCATCGGGCGCATTGCGCTGCGCTTCCTCCTCGTCGAGGATGAAGCCGCCGCCCACGGAATAGTAGAACCGCTGGTCCAGCGTGCTGCCGTCTGCGGCATAGGCGACGAGCGACATCGCGTTGCTGTGGAACGGTTGCCGCTTGCGCTGGTGGAAGTGGATGTCCTGCGTTGGAGCGAAGCGGACTTCGTGCCGCCCGAGCAGGCGGATGCGGCCGGATTCCGCCACTCCGGCCAGAAGCGCGGGAACCGCATCGACATCGACCTTTGCCGGTTCCTCGCCGGCCAGGCCGAGGATCACGGCCGTATCGGTGGCGTGGCCCTTGCCGGTCAGGGCCAGCGAGCCATAGAGGTCAACTTCGACAGTTGCGGTCAGTTCGAGCAGGCCGAGACGGTCGAGCCGTTCGGAAAACCGGCGCGCGGCAACCATCGGGCCGACCGTGTGCGAGCTTGATGGCCCGATTCCGATCTTGAACAGGTCGAACAGGCTGACGGTCACGAGCGCTCCGGAATGTCTGAGATGCGGGGTTCATGGCCCCAGTGGGCAAGCGCGGCGCGCAAGGCCGCGCCTGATAGCCCGAGGGTGGCGGTGTTGCGCAGGGGATGGACGTTGACGCATTCGTGCGCGGCGAGCGCTGTATCGAGCACGACCTGGACTTTGCCTGCCTTGTCGTTGATCGCTGCCAGTGGGGTAACGGCGCCCGGCGTGACACCCAGCAGCGCTTCCATGTCTTCGGGCTTGCCGAAGCTGAACTTCTTTGCCCCAAGCACACCGGCCAGGGCCTTGAGATCGGCCCGGAGATCGTGGCGCACGGTGACCAGCCAGAACGATCCGCTGGCGTCCTTCAGGAACAGGTTCTTGGTGTGCGCACCGGCGATGGTTTGGTGGAGATGCGCGCTTTCCTCGACGGTGTAGACCGCATCGTGCTCATGCAATTGCCAGGCGATTGCCAGGGCATCGAGGTCTGCAAGAAGCGCCTGTTCGCTCATTTGAATACGACCGTCCTCAGGTTGTTGAGCATCACGCGATGTTCGCAATGCGCCTTGACTGCACGGGTCAGTACCCGGCTTTCGATCTCCTGTCCCTGTGCAATGAGATCGTCCACGGTATCGGCATGATCGACGATGGATACGTCCTGCGCGATGATCGGGCCTTCATCAAGATCGGCGGTAACGTAGTGCGCGGTGGCACCCACCATCTTCACGCCGCGTTCGTAGGCACGGTGATAGGGCTTGGCGCCCTTGAAGCCGGGCAGGAAGCTGTGATGGATGTTGATCACGCGGCCTGAAAGCTTCTGGCAGGTCTCGTCTGACAGCACCTGCATGTAGCGGGCGAGAATGACGAGATCGACTTCCTGCTCATCGATCAGGGCAAGAAGCTTTTCCTCCTGTTCGGCCTTGTTCTCGGGCGTGACCGGGAGATGGTGATACTCGATCCCCTCATGGTCGGCGCGGCGCTTCCACGTGAGGTGGTTGGATACGATGCTGGTCACCGTCATCGGCAGATAGCCGGTGGAGGTGCGGTAGAGCAGGTCGTTCAGGCAGTGCCCGCCCTGGCTGACCATGATCAGCACGCGCTGCTTGATCTTCAGGTCGTGGACGTTCCAGTCGATGTTATAGGCCGTGGCGACCGGCTTGAACGCCTCGTTGAAACTTTCGACAGTCATCGCGGGCGGGGCGGTGAACGTGATCCGCATGAAGAATCGGCCGGTGGGCGCGTCTCCGTACTGCGAGTTCTGGACGATGTTGCAGTCCTGGCTGGCAATGCAGTTGGCGATTGCTGCAACGAGCCCCTTGCGGTCCACGCAGGACAGCAAAAGGACAAAATCAGGCTTTATCAGTGCCACTTGGATCAGCCCCCATGGATGCGCCGGTGTTGTGAGGCACCGTCTATGCGCACCCTTGTGCGACCGCCATGGAATTGCGCTTGCATCAATATCTATAATGTGAATCTTAAGGTCGATTGATCATGTACAGGTTGTTGCCATGCGCTTGCCGGCCGAATTCGACTTTCACTCGCTCGAGGTTTTCATCCTCACTGTCGATCTCGGCGGGATGACCCAGTGCGCGCAGCAACTGCAGATAACGCAGTCTGCCGTTTCGCAGACGATTGCCCGGCTCGAGACGGGGATGGGAACGTCGCTGTTCGACCGGTCGCTGCGCCCGATCGGCCTTACGCCCACCGGACGGGCCTTGTACGAACGCAGCGTGCAACTGTTGCAAACCGCGCGCAAGATCTACGACGAGGTGCGCGACGGGGCCGAACAGCCGATCGATTCCATCACCATCGGCATGTCGGAAAGCCTTGCCACACAGCTGACCGCGCCACTGTTGAAGCGCCATGGCGCACGGGCCAACCGTTGGCGCATCCGGTCAGGCATCTCGATAAAGCAGCACAGCGAATTCCTGTCCCGGCGGTTCGACATGCTCATAACCGGCAGCAACATGCTTGAACGTGTGGGCGGGCTGGAACACCGGTTGGTCGTCGAAGATCCGTTCCTGCTGATCTTTCCTGCGGATTACGACGGGCCGACGGACCCCTATCAAGTGGCCGGAGCATTGCCCTTCGTGCGCTACGCCCTCGATTGCGGAATGGGCCAGAGGGTCGAGCAGCAACTGACGCGAATGAAGCTGCGTCTGCCCAACACGATCGAGGTGGACATAACGCATCAGCAGCTGACCACCGTGGCTCTCGGTATGGGCTGGAGCATCACGTCGCTGCTGTGCCTTGCGGCACAGACCAGCCTTCTGGAGAAGATGAAGGTCCTGCCAATGCAGAAAGGCCGTTTTTCGCGCAGGATCGAGGTGGTCTCACGAACCGGAGAGTTGGGCGACTTGCCCGATCGCACTGTCGAGGTGGCGCAGGACGTTCTGAAGAACGAGACTTTCCCCTTGTTGTTCGGTCAGTTGCCTTGGCTGGAGGAACTGGAGATATGGAAGGGCTAAATAACCTGCGACGTGTGATGTTATCCAGTCCGCTCACCGCTGGTGGTCATGTTCTGCTCCTTCAGGAGCAGGCTTGCCTGGGCCTGCCACATGTCTTGCTGCCTGCTGGCTGGCCAGTTTTCCGGATCGAACAGGGCCTGCATGGCGATGCCTTGCAGCGCGCTCAAAGCCATTGCAGCCTTGCGCTCGATATCGTCGATGGCGGGATAGGCCTGGCACAGGGCTGAGCGCGCCAGCGAAAGCGCGTTGGCGCTCCACCAGCGCTGCTCCTCGGCCAGTTCCGGGTCATGGTCCGCCATGGGCCAGAACTGGAAATACACCCGCCAGGCACGGCGGCCTTCGTCATCCAGGGGCAAGAGGATTTCGAGGCGTGACAGGGGATCTGCGGCGCAGGCTTCGGCAAGCTTGTCGAAGCGCTCCTGCGTGCTCTGGGCCGCATGGCGATAGGCGGCAAGCAGCATGGCGCGCTTGTTGGCAAAATAGTGTGTCACAACCGTCGTGCTGTAACCCGCGATGGCCGCGACCTGGCGGATCGTCGCGGCTTCAAGGCCGCGTTCCGCGATCAGATCTGCCGCGATACGGGCGATAGCCCTGCGCTTTTCATCATGGTCGACAGGAGGCGGCATCAACGCCCCCTACCGCAAGGAGCGCCCTTTAGCCAAGGGACCTAGCCAAAGGTTGAGGCAGTCTTGTGCAACAGCTGTTGTATCATGGCCCTTGACGATTCACGAAGCAGCAGGCCGCCGGGCCGGTTGCGATGGCGAGCGCCTTGGCAAGAGCGCGCCGCAATGGGAGACGAGCGATGACAGGCGAGGCAAACACCCAATCCGTGCAGTGGGACCGCGAGGCCGACGTGGTCGTGCTGGGATCGGGCGGCGCAGCGATGACCGCCGCGATCACCGCGCACGATTTCGGCGCGAAGGACGTCGTGATCCTCGAGAAGACCGGCATGGTCGGCGGCACCACCGCCATGTCGGGCGGCATGCTGTGGATACCCAACAACCATCATCAGCACGAAGAGGGCATTGCCGATTCCGACGAGGACATCGTCACGTATCTTGATGCGCTTTCCCCCGGCGCGCTTGATCCCGAAACCTTGTGGGCGTTCATGCAGAACGGCCCGGAAATGTTGCGCTACTTCGCCGAGAAGACGCCGGTCCGGCTGCGCGCTTTCGCCGATTTTCCCGACTACCAGCCTTATTCTCCCGGCGCGAAGCCGGATGGCGGGCGCTCGCTCGACAACGAGGCGTTCTGCTTCGAGGAACTGGGCAAGTGGGCGTCGCGGGTCAATCCCAGCAAGATGGCCTACCCGTTGCGCGGCAGTCTGATCGAGGCGACGCGCGGCACGCTTGATGAAGCGACGCTGGCCGAACGCGAAGCGCGCGACTTCCGCGGTCTGGGCCAGGCGCTGGCGGGATCGCTGTTCAAGGCCGTGCTTGACCGCGACATTCCGGTCGAATTCGAAAAGCGCGCCCGCAAGCTGGTCAAGGACGGCGAGCGGATCATCGGCGTGATCGCGCAGGACGCCAGCGGCAAGGACTATCGCGTCCGGGCGCGGCGCGGGGTGGTGATTGCCACCGGCGGTTTCGAATGGAACGAGGACCTGGTGAAGACCTTCCTGCGCGGCCCGATGACAGGCCCGGTCAGCGTGCCCGAGAACGAGGGCGACGGCTTGCTCATGGCGATCGACGCCGGTGCCAAGCTTGGCAACATGCAGCACGCCTTCTGGATGCAGAGCGTGCTGGAGATGAAGCCGCAACACCGTGCGGCCAAGCCCAACTACCTGCTCGGCTCGGACGAGCGGGCGCGGCCCGGCGCGATCCTCGTCAACCGCAAGGGCAAGCGCTTTGTCAACGAGGCGGCGAACTACAACGCACTGGGCAAGGCGCTGCACGCCTTTGACGGCGGCAGCCATTGCTATGCCAACCTGCCCTACTGGCTGATCATCGACCAGCGCTACAAGAACAAGTACCATGCGTTCAGCTCGCCGCCGGGTGCGCCTGCGCCCTCCTACATGATGCAGGCCGATACGCTTGAGCAACTGGCTGACATGGCCGGCATCGATCCGCAGGGTCTTGTCGCCGAAGTGGCGCACTTCAACCAGATGGTGCGCAACGGGCACGACGACGATTTCAACCGCGGCGACACGGCCTATGACAACTTCTACATGTGGTGCGATACCGATTTCGACCCGCCCTACCGCACGCTGGGCGTGATCGACCAGGGGCCATTCTATGCGGTCAAGATGGAAGCCGGCGCACTTGGCACGGCAGGCGGCCCCAAGACCAATGCCGACGGGCAGGTGGTTGACTGGAACGGCAACGCTATTCCCGGCCTTTATGCTGCCGGCAACGCGATGGCTGCCGTGCTGGGCGAGATCTACGGCGGCGCCGGGGGGACGTTGGGGCCGGGCATGACCTTCGGCTACATCGCCGGCAAGCACCTTGGCACGCACATCCCCAATTATTGAAACAACACAAGGGCGCAGGCCGGATCTGACCGGCCAGCGCCGGGAGAGCAGACAATGAACGACAAGGCACGCAACAGACTGGATGGCAAGGTGGCGGTGGTCACCGGCGCAGGAATGGGCATGGGCGCTGCCACGGCCCGGATATTCGCAGGCTATGGCGCGCGCGTCGTGGTTTCCGATATCAACGTGCAGGCAGGGCTCGAAACGGTAGAAGCCATCCGCGCAGCGGGCGGCGAGGCACAGTTCCTTGCGTGCGACGTCAGCAACGATGAGCAGGTGCGCCAGCTGATCGAGGGCACCGTGGCTGCGTTTGGCAGGCTTGATTGCGCGGTCAACAATGCGGCGATCACGCCCGACACGCTGCCGATTGCCGAAGCGGACATGGACGTGTGGGACCGCGTGATCCGGGTGGACCTGCGCGCGGTCATGGTCTGCATGAAGTATCAGATCCGCCAGTTTATTGCCCAAGGTGAAGGCGGCGCCATCGTCAACGTCGGCTCGGTCAGCTCGGTTCGGCCACAACCGGGCAATTCGGCCTATGTCGCGGCAAAGCACGGCGTGATCGGGCTGACCAAGACCGGCAGCCTGGAATATGCCGGGCAGGGTATCCGCGTGAACGCCGTCCTGCCCGGAGCGATCGATACGCCGATGCTGCGCGGGGCGCTTGATTCCAGCGGCTTTACCGAAGCCGAGTTTGCCCCCGCGCTCAGCCTGTTCAATCGTTTTGGCAGGCCCGAAGAAGTGGCGGAAGCCAGCGCGTGGCTCTGCTCGGATGCGGCGAGCTACATCACCGGGCACAGCCTGGCCGCAGAAGCGGGCTATCTGACGCGGTAGGGATGTGGCACGCGGGCGTTGCAACCTGTGGGCTGCAACGCCCGCGCTTGCAATCGGGCCCCTTATGCCGCTGCGGTCCGGCGCCCCTGCCGGCCTTCGATCCAGTCGTTCAGCACTTCGTGAAAGTAGCGGATGCGGGTTTCCTGATCGGACAGGTACGCGTCGGTATAGCCGCGAGAGTGCATTCCCGCCTGCATCGCCTCGGCCAGCTCCATGTCCTGATAGACGATCTGGCCGGCCAGTTCCGGCACGCCGCGCCCGCCATCGAACACACGATGCTCGCACTCGGTCACTTCGCGTAACGGCTTCATCCCCGCCATGATCGACTGGACTTCGCTCTGACCCGCAACCGGGAAGGCCATGCACCACAGATCGAAGTAGCACTTTTCGGGATCGGACGCATGCGGCTCGCTGCGGAACAGGATCAGGTTGTCGGGCAGGAAGCTGATCGTGACGTTGGGGAACATCACCGTGTGCGGGCTGTCGGTGATCTCCTCGTCGTCCATATGCTCGTAGTGCAGGTAGCCCTTCTCGCGCCATAGCTTCTGCTTGGCCGCCTTGAGATCGAGCCAGCCCTGCATCGCGAAGTCCTCGTAAGTCGCATAGCTCGCCGGATCGATGTCCCACTTGGCCAGCTCGGCCTCGAACATCGCGTTGCCGCCGCCTTCGGGCCGGTCGGACAAGGACGGACGCATCGGCTGCACGGTGCGACCATGGCCCTTGGGCCACATCTCGTGCCGCGCTGAGTCCACGTCCTGATCAATCCATGGCGGCACTTGCGGATGGGCAGTGCGGGTGTGGTAGCTTTCCGAAAAGTTGTCGGTAACGAACTTCCAGTTGGCGTTGATCTCGATCCGATACCACGCCACCCGCACGGCCTTGTCCATCGGGTAATTCTTGTACAGCTCGGGCATCGGCTCGAGGAAGTCGAGCAGCGACGGACTATCGTCCGACATCGAATACCACACGAAACCGCCCCAGATATCGCAGCGCAGCTCCTTCAGCTTCAGCTTGCCGCAAGGGTTGCCCCGGCTGAAATCGACCTCGGCATCCTGCGCGTGCTTCAGCACGCCATCGATGCCCCATTTCCAGCCATGATAGGGGCAGTGGAACGCCTCGACCGAACTGGAATCCCGGACCATCCGCATGCCGCGATGGCCGCAGGAGTTGTAGAAGGCGCGGACCGTGCCATCGTCCTGGCGGACGGCGATCACCGATTCCTTCATGAAGTTGTGGACGAGGAAATCGCCTGGCTCGGGAATGTCGGCCGTGCGCCCGGCAATGTGCCAGATGCGCGTCCACATGTGGTCCCACTCCTTCTGCGCAAACTTGGCCGAGAAGTAGCGGTCGCCGGTGATCGGATCACCGCGCAGATGTGATGGATCGCGCCCGTCCATCGGGGCAGGAATTTCGCCTCGCAGGCTCATGATGGCATCCTCTCTGTGGTCTTGATCCGACATTGTGCGGCGATCAGCAAGGCTAGCGATACAAATAGCCATGCAGCGGAAAGCGGCCAGACGGCGGCGATGCCCTGGGCGCTGACCACCGGCGCTGCCACCAGCGGGCCGATGACCGTGCCCGATAGCTGCGCGGTGCCAACCAGCATCGCGCCTCGGCCCGATGGATCGACTGCAAGCACT
>JAPLPG010000115.1 GCA_026400375.1 Novosphingobium sp. | reverse complement strand
GGCCATGGCCGATCCGCCCGGCGTGCCGGGCGAACGTCGCGATCTCGTGTTCGATGCCGCGCTGACCTTCATCGCCTCGCTGCTCGGCGCCAGAAAAGCCGCCTTTGCCTTTGCCGGCAGTGAAGAGCCGTGGATCGATCTGCGCACGCTCGGCCCGCAAGGTTTCGCCTGGCAGCAACTCGATCCCGAATTCTTTGCAGAAGAACTGCTGGGCCTTAACCGCACCGCCCTGTTCAGCATGGTCAAGCAGCGCGAACTTGTCGAAGCCGATGAGGGATCGCTTGTGGCCAGGGCAGGGGCCAAGGGCGGCGCCATCTGTCCACGCCTTGCGGTCTACCTTGGCGTCGATGAAGGGCTGGTCGTGCCGGTCCATTGCGCTACTGGCAGCGGGCAGATCATCGTGTGGGAAGCCGAAGCGCTCAGCTTCGACGATATCCGCCTGTTCTCCGCCTTTGGCCAGGAGGTCGGCCGTGCGCTGGACCGCGAAGAGATGGCGCGGCTTGCCCGGGTCGAGGTTGAAACCGGCGTACGTCAGGCGGTGGCGCGCGATCTGCACGATAGCGTCGCGCAGTTTCTCGCCGGCACGCTGTTCCGGCTCGAGGCGCTGCGCCGCTGGATTCGCGATGGCAACGATCCCGATGGAGAGATCGATTCCATCAAGAACGCGCTGCGCCGCGAACAGGCGCAGTTGCGCTTGCTGATCGAACGCTTGCGGCGCGGGCAGGAAAGCGACCGGCGCACCGAGATCACCGACGAACTCAAGGCCCTGCTCGCCGAAGCAGGCGCGCACTGGTCGATCGAGACGGAATTGCTGGCCCCGGATCAACCGCTGCCGGTGTCGGTGCAGCTGTCCCATGAAATTCGCCAGCTCGTTCGCGAAGCCATTGCCAACGCGGCACGCCATGGCCAGTGCAGGACGGTCATCGTGCGGATCGACCATTGCGAAGGCCAGCTCCGGCTCAGCATCAGCGATGATGGCATCGGCTTTTCCGAAATCGCCGCAGCGCGCCGTCCCCGCTCGATCAGCGAACGCGTCGAAGCGCTGGGCGGACAGTTCGAACTCCACAGCACCAATCGTGGCGCCCGCCTCGAAATCCTTCTGAAATCCGGAGAAATGGCATGATCCCTGTCCTTGTTGCCGATGACCATGGCTTTATACGTGCGGGGGTCGAAGCGGTCCTGCGCGGTTCGCGCTTCTCCATCGTCGCCGCCACCGCCAGTGGTGAGGAAACGCTCGATGCGATCAAGACCCACGATCCCGAGATCGTGCTGCTGGATATCAACATGCCCGGCATGAACGGCGTCCAGACGCTCGAGGCGCTGCGCAGCCGTGGCGATACCCGCCCGGTCGTGCTCCTCACCGCCGAGATCAACGATCGCCAGCTCCTTTCGGTCATGCGCGCCGGGGTCTAGGGTATCGTCTCCAAGGACGGCGGCGAAGATGCGCTGATCGATGTGCTCGACAAGGTCCACGCCGGGCAGAAGGCGATCGAACCGGCCTTTCTCCAGCGCGCGGTCGATCTGTCGCTCCGGCCGAACGTGCAGGGGCCGCTGTCCAAGCTCAACCCGCGTGAACGCAAGATCACCGCGCTGGTCGCGCGTGGCATGCGCAACCGCGATATCGGTGCTGAACTCGGCATTGGCGAGGGCACCGTGAAGGTCTACCTCCACGCCATCTACCAGAAGCTCGGCATCGAGAACCGCACCGAACTCGCGCTGCTGGCGGTCAACGAACAGGACGGGTGAGGGGATCGATTCCGTCCGATCGCGCGTTGCGCCCGATATGATCGCCCGCGCTGCCTCCGCCGCCGCCTTGCTGCTGCTTGTTGCCACCCCCGCCCATGCCGAATGGATGAGCGGCGACCAGCTTCACGAAACCTGCACCGCCACAGCGCCGGTCGATCGCGCGATGTGCCTGTCCTACGTGATGGGCGTGCTCGATGGCTTTCGCGATCTGGATCGCCCGCCGCGCACGCCGCTCGATGCCAGCGCCGGGCAGGTGCGCGATGCCGTCACCCGCTTTCTCGAAGACCACCCCGAACAGCGTAAGCTGCAAGGCCGCCAAGTCATCCGCGCCGCCATCGTCGCGCAATGGCCCAAGCTCCAGCCGAAGCCCCAAGCAAAGCCAAAACCCAAACCCCGCAAGAAGCGGCGCTGACGTCAAACCGGCTCCAGCAGCAGGCTGGCCGCCGCCGTATTGCTGATCGGAATGTGGTAGTTGCGGGTCACTTCGGCCATCGGCGCCTCGCCCAGGGCGCCGCGCGCCGCGATCCAGTTGAGGATCTCCACCCCTTGCGTGCCCGCCAGCTCGGCCACCTGCTCGGCCGAGTGCCCGGTCAGCGCGTCCGGGTTGGCGGCCAGGTTGTCGAGGCAGAACAGGTCGTATTCCGGATTCATGAAGCCTGCGCGCGGCCCGTCCAGCTGGTGCGAAAGTCCGCCCGTGCCGCACACCAGCACCCGCTCGTCGCCGCCCCACGATTGCAGCGCCCGATGCACCGCGCGTCCCAGCGCCAGGCAGCGCTTCGGGCTGGGGAGGGGGTACTGCACGGTGTTGATGGCAATCGGCACCAGCTTGATCGGCCAGTGTTCCACCCCCGGCCAGGCCAGCTCGAACGGGATCGACACCGCATGGTCGACCAGCATCTTCTGGCAGGTGGTAATGTCGAACTCGTCGCGCACCAGCGCATCGATCACATGCCACGAAAGCGCCGGATGCCCGGCAAAGCTCTTGTAGACCGGCAGGCCCCAGCCTTCATCGGCATTGTCGTACTGGGCCGCTGCCCCCACCGCAAAGGTCGGCATCGCGTCGAGGAAGAAGTTCAGCCCGTGGTCGTTGGAGAACACCACCACCACATCGGGCCTCGCCTGCGCCAGCCATGTGCGGATCGGCGGGAAACCGGCAAAGAACGGCCGCCAATAGGGCGTGTCCTGGTCCCCCCGCACGATCGCGCCGCCGATGCCCGGCACGTGACTGGTGAAATAGCCGCCAATGATCTTCGCCATCACACCGCCTCCCGCACGGCCGCAGCGGCGGGGATGTCGTCCGCCCGGCGCTCCAGCATCGCCCTGAAATCGTCGACCGACATGCCCGTCTGCAACGCGCCCAGATCCTGCACGCCCAGCCCGAAGATCCCCGCCAGCTTGGCCAGGTAATAGACGTTCCCGCCCGCCTCCAGCATCGCCAGCACATCGCGCTGCGCCACTGCCGCGCGCTGTTCGTCGGTCAGGCCGAACTTCGCGCAATAGGCCGCCTCGTCCGCCATGAAAGCCTCGCGGTTGGCCTTGTCGTTGAACGAAAAGCACATGGCGTTCAGCGCAAAGCCGCGCGCCGCCAGCGCGCCGTCGAACAGCGGAATGGCGCGGCGCCTGCGCCGGTCATCGCCAAAGGGATCAAGTGCCATCGACATCGCCTCCCGGATTGTCTCGGGAAGACTTGTAGGCAACACATACAATCGCGCCTTGACCCAGATCAAACCGCGCCAGGGCTTCACCGCCGCCCCGCAACCAATCGTTTCCAGCCCTGTAAGTAACGTAACGGAATTTCGCAGCCCCCGGCAAAGGCGTACCCACCCGCCATGCCGCTCTCCAATGCAGATCGCCAGCGCCGCTATCGCCAGCGCCTCAAGGCAAAGGCCGCCGGCGCCAATGTGGCAGAGCAGGCCCGCTTTGCCGTGGAGCGCGCCATCCACGCGCTCTGGGCCTATCATGAACGGCCCGGCCCCGGCGGCGTCCTGTGGTCGAACATCGATGGCTGCCACACGCTGGACCAGTACCGGTCAGAGCTCGAACGGTCCCCCGCCAACCTCATCCAGGCCTGCCGCGCCTTCCTCCCCGGCTTCGAAGGCCTCACCCCCGCCGAGGCCCGCACCGTGGCCGACGTCATCGAAATCGCCGACGCCCTGCGCCTCGCCCCTGCCACCCCGATCCACATCCCCGGCGTCTGAACCCGGAACCCCGTTCGTGTCGAGCCCATTCCCGTTCGTGTCGAGCCCATTCCCGTTCGTGTCGAGCGATGTCGAGACACCATCACACGCCTCGCCAGCCTCGCGAAGACCCCGCGCCGCCAAAACCTCCTCCCGCATCCCCAGCAACCGCGCATGCAGCGAAGCGCGCACCGTGTCCGCCCGCGCCAGATCCGCCGCCTCCCGCTCCGCCGCCCACTTCACCTTCAGCGCTTCATAAACCGGATGCCCTTCGCGCAGATCGGCCAGCTTCACCGCGCCATACTTCTCCGGCCGCCGCGCGCGCAGCAGGAACATCAGCAGCCCGGTGTTGTGATGCGTCCACGTCGCCACCACCTCCCCGCGCGAGACCACCGGCCGCTCCTCCCCGGCAATCGCCCGCTCCAGCGCGCAATCCTCCAGCCGCGAATAGCCCCGCTCCACCGCCGCATCCCAAGCCCGCGCAAAGTCCTCCGCCCCCGCCCGATGCCGCAACTTGTACAGCGCCTCCACCGAAGCCCCGATGCTCAGCGCCGCCTGAGACACGATCCCTGTAGCCGCCAACGTGGCAATGAACCGCCGCTGCTTGTCCGGCGTGATCGAATTGCGCCGAGCCGCCACATGCACGAACGGCACAAAGTCGAGCGCCGACTCCTCCACCACATCCACCCGCCGCACCCGAGACGTCCGGCGCTTGGCAGGAGTACCCAGTTCCTCCCCCACCGGGGTGGTGGAGTGGCACCCGCCGTTCAGCCCCTCCCCAAACCCATCTCGCTCAATCTCATCCATCCCCCGCAATTAACCCATACGGTTAAATGTAGGAAAGCGAAAACATGAAAGGGTCAGCAAAGAAGCCAGACTGCGAGGGTCAAAACCCTCGCGCTCCCACAAACCGGAGCCACCTGCCCCCAGGATCCTCCCCCACTGGGGGAGGGGGACCGCCGCAGGCGGTGGAGGGGAGGCGCCCACACCAAAACGTCCACCACTCCGTCCCGCAGGCAGCAGGAGCCGGGGCTGGGCATCGTGCAGGCGGAGACGTCATCCGCCCCAAGGAGCCTGCACCCCCGCGAAGGCGGGGGCCTCAGCAGGTTTAAGCCGACGTCGCGTAGCCGCCGGACTTCGCCATCATCGGCCTGATCCGCACATTCCTCAGCTTCGCGCTGGAGACCGAAATCGAAGGCTGCTGGCCTTTTGACGTGACCCCCTGATTTTCCTCCAAGCTTGATTAGAGTCCGGCCATTGGAAGGACGGACAGATGAAGCGAACGAGGTTCACGGAAGAGCAGATCATTGGCGTGCTGAAGGAAGCGGAGGCGGGTGCGAAGACCGCTG
>JAPLPG010000184.1 GCA_026400375.1 Novosphingobium sp. | reverse complement strand
CGGCTCTGCGCTTCCCCGATATCGTCAATGGTGTGGCGCTGGACAAACGAGACCTTCAGGACCTGCGGATGCGCCGGTCATGCCCCGCATGCCAACTGTTCGCAACCCTTGCCGGACAGCGCAGCTATCGCGCGCCAGCAGGGATCACTGCGCCGTCTCCTCGACAAATTCGATCAGGTTGCCGGCGCAATCGCGCAGGAAGCAGCCTTTGCCGAAGGTTTCGCGCACCACGAAGGCGATGTCAGCGCCCTTGTCGGCCATTTCGACGAGAAACGCCTCAAGATCCGCGACGCGAAAGGCGACGTGCTTGTTGCCATGGGTCCGGACGTCGCGAGGCGGATGGCGACGGTCATCGGGCAGGGGGCTGGCGCCTTCGACTTCGAAGATTTCAAAGCGCAGCGGTCCCTTGCGCACCATCGCGGTGTGGCTGCGGGCAGCTTCTATGTAGAAGCGCTTTTCCAGTTCGAACCCCAGGACCCGGCCATACCAGTCGATCGCCTCGTCGAGCGACGGCACCGACACGCCGCCATGGTGGAAGGTGAATTCGGCCACCGGGTCAGGTCCCGTTTCTGGCCAGTTCGGCGAACGTCTGTGCGCACCAGTCGGCGATGTAATCGCGCATGCCGGTGCCGTTGTCCGCGCCGCAATGCTCCACCTCGAAATCGGCCTTGGTGAATATGCGCAAGGTGCGTTTCGGACTGTTGATTGCCTGGTCGTAGGACATTTGCGCGTTGTAGGCCGGGATCTGCCGATCGTTCTCGCCATGGGTGATGAGGAACGGCACGCGGATCTTCTCGACCTGCCCGTCGAGCGTGATCTGGTCGGCATAGTCGAGAAAGGCCTGCTGATCATCGATGCCGAACACCCACATCACGTGGTCCCAATAATGCGGCACCGGGTTCTCGCCCTCGTTCGCCACGCGCTCGCGCTGGCGCTGCCCCCAGACATGGTTGGCCCCCATCACTGCGCACAGCGCATAGCGCGGATCGTTGGCGGCAATGCGCGGCGCGTGATAGCCGCCGAATGACAGGCCGAAGATGCCGATCTGCGAAGGAATCACGTCGCTGCGGGTCAGCAGGTAGTCGAACGCCGGGCTGCCCCAGCGCTCGGCGTCAAACACGGCAGGCAGGTTGCGCTTGCGGATTGCCTCGCCGGTTCCCGGCTGGTCAAGGAACAGGGTGTTCATGCCGCGCGCGAGGTTCACGGCCCCGTGTCCGGCCATGTTGACCTGCTCCTTCATCGAATCAAGCCCGTTGACCGATACCAGCGTGGGCCGCGGCGTGCCTGAACCATCATGGACGAAGATCGCGGTATAGGCGCTGCCCTCGTAAGGGATTTCGACCTTGTCGACATGCAAGCCCAGCAGCGCCGAGCCTTTGTGATAGAGGTCCAGCCCCTTGTCGTAGGCGACCCAGCGCGGCGCATAGTCCCGGCTTTGCAGGCGTTCGGCACCAAGATAGTAGCCCGAAGCACGCAAATACTTGGCGCCTGCCGAAAGCGCAAAGCCCTCGGCCTCGTCTCGTTCGGCATTGCGCGTGACCTGGTCAGCCACTGCGATCCAGCTGTCGAAGAGCAAGGCAGAGCCAGCATCGGCGCCAGCCCGCGCCGCATCGCGCACCGGCCGGCATACCTCGTCCAGCTCGCCATGATTCCCGCCCGCGATCAGCGCGAGGTTGAGCCCGAGGTTCCAGACGTAGTTTCCGGGAAATGGTTCAAACATGGGTTCTCTCTTCAGGCAGGGAGCAGTTCGATCGGCAGTTCGCCGACCGCATGGAGGGTATTGTTGAGGCGGCGGCGCAACGGGCCTGCTGGCCGGATCTCCGACACATGTTTCAGCAGCGCATTGGCCACGGCCTCAGCCTCCATCCGCGCCACCATCTGCCCCAGACACTGGTGAATGCCGAAACCGAAGCCGACGTGCCCGCTGGTTTGCCGCGTGATGTCGAAGCGATCAGGGTCAGTCCACTTGCGCGGATCACGATTGGCAGCCGCAAGAAACAGAAGTACCTTGGCGCCTTCGGGAATGTCGTGGCCTGCGATGGCAACATCGCGCGACGTGGTGCGGAAAAAGGTCTGCACCGGGCCGCCCCAGCGCAGCGATTCCTCGACCGCCTTCTTCACGAGGCCAGGCGCGGCCCGCAAGCGCTGCCATTCTTCTGGGAATGCGGCAAAAGCGTGGACCAGCGTGGCAATGCCGTTGACCGTGGTGTCGACCCCGGCCGTCAGGAATGAGCGAACCAGCCGCTCTGCCTCGTCATGGGTGCACTCGCCACGATCTGCCGCCTCGAACACCTTCATGCCCCAGCCGCCATCCAGCAGCATCTCGCGCCTGCAACTCTGTGCCACCCATTCGGTTGCATTCCGTGCCGCTTCCATCGTTTCGGCCAGAAGCGCGTTGCGCGGGCCGAACGCATTGAATGCCACCGTCGCATAGGGGATCAGGTTCTCGCGCCCATCCTGGCGCAGGCCGATCAGGTCAGGGAATACCGAGAGCGGAAAAGCCTCGGCCAACGCAGGAACCGCATCGAAAGCCCCGCGCCCCACCAATTGCGCAGCCAGCGCATCGGCCTTCGCCTGCCACTCGGGCATCACCGTGCGCAGGCTTGACAGGGAGGCCACGCGGTTCATCAACCCGCGGGTGCGGTCGTGCATGGGCGGATCGGCTTCCAGCAGCAGCGAAGGCGGACGCCAGGGCGTTTCCTTCAGGAAATCGGCCAGGCCCACGCCTCGTCCGGAGACAAACGTTGCAAAGTCCTTGAGGGCGTCCTGCACTTGTGCGTGGCGAGCCATCGCAAAGCATCCGATTGCCGGCAGGAACATAACCGCCCCCGCATCCCGCAATCGGGGATGCGCGGCAAACGGATCTTCAAGGAACGCGGGATCGAACGGGTCGATGTCAAGGTCCGGAACCCGTGAAGTCATGTTTCCCGTCATCTGCTACTCTGCCGTCCAGCCGCCATCGACGACAAGGCTGGTGCCGGTCATCATCGCCGAAGCGTCAGAGGCAAGGAACAACACCGCACCCATCAGATCCTCGACCTTGCCGATACGGCCCAACTTGATCTTGGACAGGACGCTGGCCTTGAACGCGGGGTCTGCAAACATCGGTTCGGTCAGGGGCGTCTCGATGAAGGTCGGTGCGATGGTGTTCGAACGGATGCCATGGCTGGCAAAGTCCAGCGCAAAGGCCTTGTTCATCCCCTCGAGCGCCCACTTGCTGGCACAATAGAGGCTGCGGTTCGGCCCGCCGACATGACCCATCTGGCTGCCCATGTGGATCAGCGAACCTTGCGTGCCGGTCTCAATCATCCGGCGCGCACAGGCCTGCGCCACGAAGAACGCCGCCTTGACGTTAAGGTCGAGGACCGCGTCATAGTCCGCCTCGGTCACCTCCCACATCGGCTTCGGCCGGTTGGTCCCGGCATTGTTCACCAGCACGTGAAACGGCTCGGCTTGCGCAAAGAACGCAGCCACGGCATCCAAGTCCGAAACATCAAGCGTTACAGCTTTCGCCTCGTTGCCAATGGCTGCGGCTGCGTCCTCGATTTCGCCTGACGAACGCGCCACGAGCGTGACCGCCGCCCCGGCCTGCGCCAGAGCGGCGGCCGCCGCCAGCCCGATCCCCCGACCAGCGCCCGTGACCTGAGCGCGGCGTCCATCGAGCCGGAAGGATGGCGTAACCGGAAGGCCCATCACGCCCGCGTCAGCTCGCTCGGTTCGGCCTGCCCGGCATAGGGCACGTTGCGCCCGCCATAGCGGCGCACGCGAATGTTGGCCTGCTCGCCATGGCCGGCAAAGCCTTCCAGTGCGCACAGGCGGCTGCAATACTCGCCGACCAGCGTCGAAGCCTCGTCGGTCAGCACCTTCTGATAGGTGCAGGTCTTGAGGAACTTGCCGACCCACAGGCCACCGGTATAGCGTGCCGCCTTCTTCGTCGGCAGCGTGTGGTTGGTGCCGATCACCTTGTCGCCATAGGACACATTGGTGCGGCTACCAAGGAACAGGGCGCCGTAGTTGGTCATGTTCTGCAGGAAGTAGTCGGGATCGGCGGTCATCACCTGCACATGTTCGCTGGCAATGTCGTCAGCGATGCGCACCATCTCCTCGTAGCTTTCGGCGACGATGACCTCGCCATAGGCCTCCCACGCCTTGCGGGCATGGTCGGCGGTCGGCAGGATCTGAAGCAGGCGCTCGATTTCGGCCATCGTCTCGCGCGCCAGCTTCTCCGAATTGGTCAGCAACACGCCGGGGCTGTCCGGCCCATGCTCGACCTGCCCGAGAATGTCGGTTGCTGCCAGTTCGGGATCGCAGCCGATCTCGTCGGCGATGATCAGCGTCTCGGTCGGCCCGGCGAAGAGGTCGATCCCTACCCGGCCGAACAGCTGGCGCTTGGCTTCGGCGACAAAGTCGTTGCCGGGGCCGACAAGGATATCGACCGGATCGATGCTCTGCGTGCCGATGGCCATCGCACCGATGGCCTGGATGCCGCCCAGCGCGTAGATCGCATCGGCCCCGGCCATGGCCTGTGCAGCCACGATGTGCCGCGCGATCTTGCCCTGAAACGGTGGCGCACAGGTAATCACACGCGGCACGCCCGCCACCTTGGCAGTGATCACGCTCATGTGTGCCGAGGCCAGCAGCGGATACTTGCCGCCCGGCACATAGCATCCGGCATTCTGGATCGGCAGGTTCCTGTGACCCAGCACCACGCCGGGCATCGTCTCCACTTCGACATCGGTGATGCTGGCGCGCTGGATCTGCGCGAAGTTGCGCACTTGCGCCTGTGCGAACTCGATATCCTTGCGCTCCTGCGCGGTCAGGCTGTCCACGGCCGCGTCGATCTCGGCCTGCGACAGGCGATAGTCGTCGCGATCCCAGCCATCGAACGTCACGCTCATCTCGCGCACGGCGGCATCGCCGCGCTGCTCGATATCGGCAAGCGCGGCCTCAACCGTGTCGCGAACCTTGCGATCGCCTTGCGCCTTCACGTCCGCCGCTGCGCCGCGCTTGAGCCAGATAGCCATGTCTCTCCCCACAAATCCGTTGGCAATGGCGCAGCATCTGCCCGACGTCGCAGAGCCCGACCATCACATTGTATCGATGCCAGCCTATCGATCGAACGGCTTTACCGCGCTTGTCACCCAACGGCGTGACTGCTCAACGCAGACCGAACAGCATGTCCTTTACCGCCACCAGATGCTCGCGCATGGCGGATTCGGCCGCGCGCGGATCGTGATTGCGGATGGCCTCGACGATTGCGCAGTGGGCCACCTGCGAACTTCCTTGGGGCCCCTTTCGGCACCGAAAACCTGATCGACGCGGCGATCGAACGACGACGTGCCCCAAACGCGCCCGTCGCGTCAGAAAACCGGCGATATCGCGCTTGCGCCGACCAGCATCAGTTTCATCGTGTTGCCTGAAGCCGAAATCCTGCCTGCCGCAAATGACAAGATGACACGTTCTCAACTCGCTGCACTTTTGCGACGGATTGCGGGGCGGGGAATCTTGCAGAGGTTCGAGCTTAAGCTGGCACTGCCATCCATCTCACTATTCTTGGAGGGCGCAGCGCTGGCCGCAAGCCGATGATTGGGGGGGACGGATCCGCCCTTGGTGATAGCTTTGGTGGACCGTCGAAGCGATGGTGCATACGTCATGCGTAACGCGATCTAGGTCGCATCGAAGGCGAAAGCCCGCAGATCAGCCAAGAACGGTAATAGATATAATCTATTACCCTCCCTTGAAAAACGCGTAGCGCGCGACGAGAGGAATAATAATGTCCGCCCAACGACAATCTTCGCAAACGAGCGAAGTGCTCCACTAAGGAGCGCAAATGGGAGGGAAACATGAAATCACGCACGGTTAGGAAGTACGGTACTTTTGCCGCGGGGGTGGCTTTGTCCGCATTGATCCCCGCAACGGTGTTCGCCAATGAAGCGGCCGAGCAAGCTGCGGAGAACCCCGATGCAAATGAAGCCATCGTTGTTACCGGTACGCTTATCCGAGGATCAAATGCGGTAGGCTCGCAAACCATCGCGGTCGACCTCAACAAGATCAGATCGCTTGGCGTGGCCAACACCTCGGACCTGATTGCCAACATTCCGCAAGCTGGCGCTTTTCTCGGCTTCGTCGGGATCCGCGGTAGCAACAACTTTTCGATTGCGGTCAACCGTCCCACGCTGCGGTACTTGGGGAACCTTCAGGGGAGCACCAATTCCACGCTCCTGCTGCTCGATGGTCATCGGATGCCTGGCATGGGCATCCTTCAAACAACCGCTGATCTCGATGCGATCTCACCTAGTGCGATTGAACGCGTCGAAATCGTGACGGACGGAGGGTCTGCCACTTACGGTTCCGATGCTGTGGGCGGGGTTATGAACCTCATCACGCGCAAGGACTTCGATGGGGTCGAAATGCGGGCCAACTACGGCTTTGCCGACGCCTACCAAACGGCCAACGCCGCTGTTACAGCGGGGAAGAAGTGGGATTCGGTTTCGGCCTACGTGTCGTACGACTACTCCTGGCACGACGAAATCTATGGAAGCGATCGCGACTGGTCACAGAATCGAGATTGGGTCAACAACACCGGCGCGAACCGCGACTGCGCGCCCGGGAACATTACCGCAGGCGGAAATACCTACGCTTTGCCAGGCCTCGCTGTTGGGCTGGGCAATCGCTGCGATCTGAGTGAACTCCAAACTCTGTACCCTCGCGAAACGAAGCACTCGGTTTTCGGAAGCATTCGCCTTGATTCTGGCGGGCCAGTGACGTTCTCGGTGAAATCGTTCTACGTCAATCGCAAGTCCCTCTCCGACGCCGGCCCGCTTTCGGCTACCGCAGGCACCTCGGTGCCCAGGACAAGCCCGTTCTACGTCCCGTTGCCTGGTGTGACTGGCTCAGAAGTCTTCGTCTACAATTTCGGGCCTGTGTGGGGCAATTCAACGCCGCAGCAGACAAATCTGGAATCCTTCTCCGTCACGCCGATGATGGACGTGAAGCTGGGTAAGAACTGGAACCTGAATGTCCTGGCCAGCTACGGCATCGGGAAGTCCAGATTCATCGGCGATCTTGTCAATCTGACGACGATCTCGGCGGCTGCTACTGCTGGGACATTCAATCCGGGGAACCTCGCTGCACCCGGTAACGCCGCTACCTTGGCCACCGCACGCGATTGGTTTCAGTTCGGGCGCGGCACCAACAAAATGACCAACGTCCGCGCCGTGGTTGATGGCAAGTTGTTCGATCTGCCGGGGGGTGCTCTTGGCGTTGCCGGCGGTGTCGAATTCCTCAGGGAGCACTATGCCGGCAGCAACTCGCGCGGAATCACTGCAGCGGGTATCGCCAGCTTGGTTGATTTCAAGAAGAGCCGTACCGTCAAGTCAGTCTTCGGCGAGGTCAACGCTCCGATCTTGAGCGTGCTCACAGT
The DNA here is from genome assembly GCA_026400375.1 of Novosphingobium sp. Taxonomy (GTDB): domain Bacteria; phylum Pseudomonadota; class Alphaproteobacteria; order Sphingomonadales; family Sphingomonadaceae; genus Novosphingobium. The sequence goes on along the minus strand of JAPLPG010000184.1, from coordinate 1,744 downwards.
AAATGCGTCTGGCCGATACGACGATTACAGCGATTTCGGGCACACGTTCAATCCTAAAATCGGTGCCAACTTTACCCCAGTCGATTGGCTAGCCTTTCGCGGCAACTGGAGCAAAGCCTACCAGGCCCCGGGCTTGTCCGATCTTGCCCTCGCGACGTCTGCCAACTGGACGTTGCTGCCGACCGCGGTTCGCCCATTCACCAAGCCAGGATTGGCCCCGGGATCGACGGCGCGGAATATCCTGGTCACCCTGGGTGGCGTCAAGTTGCCGCTTGATCCGCAAACTGCGCAGAACTGGTCCGTTGGCTTCGACCTTAAGCCACCGGTACTTCCAGGGCTGGCTCTGGGCGCCACGTACTACAACATCGATTTCAAGGGCGCGATCGGCATTCCGCCGATTTTCACCCCGGCCACCTTCTACGCCGAGTTCCCGGACAACTACGTCACGTATGACTCCGGCAACGCCGCCATGCAGACTTTCTTCAACTCGCTCGCAACCGTGGCCGGTAATACCCCTGTGACGCTCGCCGGGTTGCCGTCAGGATTTGATAGTGTCTATGGCGTCCTTGACGGCCGGTCGACCAACCTGTCGCGCATCAAGACCAGCGGCCTCGACATGTACGTGCGCTATCGCCATGAAACAGGATTCGGCGCAATCTATGCGGACATGTCGGGTACGTACATTACCAAGTTCTTGAGGCAGGCGAACCCGCGGGCGGCGCTGGTGGACCAGCGGCCAGTAGACTTCACCAAGCTGCGGATGACCTCGACACTCGGTGCCGAAATCGGTCAGTTCAAAAGCCAGGTAACCTGGAACCACGCACAGGGTTACGCCACGCCAGCGACACCCGCTAACCTGAACCAGACAAGAGTAGGCTCGTTCAACGTCTTCAACATGTTCTTCCAGTACCAGGTTAAGGACGACAGTCCGATTCTCGGAGGGCTGGGCATCACTCTCAATGTAGACAACGTGTTCGACAAGGATCCACCGCTGTATCGTGGTGCGCGAAACTCGTTGTCTGGCGTGGACAACGGCTTCACTCTCGGGCGCCTTGTCCGCCTTGGTTTGACCAAGCGTTTCTGAGCGTGCGGTAAACCTCAAGACTGTGATCGGCCCGGGGAAACAATCCTCCTTCCCCGGGCCACCTTTTACCCCCTCCTGCGTTCCATAGATGGTCAAGCCCAGCAGACAGCGCAGGCTCAAAGTAACGCGGTGACGAATTGGGCCAGAGCCTGCATCGTGCTATGCTGGTGTGAAGCCTTAGGTAGTTCGTGGCGCGCCTAGCAGGCCCAGCGACGTGGAATGTGAGCCCAAGACATGGAAACACGGTATCTGCGTAGCGTCCTCAAGATCGCAGACACGGGCTCAATAACGCGGGCTGCGGACTCACTGGGACTTTCGCAACCCTCGTTGAGCAACCAGCTTTTGCGCATAGAGGATGAAGTTGGGGTCCAATTGTTCTCCCGTACTGCCCGCGGCGTTACGCTGACGGACGCGGGAAAAAGGTTTGTGCTTCACGTCGGGCAAATCCTGGAAGCCGTGAACAACGCGGTGGAAGATTCACGAAAGTTTGGTCAAGCGGCGGTCGGCGACGTCATATTGGCTGTGCCCTATTCGCTCAGCCGCATGGCAGGCGCTGCCATATTCAAGGCAATGGCTGAACGTGCTCCCAAAGTCCGCTTCAGGTTGGTGGAAGCCATGACGGCCCAGACCTGGGGTTGGATCGAGGAGGCGAAGGTAGAT
>JAPLPG010000113.1 GCA_026400375.1 Novosphingobium sp. | reverse complement strand
GTCCTCGTCCAGCTTGACCGATCCCATCCGCACCCACGCCACGCCCAGTTCCTCGCACAGGTCGGCCAGGGCATCGTTCTCGGCGATTGGCGGCAGCAGCAGCACGCCGAACAGCCGCTGCTGTTCCAGAAAGCTGCGCACGTCCTCCAGCATGTCGGGTGACCGGCGGTTGACCGGGCGCACGACCAGCGCAAACTCGGTGTTGCTGATGGCCGAGAGGATGCCCTCCTGCACGCCCAGCACCATCTGCGCGTTGGGGTTGTCATGGATCAGGCCGATCAGGAAATTGCGCCGCAGCGCCAGCGCGCGCGCCTGCGGATTGGGCACATAGCCCAGGTCGGCAATCACCGCCTCGACCTTTTCGCGCGTCGCTTCGTTGAGCAGCGGCGAACGGTTGATCACGCGGCTGACGGTCTTTTTCGATACCCCGGCAATCCGCGCCACGTCATTGATCGTCGGCTTGCCGTCCTTCGCTGGTTTCACGCCCGTCCCCGATCCATCATGCCGCCCCGCGAGAAGGCGTACACCGGTGTCACCGGCGCCGTAGTCCTAGCCGCATCTTTGCGATCTTTGCAATGGCACCGCGTTTCCCGCCGATTGACACCGGTTACCTAAACGCTATCCAAGGATGCAATGTCAGGGAGAGTCGCTTGATCGTACAGGACGCCAGCTTGCCCGTTGTGGTGCCGGATGCGCTGCAGGTCCACGCCGCCGACAGCGTGGCCGTGGCGCTGCGCGATCTGGAGGCGGGCGACTGCGTGCAGGTGCGCGGCATGGCGATCACGTTGCGCGATGCCATTGCCCAGGGTCACAAGTTCGCGCTTGCCGCCCATGAATCGGGCGCGTCTGTAGTGAAGTACGGCTTGCCGATTGGCCGGGCAACGCAGCCCATCTGCGTGGGCGATCACGTTCACGTCCACAATCTCGCCACGGCGCTTGCGGGCGAGGTTGCCTATGGCGCGCCACAGGGCGGGGCGATTGCGCAGCGGCAGGCGCCGCAATCTGATGGTCCGCTCTGGCAGGGATACGTGCGCGCCGATGGCCGCGCCGCCACGCGCAACGAGATCTGGATTCTCCCCACTGTCGGCTGCGTCGGGCTGACATCGGAACAGGTCGCCCGCGCCGCCGAAGCGCGCCATGCGGGCCTGATTGCCGCAGGCCGGATCGATGGCATCCTGGCCTTCTCCCACCCGCATGGCTGTTCGCAATTGGGCGACGATCTTGGCGGCACGCGCGCCTTGCTGGCAGGCCTTGCCGCCAATCCCAATGCCGCGGGCGTGCTGCTGCTGGGGCTGGGGTGCGAATCGAACCAGCTGGCCGATCTGCTGAACGCGGTGCCCGCCGAACTGCGCGGCAAGGTGCGCACGCTTTCGTCGCAGGGCGCGGGCGATGAACTGGCCGAAGCGGCCGCGCTGGTCGATGAACTGGTGGCATCGGCCGCTGCGGCAGAGCGCGAACCCTTGCCGCTGCGGCTGCTCACGGTCGGCCTGAAGTGCGGCGGGTCCGATGGCTTTTCCGGGCTGACCGCCAACCCCCTGCTGGGGCGCTTTGCCGAAACGCTGGCGGCGGCGGGCGGCGTACCGATCCTGACGGAAATTCCCGAAATCTTCGGCGCAGAACAGGCCCTGCTCGAACGCGCGGTGGATCAAGCCACTTTTGCCGCCGCTGCCGCGCTGGTGAACGGGTTCAAGCGCTATTACCTCGATCAGGGCCTGCCCGTTTCGGAAAATCCTTCGCCCGGCAACATTGCCGGTGGCATCACCACGCTCGAGGAAAAGTCTTCAGGCGCGGTGCAGAAGGCAGGCACGGCACCGCTGTGCAGCGTGGTGGCCTATGGCGATCAGGCGCGTGGGCCCGGCCTTGCCCTGCTCGAAGCGCCGGGCAACGATGCGGTGTCCTCCACCGCGCTGACGGCGGCAGGGGCGACGCTGGTGCTGTTCACCACCGGGCGCGGCACGCCGCTGGGCTTTCCGGCGCCCACCGTAAAGGTCGCCTCGAATCGCGCGCGGGCCCAAGCCAAGCCGCACTGGATCAAGCCAACCCGCGGCCAGTCTGAGCCACCGCCCACCCCATTATCCTGTAGGGCAAACAGCTTCAAAAAATATTGCGCCGCATCCAGCGTCGCGGCTGAGTCGTACCTTACCATCC
>JAPLPG010000105.1 GCA_026400375.1 Novosphingobium sp. | reverse complement strand
GATCGATCCTGCCCAGGGCCGCCAGCGACAGGCTGCCGAGGGAACGGACATTGGCATAGGCGACCAGATCGAGCCCGGACGACAACGACAGCGAAGTCGTTCCCAGGATCGTTCCCAGTGTCGCAGGTGCCACCGGATCGAGGACCCAGTTGGCCCCGCTGATGGCCAGCTGGCCCCCAGTCAGGTTCGACTGATCGAGCGTCAGCGACATGTTGGTCGATGTGATGAAGTTCAGGGCGTTGGTGATCGTGGCGGTCGATCCCACCAGCGATATCTGCTCTGCCACGCCGCCTGCCGCCAGGCTTGCAGCGTGGGAGGTGAAGAACATGCTGGAGGCTGAAATGTCACCGTTGATTGCCCGCAAGGCCACCGCATCGCCGAGGTTGCGCGATGTGCCAGCGATCAGGCCGGTCCCACCGGTCGCAACGGAGGTGAACTGAAGGTCTGCCGCCGTCAGGCTTCCGCGTTGTGTTGGCTGGTTGAAGCGATTGGTCACGAGAGTGTAGGCGCCCGCCACCAGAGCGGGATTGGAATTGCCGATCGATGCATCGCCGCCGTTGCCTGCAGTGGGGCCTTGCCCCCCAGCCCCGCCAATTGCACTTGCCTCGAATGATCCAAAACCGGTTATTGTGACTGGTGCGCCTCGTACAAGTACGCTGGTGCCGCCGCCCGTGGCAGCACCGCCGTTGCCGCCAGTCGCATTTGGGTTGGCGAGATCTGTTCCTCCTCCGTCGCCGCCAACCGCCGTGGCTGTGGACACGATCGACGCGAAAGTCGCCGATCCGGAATTGAGCGAGCCGGTATCGATGCCGCTGATCAGGCCAACCTGAACGCTCCCCGCCGTACCCGCGCCACCATCGCCACCCGATGCGCCCATCCCCGCACCACCAGTGCCGCCCTCAGCCCGAGCCAACGCCGTGACTGTACCTGCCTGGAGCACACCGTTGCCCGCAGTGCCCGCGACCACGACGCTACCGCCCTGCGCCGCACCGCCGAGGCCTCCTGGCGCGCCGGTCACGCTTGCATCGCTGCCAAAGCCGCCAAAACCGGTTGCATCGGCCGCAAGCTGGCTGAATGCCAGCAAGCTCGCTCCTACTATCGCGCTCTCGGCAATAACACTGACAGAACCGCCGGTTGCAACACCGCCCGCGCCACCCGAAGTGCCCAAGCCACCCGTTCCGCTTGCCAAAGCTTCGGCACTGCCAAGCGTGACCGTGCCTTGTCGGGCGAGGATAACGGCTTCCCCGCCGTTGCCATTTCCTGCGGCCCAGCCACTTCCGCCATTTCCTTCGGCAACAATCGCGGTGAGGCCAAGGACCGCAATCGAACCACCATTTCCGGGCGCGTTCAGCGTACCGGCGCGGAGCAACGAAGTGCCGCCCGTGCCGACCCCGCCCGAACCCGATGGTGCGGTTTGATTGCCAAGGCCGCCAAAACCGCTTGAATCGACGGTCGCAGTGCCGCGAATGGTGATCGCGCCTCCATCGCTCAGGATCGAGGCAATGCCACCTGTGCCAGCGCCTGCTACCGTGGTCGCGCCATAGCCGTCACCGCCAGTCCCAGCGCTGGAAATGAACACATCGTTGGTAATGTCCGCCGTGCCAGTACCCGACGCGATAAACTGAACGACCCCGCCCTGCCCGAACCCGGCAGGGTTTGTGGCATAGGCGTCCCCGCCTCGGGTGAAGGCATCAAGCGACAAAGCCCCAGCTTGCAAGGCAAGTCCTGTATGCGTGCGCAACAAGACGTCGCCGCCCGTCCCCGTCCCTCCGGTGGCACCCAGAGTTGGTGCTCCGTATGCACTTGCAGATAGGAATATCTGGCTCGTTGCCGAAAGCTGATTACCGGTCGTTGCGCCATTCGATCCGACGAAAATCGATCCCCCCCTGGCGTTGCCCCCGGTCGCGCTGCAGCCGACATCGCAGTTGCCGCCGCCTCCGCCCCCGCCCACCGCGTTAACTGTAAGACCGCCGGTTGAAATCTTGCTTCCACCCCGATCGAGCGTGACGTTTACCATTCCCCCAGTGCCGGCACCGCCATTGCCGCCATCACCACGGAAGGCGCCAAATCCGCTATCGCCGCCGCGTTCTCCCAAACCACTTGCATTGATGCTGATATCGCTGAACGTCATCGCGCCCGATAGCGCGCCTGATCCCTTGAAGCTGTCGAAGGTGACAGTGCCACCCTGGCCAGAGCCACCCAGACCACCATTACCACCACGGCCCCCGATGCTGAGATTGTTGAAGCCATTCCCACCAAGACCGCCCTGTCCGATCGCCTGAACCTCCAGTGTCGTCCCGGTAATCATTCCCCCGTCAGCCGCTGCAATCACAAGGACGGTGCCACCCTGTGCATTACCGCCAGCACTTCCGGGCAAGCCTGCCGTAGAGGCTGTCTGCTGGCCATTGCCATCGCCCCTTCCGCCGATACCATTGGCGCGCAGCAGGATGTTGGGCACGGCAATCGTGCTGGCACCGCGCGAATCGCCATAAGCGATAAGGTTGACTATACCGCCGTTGCCGAAACCGCCGTCGCCAAATATCACGCCGCGCCCGCCGATGCCGTCAGCAAGCAGTTGGATCCCGCTGCCGACAACCTGGTTGCCTGTAACGCTCAAGGTTCCGGCGCTTACGGTTGCGATCGCCGATCCGCCTGTACCCGGTGCCGCGGACGTGCCCCCCCCTGCTCCGACACCGCCAATGCCGCTCGCCTCAAGCTTCAAGTCAACAAACGATGCCGAACTATTGGCCAGTGTCAGCAATGAATCCCCGCCAATGCCGTTGCCGCCAACGCCGGTAAGCGCAGTGTCGCCCCCTGCACCGATCGATCCAAGGTAGGCGAGGCCGGCTGCGGACATGGTACTGTCCAGCAAGTTGATCGTCGCATTGCCGCCCGTACCGATCCCGCTCGCAGTCCGACCGACTCCGCCAAGCCCGGCCGCGTCGAGTGTGATCGTCGAGTTGAATGTGCCCGTTGCGCCGCTCAGCGTGATTACCGCGGCGCCTCCTTCGCCATCACCGCCCTGGTAAAGGGTGCCACCACTCCCCGATCCGCCGCTGCCAGTTGCCGACAATCCGATGCTACCTGTGATCGCGAAACTGCCTCCGGTCGTCCCTGCCAGGCGGGCCGTGCCGCCAAAACCGTCGCCAGCAATCCCATCGCCACTGACGTTACTGCCCCGACCGTCTGCGGAAACCAGCAGGTCACTGGAAAGTTGGATCACACCATTGGCGGAGGACACGACTTGAGCGAGGCCCTGTCTAGGTTGGCTACAGCAATGCCACCGGCAGACAATGTTGTTGCGAGAGAAACCTTGAGTGTTCCGCCGGTTGTGGCTTCGAGTGTAGTCTCTCCCCCTACACCTGCCACGGACCCCGATGCTGTGATGCCGCCTCCACCGACAGCCTGCACTTGCAGTGCATTGCCGAACTGCATGGTCGTTCCATCGCGCGCGCCAACGTATATTCGGCCGCCGGTGGATATTGCTCCTGGGCCGTTGCCAGCAGATGCCAGGCTCCCGCTGCCGTTGGCGTTCAAGCGGACCAGTCCGGACAGGGTCATGCCACCGCCGCCTGTGCCGAAGGAGGAGACGTTGATCACCCCTCCCGTTGCGTCGCCGGTGCCGGTTATGCCAAACCCGCTCGTCCCGTTGGCGAATGCCGTAACCGCAGCGAGCGAGACGGTGGCGCCCGCGCTGGAGTTAATGCTGATTGTTCCACCTGTTGCAGGAGCCGCATTGCCCACCAGTGTCTGGCCGGACTCCCCGTTGGCATTGATAGTAGTCACCCCCCCGATGCTGATGGAATTGGCACCGGATGCACTGATCGTGGCGTTGCCCCCCAGACCACTTCCGCTTGCCGGCACGCATGTGGGGCAACCGGAACCGATCGCGCCAAGGGCGTTCAGCGAAAAGGTGGCTGTACCGGTGATCGCCACCGATGAACCCGATGTGCCGGACGCGGTGATGCTGCCGTTTCCGCCAGTTGCTGAACCGGCCGTGGCATCGGTCGTCGAGATTGCACCGCCGAATGCTGCTGATACAAGATTGACGTTGCCCGCAATCGAAATCTTGCCGCCATTGACGGCGTCGATCCGCAGGTCGCCGCCGGTTGCACTGCCCGCCGTGGTCCCCGGCGTTACCGCGTTTGCACCAGCTACGAACGAGGCAAGTGAGGCGTTGCCCCCAATCGTGATCGTTCCGCCCGCATCCGCCACGATCGCGGCGCTTTGCCCAGTGACATTTGTGCCAGCTACCGTTCCGGTAACGCTATTTGAAACATCGACATTTCCGGCAACTGTTACCGCGCCACCAGCGTTGGCAAACAGGCCCGATGCACTGCCATTGCCCGATATCGATACGTCCGAGGCAAATTTCAGTCCGGTGACAGACTGCGATGCGAAGGTTACGCCGCCCGTCGCAACCGCTGCAAAATTCGACGTGACGTTCGTGTCATTACCGGAAACGGATACGAGTCCGGTGCCCCCGCCGGCCGATGGAGCGACATCCGCATCGCCGCCGGTAACGTTCTGGCCTGCAGACAGGACAATCTTGTTGCCCACGATGTTGGCGGCACCAGCAATAGCGAAGCCGAGCGAACTTCCGCCAGCGATCGCCATCGTGATCGCGTCATTTTTTGGAACGGCAACCATGTAGATGCGGTGGTTGTTGCCAAGCGCTGGGTTGGCCGCTGGACCGGTGATCGTACCGGCATGGGTGAGCACGGTACCCGTCGCGCTGGTGCCCGAATTTACGGCAATGTCGAACAAGCCGTTGGCCGCAAAACGGATGGTGGCGGCGTCGGCTGCAACCAGGGCTGCCGATCCGTTGACCGTGAGCGTTCCGGCATTGATCACGCTTGGCGCGATCATCGCAAGGTAGGACCCGTCGACCGCTGCGTTGATCTGCGCGCCGGGCTGGATCACGATTTGCGAACCGGCCACCGATGCCTGCTGAAACACATAGGACGCGCCGGAATTGAATGCGCCCCCAGCGGTGAAAGCCAGGTCCGATGTCGTCAGCGCCAGATTGCCGACATCGAACACCGCGTTCGACCCGACGAGGATGCCGCCGGGGCTGTAGAAGAACACCGTGCCACCCGGCGTCGGGCCGTTGGCGCCCTGCAATTGCGAAACGACCGCGCCATTGAACTGGATCGGCCGCGTCGAACCGCTCGGGACGATGCGGTTGAGGATGGCGAAATTGCTCGTGCCCGAAGGGTTGTTGGTAAAGGTCGCGATGGTGCCAGCGGACTGGAAATCGATCGGTCCACCTGTTGCCGCAGTGTCGTTCGGGGTCCAGTTTATCACCGCGCTCGGCGAGGCAACGGTGATGTTGGTCGAACCTGAATTGATATCAACCGTAACGCTTCCGAAGGTTGCCGAGACCGAGCCGTTGAACGACTGCGCATGGCCAAGCGGCGCGTAGGCGGCAATCGCGGCGGCAAGGGCAAGGCCCGAGGCGGAGCAGAGCCTGCGGGTCATCGAGGGCATCGGGCGCATCAGAAAGTCCTCCACGGCAGGAGACGCGTGGTCAGGGTCACCAGGAAACGGGGATCGGAGCGGCGCGTCTGGAGCCCGACCTTTTCGAGCGGCACGGCCAGTGTCGCCTCAAGCCGGAAGCGCGCGCCGATCTCACTGCGGATGCCGCCGCCCGCCGCTGTCAGCCGCTGCGATCCGGATACGTCCTTGTTCCACACCCAGGCGGCATCGGCATAGACGAACGGCTGTACGCGCAATTTGCGGTTCTGGGTCACCGCCAGCCTTGGCCCGCGAAATTCCACTGCGCCACCGGCCGCGCTGTCGCCGATCAGATCGCCCGGATCATATCCCCGCCCGACGGTGAAGTTGCCGGCGGAGAATTCCTCGAAGCTGAAAAGCGGCTTGAACGCATATTGCGCGCGCGGTGCAAACAGCAGCGAGACCTTGCCCAGCGCGCGTTCGTATTCCCCCTGCCAGCGCACCACGGTTGCGGTGGGCGAACCGTCGAAACGGCTGGTAGGCACGAAGGCGCCGCACCCTGCGCCGGTGCAGCCGCGCGTCGCATCGAGGATGGCCAGGCCCTGACGCAGTTCCAGCGAGCTGCTGTAGCGCCATGCGGGCCGCACGCGCGAGAGATCGACGCCATCCATATCGAGCCGGGCCCACGCCACGCGCACCTTGTCACGTGTAAGCGGTCCGATCAGGTCGACATCCTGGTTGACCAGATCGAAGCCGCCGGCAATCCACAGGTTCTGCGCCTGCGCACGCTTGAGCGGGTAACGCGCGCTGAGGCTGGCATAGAGCGTGCGCGCCCGGATGCTGACGCCCGCGGGCAATCCGGCCACGTCCGGCCGCGTCCAGGCATAGGTCATCTGGCCGCCAACGATCAGGCCATTGCCGCCCGGCCGGAATTCGTGCGCCGCCTGCACCAGATGCTGCTCGGAAAAATCAGACGTTGCGTAATAGGCCAGCGTGGTCACATCGCCCATGCCGGTCAGCCCGAACGCCTGCGCCCGGATCTGCCCGCCAAACCGCCCGGTTTCCTGCGATGCCAGATTCTGCAGCGTCAGGTCCACCGCATAGGCCTCACGCAGGACGCTGACCTCGCCGATCAGTTCGCCAGGGCCCGTCCCGGCTGGACGCAGGGTCAGCTGGACGTTGTAGCCCGGAAGATCGCGCGCCAGCAGCAGGTAGCGCTCAGCCCGGTTGGCATTGAAGACTTCGTCTCCGGAAAGCGCGCCAAGGTACTGCTCCAGCTTCCTTTCCGCACCCTTGGTTTCACCGCGCGCGCGGAACGCGGTGATCCGCGCATAGATCACTTCCATGCGCACTTCGCCGTTCTCGATCTGCTGGGTCGGCACCTGCACGGCGGCAAGGTAGCCGCGGTTGCGCAGCATCGTGCCAGCCGCGTCGCGGATTTCGCACAGCACCGCTATGGGCTGCGCGGTTCCGGCATAGGGCTGCCACGTGCTGGCAAGTTCTGCCGCGTCGATTTCCTTGAGTCCGGCAAACGCGACCTTGCTCAACGTTACCTTGGTGGCGGCATATTGCGGGTCGGCACGGAGGGGTTTGCTATCGGCGTTGTAGTCTGGGCAGAGACGGGATTAGCTAAAACCGAAATGG
>JAPLPG010000136.1 GCA_026400375.1 Novosphingobium sp. | reverse complement strand
GGTCGGTATCCCAGCCATTCTGCGGATCACCCCGGTTGGCGTCGATCGAACCGAACACGCCCAGCGCGCGCGCCATGGCGATCTCATGCTCGAAGGTATGGCCCGAAAGCGTGGCGTGGTTGGCCTCGATATTGACCTTGACCTCGTTCTCGAGGCCAAAGCGCTTGAGGAAGCCATAGACGGTCTGCGTATCGAAATCGTACGGGTGCTTGGTCGGCTCGTGCGGCTTGGGTTCGATCAGGATCGTCCCGGCAAAGCCGATCTTGTGCTTGTGTTCTACAACCAGCGAGAGGAACCGGCCGAAGTTCTCCTGCTCCACCGCCAGATCGGTGTTGAGGATCGTGTCATAACCCTCGCGGCCGCCCCACAGCACATAATTCGCCCCGCCCAGCCGGTGCGTCGCCTCCAGCGCATCACGCACCTGGCTCGCGCCCCATGCATACACTTCCGGACGCGGGCTGGTGGCCGCACCTGCCAGATAGCGCGGATGGCCAAACAGGTTGGCCGTGCCCCACAGCAGCTTGCGGCCATGCTGCGCCTGCAATTCCTCCAGATGATCGACCGCGCGGGCAAAGCTCGCCCGGAATTCGCCGATGCTTTCGGCAGGCGCCATCACGTCCACGTCGTGGAAGCAGTAGAACGGCAGGTCCAGCTTTTCGACAAAGGCCAGCGCGGCTTCGCGCTTGGCGCGGGCGGCGGCTTCGTCCTGTGGGCCGTTCAGCCACGGACGGTCGAACGTGCCGGCCCCGAACACGTCGCTGCCCGGCCAGCAGAAGGTGTGCCACATGCACACGGCAAAGCGCAGGTAATCCTCCATGCGCTTGCCAAAGACCACGCGGTCCTTGTCATACCAGCGATAGGCCAGATCGCTGGTGGCGTCGGGGCCTTCGTAGCGGACGGTGTCGAATGCATCGAAATAGGCAGCAGACATAAAGGGTTACTCCTCAGATGGCGGACAGCGCGGCATAGGCGGCGCGGAAACGGGCGCGCTTGGGGGCAAGCGCTTGGGCAAGAGCGGGATCGGGCTCGATCACGGCGCGGACGGGCGGGCGGATGCAGACCTCGGCAGCGCTGGCGCCAGTCACGCCCATCTGCGCCAGCCGCGCGCCGCCAAGGGCAGGGCCGACCTCGCCGCCGTGGAGATAGACCAGCCGCACGCCAAGCACGCTTGAAAGGATGCGGCCCCAGTGGGCAGACCGCGATCCGCCGCCGATCACGCAAAGCTCGTCAATCCGTGTCCCCGCGCTGCGCAGCGCATCGATGCCATCGCCATGGGCAAAGGCCACGCCTTCCAGCACCGCAGCAGCCAGGCACGATGTGCTGCTTTCGTTGCCAAGGCCCAGAAAAGCCCCGCGAATATGCGGATCGTTGTGCGGCGTGCGCTCGCCCGAAAGGTAGGGCAGGAACAGCTCCGGCCCGCAAGCCGCACCGGCGCCTTCAGCCAGCGCAAAGAACTCGGCCGGCCCCGGCACGTTGCAGGCCTTGGCCGCCCAATCGATGCATGATGCGGCAGAAAGATGCACGCTCATCTGATGCCACACGCCGGGCAGCGCATGGCAGAAGGCGTGGACCGCCTGCGCCGGGTTGGGGCGGAACGCGGCATTGGCCACGAAGATCACGCCAGATGTGCCCAGCGACAGCATGCCTTGTCCATCGCCCAGCACGCCCACGCCCAGCGCGCCTGCGGCATTGTCGCCCGCGCCAGCCACCACCGGCACGCGGCCCATGCCCCATGCCCTGGCCACGTCTTCGCGCAGCATGCCGGTGATCTCCGGCCCTTCGTGCAGGCGCGCCATGTGGCCGCGATCGAGGCCCGTGGCGGCCAGCATGGCATCGGACCAGTCGCGCGCCGCCACATCAAGCCATAGCGTCCCGGCGCTGTCCGACATGTCGCTGGCCTTTTCCCCGGTCAGCGCCAGCCGCACGAAGTCCTTGGGCAGCAGCACGGTCTTCGTTGCGGCAAAGACGTCCGGCTCATGGGCGCGAACCCACGCCAGCTTGGGCGCGGTGAAGCCCGGCATGGCGATATTGCCGGTAATCTCGCGCGTGCGCGGCTCGGCCGCTTCCAGCGCGGCGCATTCGGCAAAGCTGCGGCCATCGTTCCACAGGATCGCCGGGCGCAGCGGTCTGTCGTCCGATCCCAGCAGCGTCGCGCCGTGCATCTGCCCGGCAAGGCCGATGCCTTCCACGCCCGCGCGGATGGCCGCATCGATGCCCAGCACCGCCTTGTGTGCCGCCTCCACCCACGCCGCCGGGTCCTGTTCGGACCACAGCGGGTGCGGGCGCGAAACGACAAGGTCGCTGCTGCTTTGCGCCAGCACTTCGCCGCTGGCGGCGGTCACCACCGCCTTCACGCAACTCGTGCCAACATCGATGCCAAGGTACATGGGGATTACTTCGCCTTGAAGGGATCGATGGTCTGGATCGAACCATCGGCATTGAAGGTCAGCTCGGTCACCTTGACGTTGCGCAGGTGGTTCTTGTTGGACAACTGCGTATCGGCATAGAACAGCCACCACTTGCCATCGTGCTGGATGATCGAATGGTGGCTGGTCCAGCCCTGCACCGGCTTCAGGATGTGCCCGGCATACCTGAACGGGCCATAGGGATTGTCGCCAATCGCATAGTTCAGGAAGTGCGTGTCGCCGGTGGAATAGGTGTAGTAATACTTGCCGTCCTTGCGGAACACCCACGATGCCTCGAAGAACCGGCGTTCGTGATCGCCGCCCAGCACGGGCTTGCCGTCCTCGCCAAGGATCACCGCATCGCGCGGGGTTTCGGCAAAGGTCTTCATGTCCGGGTTCATCCGGGCAACCTTGCCGGAAAGCGCGGGCTTGTCGTCCTGCATCAGGTCGGTGTCCGATCCGTTGGGATCGAACGTGCCACTGGCCCAGCGCTGTAGCTGCCCGCCCCAGATGCCGCCGAAATACATGTAGGCCGTGCCATCGGCATCGGTGAACACTGCCGGGTCCATCGAGAACGATCCGGGGATCGGGTCCTTTTCGGCCACGAACGGCCCCATTGGGTCCTTCGACGTGGCAACGCCGATGCGGAAGGTGCCAAGGCCGTTCTTGTCCTTCACCTTGTCGCGTGCGGGGAAGTAGAGGTAGTAGGTGCCGTCCTTGTAGGCGGCGTCGGGCGCCCACATCTGCTGTGATGCCCAGGGCACGTCCTTCACGTCCAGCGCCACCGGGCCGATGGTCACCGGGCCGCCGATCCTGTCCATGCGCAGCACGCGGTAATCGCGCATCGCGTACTGGTTGCCCAGGTCATCGTCGGCCAGTGGCGTCTCGATGTCGTGCGAGGGATAGACGTAGATCTTGCCGCCAAACACGTGGGCCGATGGGTCTGCCGTATAGATTTCGCTGACCAGCGGTTGATCGCGGAAGGCGCTGGCAGGGGCCCCGCCGCTGTTGCCAGCAGGCGCTTCGCCGGTGCTGGCCGTGCAGCCTGCGGTGGCCATTGCCAAGGCCAGCGCCGTGGTCAGGCATAGCGCGGCAGTGATCGATCTCGCCTTCATCGTCAGACATCCTTTAGCGTGCCGGTAATCCGGCTTGGGTTCTCGTGATAGCGCTACCTTAATCGGACCGCAATGTGAATGTGCACGACAAGGCGCATGTTTCATGGACCGGTGGCAACGCGTGTCATTGCCAGAAGCAGCGCCCGGCAGCGCCATCCCCGAATGGCAGCGTCAAGCCGCCGGATCAGCGCGCTATGCTTGCCTCGTGCCACGCCGCGATCAGCGCCACAGCGCGTTCTTGCACCGTTTCCGGCTTGTCTCCGGGCCGGTACAGACTGCCGCCCACGCCGATGCCAAAAACGCCCGCGCTGCGGAATTCGGCGATGTTGGCAGGCCCGACCCCGCCCACAGCCCAGATCCGTACTCCTTTCGGCAGCACTTCGCGCAGCGCCTTGATAGAGCCGCTGCCCAGCACCGATCCGGGAAACAGCTTCAGGTTGCCCGCCCCCGCGGCAATCGCGGCAAAGGCCTCGGTCGGCGTCAGGAAACCCGGCAACACCTCCATGCCAAGATCGATCGAACGGGCGATCACGGCGGCATCGACGTTGGGCGAAACCATGAACTGCCCGCCCGCCGCTGCCAGCCGCTCGGCCAGCGCTGGGCTGGTCACCGTGCCGCCGCCGAAAACGGCTCTATCGCCTAATGCGGCTACCATCGCCGCAATCGATCCATCGGGATCGGGCGAATTGAAAGGCACTTCGATAAGGCGCACCCCCGCATCCACCAGCGCGGTGGCCACCGCCACCGCCTCATGCGTTTCGATCCCGCGCAGGATCGCCACGATCGGAGCAGTGCCTTCGGCGAGAACGTCGTCGATCGTCATGCTTCGTTTCCTTCGGCCAAGCCGCCTTTTGCCAGCGCATTGGCCTGTTGCAGCCCGGCCATTGCCGCAGCATCCCCATCCACGCTTTGCGTCGCTACGCCCAGATGGGCCAGCGCGCGGGTATAGAGCCTTGCCAGTGCCTGATCGCCGATCACGCAAACCGGCCCGTCTTGCCGGGCGAATTGCACAGCCTCGCTGCCAATCAACAGGCCCGAGACATAGCCCCTGGCCCAGGCGCGCGACTGGCCGTCCAGCATCCGTGCCGCCCGCGCCTCGAACAGCGCCCCGCTCACCGGTTCGTGGCAGCGCGTCAGGCCCCGGTCGAAGCCTTGATTGAACTGCGCCTCATCACCGGAGCTTCCTGCGGGGTCTTCAGGGCCAAGCAGCGACGTGTGCTGCGTTATTGCGGCAAAAAGCTCGCCGGTCGGTGCGGTGCGAAAGCCGGTTATCGCGCCATCGCGCGCGTTCACCCATTTGCCGTGCGTGCCCGGTAGCGCAAACAGATGTTCGCCTCGCGTCAGCGCCGGATTAAGCGCCATCGCGCCAAATACTTGCGTTTCCTCGCCGCGCATCACTTCGGGCACGCCCTCGGCCGTCCGGAACGAAAGGCCCGGCATGATCTCCACGTCCAGCCCGATCACCCGCACCCGGGTCCGCGCGCGGTGCCACAGCGCGGGATCGACCGGGCAGGGCGCATAGGGCGCGTGGGCCAGGCCGCCCGGCGATCCGGCCATGCCGCACAGCGTGATCCGAGCGATTGGCCCGCGCGCCAGCCAGATGGACAGCATCCGCCCCAGCACGCGTTCGGCAGGTTCCGTCAGCGCAGTGGTGCCCGGCCCGTCCAGCCGCGCCGCCACTTGCCCCTGTTCGATGAGGAACAGCCGCAGCCGGGTGCTGCCCCAGTCGCCGATGACGTTGCGGATCATGCCGGTCAATCCTCGAAAGCGTCGGTCGTGCGGTGCTTCCCGCACAGGAAGGCATCGGCCACCAGCCGCAGCGGCGCAATGTCGAGATCGCTTGTCCCGCTGGCGATCAGCTGCGCAAAGCGTTCGTAGATGGCGGCATATTCGCGGTCCTTGTCGGCATGCGACTGCCCCGGCAGTTCCAGTTCAGCCCCGCCCTTGCGCAGTGTCAGCGTGCCCGCATCGGTTTCCACCGCGATGTCCCAGGTCTGCGGCCCGGTCTGCCGGAAATCCAGATCCATCGTGATCGGCACGCCGGCAGCGTCCTGCAATTGCAAGTCGGCGGCTATCGGCGCGGCGCGGTTAGCTGGAAAGTCCAGCACGGCGCCGGTCAGGAAGATCGGCTGCGGCATGATATGCGTCAGGATGGACAGCGCATTGATTCCCGGATCGAATACGCCAAGGCCCCCGGGCTGCCAGATCCACACCTGCCCGGGATGCCACACCCGCACATCCTCGCGCCAGGTGATCGCCACCCGTCGCGCGGTCCGTCCCGCCAGCCACGCCCGCGCCAGTTCCACCCCTGCGGCATGGCGCGAATGCCACGCCGCAAACAGGCTCGCTCCGCTGCTGGCCGCCTCGTCCTGCAACGCGGCCACTTCGCCCAGCGTCGCCCCCGGCGGCTTTTCCAGCAGCACGTGCAGCCCGCGCGCCAAGGCCGTGCTGGCAAGTTCCCGGCGCACTTGCGGCGGCGTGCACAGCGCCACCGAGTCGACCGCCGGGCCAGTGCCCAGCAACCCATCCAGCGTGGCAAAGTGCGGCACGCCATCCACCGCAGCACCATCGGGGCTGACAGTCGCGGCCAGTTCGAAGGCCGGATTTCCGGCAATCGCCGGCAGGTGCTGGTCCCGCGCAATCTTGCCCAAGCCCACGATCGCTATGCGGGTCGGCGTCATCGCGTTACAGGACCCGCACTTTGATCGGCACCGCGGCATCGCCGGGTGCGCGGCTCAGCGGGTTGCGGCACGGCAGGGTGAATGGTGCGGCCGCAATCTCGAACACATCGCCCTCCTGCGTGCGCAGCCCGTCGCTGAACGATAGCGTGGCCGTGCCGAAGAAGTGGACATGCACGTCTCCGGGGCGGCGGAACAGATCGTATTTGAAGTGGTGGTGTTCCAGATTGGCGATGGAGTGGCTCATGTTGTCCTCGCCGGTCAGGAAAGGCTTTTCCCACAACACCTTGCCATCGCGCACGATGCGGCTGGTGCCGCGAATGTCGGCGGGTGTCTCCCCGATCAGCAGTTCCGGGCCGATGGCCGCGCAGCGCAGCTTGGAATGGGCCAGCCACAAGTAGTTGTGCCGTTCGGTCACGTGGTCCGAAAACTCGTTGGCCAACGCAAAGCCCAGGCGGAACGGCGTGCCGTCGGGGCCGATCATGTAGACTCCGGCCAGTTCCGGCTCCTCCCCGCCATCCTGCGCAAAGCACGGCATTTCCAGCGGCTGGCCGGGGCCGACCAGCTGCGTGCCATCGCCCTTGTAGAACCATTCGGGCTGCTGACCGATGCCTCCGCCCGCCGGCTTGCCGCCCTCCAGCCCTTCCAGGAACATGCGCATGGAATCGGTCTGGTGCGCGGCAGCCGCGGCCTCGCGGTGCATCTTGTCGCGCCCTTCAGTAGAGCCGAGGTGTGTCAGGCCGGTGCCGGTCAACTGCAGATGCGCCGGGTCTGCGTGATCGATCGGCGCGATGAAGTGATCCGCCGCAAACGCATGTTCCAGATCGATTTCCGCGCCTTTTTCGCAGGCCAGTGCCTCGTGCACCATACTGGTTCCGGCGGCAATCGCGCGGTGTGCAAGGTCGGTGGTCTGAACGACACCTAGAAGCACATAAGCGACACCTGCATCGGCCAGAACGACACTGCGCGTGCCATCAGGCGCACGGTGCTGCAACAGACGGAGCGACATTTTCAGGCCTTCCTTTCCGGGCGCTCAGAGCGTCAAAGTGCCATCGATCAGGCGCGGCGATCCATCGCCAAACGCTTCGTCACGCAGCTCAGGGGGAAGCAAGGTGCCGCTCAAGTTCTGGTAGCTGACCGGGCGCAGGAAGCGGTCGATGGCCAGGCTCCCGACCGATGTCGTGCGCGGGTCGGAGGTTGCCGGGAACGGCCCGCCGTGGACCATCGCGTGGCACACTTCCACGCCGGTGGGCCAGCCATTGGCAAGGATGCGTCCGGCCTTTACCTCCAGCACCGGCAGCAGCGCCGCGGCCAGCGCCTCGTCGGCCGCGTCGATGTGCAAGGTGATGGTCAGCTGGCCTTCCAGTGCCTTGATAACGCTCAGCATTTCGTCCTCGTCGGCACAGGCGACGATCACCGACGATGCGCCGAACACTTCGTGGCCCATCGCCTGTTCGGCAATGAACGCCTGCGCGGTGGTGCGGAACAGGGCGGCATGGCCCTGTGTCGCCTCCCCGGCCAGCCCCTGCGCCAGTTTCTCGACCCCCGGCATGGCTTCGAGCGCGGCCACGCCATCCCGGTAGGCCTTGCAGATCCCGCCGGTCAGCATGGTCTGCGCAGGCGCTGCTCCAATCGCTTCGGCGGCGGCAGCGGCAAAGGCATCGAGCCCTTCGCCCGCAATCGCCAGCACCATCCCCGGATTGGTGCAGAACTGGCCCGCGCCCATCGTCAGCGATCCGGCGAAGGCGGTGCCGAGCGCGGCGCCGCGCGCCTTCAGCGCATGTGGAAGCAGCAGCACCGGGTTGATGCTCGACATTTCGGCATAGACCGGGATCGGCACGGCGCGCGCCTGCGCCAGCTTGGCCAGCGCCAGCCCGCCGCCGCGCGATCCGGTAAAGCCCACCGCGGCGATGCGCGGGTCCTGCACCAGCGCGGCGCCAAGATCGTTCGACGGGCCGACGAGATGGCCGAACACGCCTGCGGGCAATCCGCAAGCCGAAACGGCGCGGGCGATCGCAGCGGCCACGAGTTCGCCGGTCTGCGGGTGAGCGGGATGGCCCTTGACCACAACCGGACACCCGGCGGCAAGCGCCGAGGCGGTGTCACCCCCGGCGGTGGAGAAGGCGAGCGGGAAGTTGGACGCGCCGAACACCGCCACCGGGCCCACCGGGATCATCCGCAGGCGCAAGTCCGGGCGGGGCAGGGGCTGGCGATCGGGCAGGGCGGGATCGATGCGCAGCTGCTGCCACGCCCCCTTGCGCACCACATCGGCAAACAGGCGCAACTGGCCCACGGTGCGGCCGCGTTCGCCCTCCAGCCGGGCGCGCGGCAGGCCGCTTTCGCGCATCGCCGCTTCGATCAGGTCATCGCCGATGGCCAGGATCTCGGTAGCGATGGTTTCAAGGAAGGCGGCGCGCTGTTCGCGCGTGGTCGCGCGGTAGGTGTCGAACGCTGCGGCAGCGGCGGCGCAGACCGCATCGACATCGGCGGGGCTGTGGACGGCAAAGGCAGGGCCGGTCGGCTCACCCGTGGCGGCCGCCACGGAGCGGAATTCGGTCATCGGTGAATCTCCTGATTTTGTCTGACATATTATCAGAGCGTCTGGAACGCAACCGCATGCGTTGCATCAAAGGGGAAGCGTCGTAGCTGCGGAGAAGGTTGTCCGGGCGATGCCGTAAGCCCACCCCCACCCCTCCCTTAAGGGAGGGGAGCGAGACTTGGCGGACCGCAGGCGAAGCTAGTCGCAGCGGGGAGGGTTTCCACAGGCATCGTCAATTCCGCAGGTTTCACCCTGAAGTCTGGCCGGTCGTCTTCGATCCCCACAGCGCGTAGAACAGGACATACAATTCGCAGGCAGCCGTCAGCAGGAACGAGGCCTGCAGGCCATAGGCATCGGCCAGCCAGCCTTGCACCACGACCAGCGCGCCACCGGCGATGGCCATGATCAGCAGGCCCGATCCTTCCTCGGTCAGGGGCCCAAGGCCCTTGATCCCGAGGGTGAAGATCGTCGGGAACATGATCGAGTGGAACAGGCCGACCAGGATCAACGCCCACATTGCGACAGGGCCGGTGGTGAACACGGTGACGAGCATGACCGCGAACGCGCCGAGCGAGAACACTGCCAGCACGTGCCCGGCATCGAATTTCTGCATGATGGCCGATCCGGCAAAGCGCCCGATCATCATCCCACCCCACAGGAAGGTCAGGTAATGGCCCGCCTGCTCGTTGGTCAGGTTGGCGATTTCGGGCTGGCTGACGAAGTTCACGAACAGGTTGGCCACGCCGATTTCGGCAATCAGGTAGATGAAGATCGCCGGGATGCCGAACACCAGGTTGCGGTGCTTCCACAACGACAGCCTGGCGCGTTCCTCAGGCGCAAGCCGCTGCGTGGCATTGCCCATGGCGGGCAGGGGAAAGCGTGCGATAACAACGGCAAGGACCACCAGAACGCCCGCGACCAGGCCATAGGGCAGGATCACCGACTGGGCATCGGCCAGCCGTTCGGCCTGCGTCAGCACGGTGCCCGAAGCAGACGTGCCGCCCTTTGATCGGCCCAGGATCAGCCACGCGCCGAACAGCGGGGCCAGCATCGTGCCCGCAGAATTCATCGCCTGCACCAGATTGAGCCGCGACGAGGCGGTTTCGGGCTTGCCCACCACCGCAACGTAAGGGTTTGCGGCAACTTGCAGCAGCGTGATGCCGCTGGCGATCACGAACAGCATGGCCAGCGTGACGCCATAGGACGGCAGCGAGGCCGCCAGCATCATGCCCAGCGCGCCTGCGGCCATGACCAGCAGGCCGATCACCAGCGATTTCTGGTAGCCGATCTTCTCGATCAGCTTGGCCGAGGGGATCGAGGCGACGAAGTAGGCGATGAACCACACCGATTCGATCAAAGTTGTCTGCGTATAATTCAGTTCGAACACGCTGCGCAGGTGCGGCAGCAGCGTGTTGTTGATCACCGTGATGAAGCCCCACATGAAGAACAGGCTGGCCAGCAGGGTCAGCGCCGGACCATAGCGGGTGGGCGCGACATCGCCGGAAATGCGGGCATTGTCGGGGGTGGAGGCCACTGGCGGCATGATCTTCGGCTTCCTCTCGCAGGCTGGCATGTCGCGACGCTTGGCATAGCGTCTTGCGCACTTTCTATTTGTCGGACTATATCTGCGCGGCATGTCCGTCAATGGGCGCCAGAGACCGCCACGGTCGGGAAGGATGTGAGAGGATGAGGATTGCGGGCAAGCCGAACTGCGGCACCTTGCTGATGATGGCGGTGATGGTTCCGGCAATGGCCATGGCGCAAGTGGCGAACGCTGCCGAAGCCCGGCAGGAAAGCGCCGGCAAGCTGGCCGATGGCAGCGAAGCCTTTGCCGTGACGCTGAAGGCCACCAACGGCGTTTCCGCCCGCGTTCTCAGCTACGGCGCNNNGCAATCGCTGATCGCGCCGGGGCGCGATGGCACGGCGGCGGACATCGTGATCGGCTATGATGATGTGCAGTCCTATGAAGCCAAGCCGAATTTCTTTGGCGTGACCGTGGGCCGCTTTGCCAACCGCATTGCCGGCGGCCGCTTCACGCTTGACGGCAAGACCTGGCAGCTGCCGCTGAACAACAACGGCAACAGCCTGCACGGCGGGGCCAAGGGCTTTGACAAGCACAACTGGAAGATCGTGTCGGTAAAGTCCGGCCCGGTGGCCAGCGTGGTGATGTCCTTGGTCAGCCCGGATGGCGATCAGGGCTATCCCGGCACGCTGACCACGCAAGTGACCTACAGCCTTGACGAAAAGGGCAACCTGACCATCGCGTTCGAGGCGCAGACCGACAAGCCGACCGAGGTCAACATGACCAACCACGCCTTGTTCGACATGGCCGGCGAAGGATCGCCGCTGGGGGCGATGACCAATCTCCTGACCATTCCGGCGTCGGCCTATACCCCGGTCACCGAAAAACTGATCCCCACTGGCGAGAAGCGCCCGGTGGCAGGCACCGTGTTCGATTTCCGCAAGGGCAAGCGCATTGCCGACGGCCTGCGCGATGCGACCGACCAGCAGATCCTGTTCGGGCGCGGTTATGACCACAACTTCGCGCTGGACAAGGGCGTGACCGCCGCGCCCGGGCTGGCCGCGCGGCTTGAAGACCCGGCATCGGGCCGGGTGCTGGAAGTGCTGACCACCGAACCCGGCGTGCAGTTCTATACCGGCAATTTCCTTGATGGCACGGTGACCGGCAAGAAGGGCCACCTGTACCGCATGGGCGATGGCATCGCGCTGGAGCCGCAGAAGTTCCCCGATGCGCCCAACCAGCCCACCTTCGTTTCGGCGCGGGTCGATCCCGGCAAGCCCTATCGCCACGTGATGGTCTACCGCGTCAGCACCGCGCGCAAGGCCCGCTGATCTTCCGAATTCCCTCAAGACTTGCGAAAGCCAAGATGACCGACACTTCCGACAGCCGCCCCAAGCTCCGCTCGCGCGCGTGGTTCGACAATCCCGACAACATCGACATGACCGCGCTCTACCTCGAGCGTTATCTGAATTACGGGCTGAGCCTTGAAGAATTGCGTTCGGGCAAGCCGATCATCGGCATTGCCCAGACCGGCAGTGATTTGTCGCCGTGCAACCGCCACCACATCGTGCTGGCCGAGCGGGTGCGTGAAGGCATTCGCGAAGCGGGTGGCATTGCGCTGGAAATCCCGGTCCATCCCATTCAGGAAACCGGCAAGCGGCCCACCGCCGCGCTCGACCGGAACCTGGCCTATCTCGGGCTGGTCGAGGCGCTCTATGGCTATCCCATCGATGGCGTGGTGCTGACCACGGGGTGCGACAAGACCACGCCGGCGTTGCTGATGGCGGCGGCAACGGTCGATATTCCGGCCATCGCGCTGTCGGTCGGCCCGATGCTCAACGGCTGGTTCAAGGGCGAGCGCACGGGATCGGGCACCATCGTGTGGAAGGGCCGCGAGATGATGGCCAAGGGCGAATTGGACAACGACGGCTTCATCAAGCTGGTGGCCAGTTCCGCGCCTTCGACCGGCTATTGCAACACGATGGGCACGGCCACCACGATGAACAGCCTGGCCGAAGCGCTGGGCATGATGCTGCCCGGTTCTGCCGCCATTCCCGCCCCCTACCGCGACCGGCAGGAATGCGCCTGGCGCACCGGCAAGCGTATCGTCGACATGGTCCACGAAGACCTCAAGCCTTCGGACGTGATGACGCTGGAAGCCTTCCACAACGCCATCGTCGTCAATTCCGCCATCGGCGGATCGACCAATGCGCCGATCCACCTGGCCGCCATCGCCCGCCATGTCGGTGTGGATCTGCCGCTGACCGACTGGCAGCGGCTGGGCCACAAGGTGCCGCTGCTGGTGAACCTGCAACCGGCGGGCGAATATCTGGGCGAGGACTACTATCGCGCCGGCGGCGTGCCGGCGGTGGTGGCGCAGCTGATCGGGCAGGGGCTGATTGCCGAGAGCGCGATGACCGTGAACGGCAGGACCATCGGCGAGAACTGCCGCGATGCGGTGATCGAGGACGAGAGGGTCATCCGGCCCTTCGCCCGGCCACTGCTGGAGGATGCAGGCTTCATCGTGCTGTCGGGCAACCTGTTCGACTCTGCGATCATGAAGACGAGCGTGATCAGCCCGGAATTCCGCGCGCGCTACCTGTCCAACCCCGATGACCCCGAAGCCTTCGAAGGCCCCGCCGTGGTGTTCGATGGACCGGAGGACTATCACGCCCGCATCGACGATCCGGCCACCGGCATCACGCCCGACACGGTGCTGTTCATGCGCGGCACCGGGCCGATCGGCTATCCCGGCTCTGCCGAAGTGGTCAACATGCGCCCGCCCGCCTATCTGATCACCGCGGGCGTCAATGCCCTGCCGTGCATCGGCGATGGGCGGCAATCGGGCACGTCGGGCAGCCCCTCGATCCTCAATGCCAGCCCGGAAGCTGCCGCGATGGGTGGTCTTGCGCTGCTGCGGACCGGCGACCGGGTGCGTATCGACCTGCGCCGGGGCACGGCCGACATGCTGTTGTCCGATGCCGAACTGGCTGCGCGGCGCGCGCGGCTGGTGGAATCCGGCGGATACCCCTATCCGCCATCACAGACGCCGTGGCAGGAGATCTACCGCGAGCGCGTGGGCCAGCTGTCCAGCGGCGGCATCCTCGAAGGCGCCGAAAAGTACCAGCGCATCGTTCACACCCACGGCCTGCCGCGCGACAATCACTAGGCCGGACGGCGTCCCAGTTTCCGGCATAGTCCGACAGCGTTAACCAAAGGCGGGTTCTACGAAACAGTACGTAAAGCCCGCCGGAACGGATTTTCAGAGAACCCGTGCAAATTAATCGTCTTAACCAATCGTCAAGATGTGGTAGGCGAGAAGCTGCAAGATGCGGGCACTGCTGGATTTCTTCAGGTTGGACACCAGCGACGCGGAGCTCTCGCGGGCGCAGTTCCGCGCGCTGTCCAGCCATCTCCCGCTGCTTTACGCCATCCTTGTCTGCAACGCGTTAGCCATCGCGGTCACCTTCTTCAATCCCGACCACCTGTTCAAGACGCTGGCGGCACCGACCCTGATCTGCGGAATTGCGGTGTCTCGCGCCGTGTGGTGGTTCCGCAGCAGCAACACGACCGCGTTTTCCGATAGCGAGATAAGGGTGCAGTTGCAGCGCACCGGCACGCTGGGCGTGGTCATGACGGTAGCGTTTGAGGCCTGGTGCATCTGGATATACAAGGATGGCGATGCCTATGCGCGCGGCAGCCTGACCTTCTTCCTTGGCCTGACCGGGGTCAGCACGGTGTTCTGCCTGATGACCGTAGGCGCGGTGGCCATGCGGGTGGCGGTGGTCTGCACGTTCTCCTTCATATTCTATTTCTCCTGGGCCGACGGCGGCCACATGCTGGCGCAGACGATCGTCCTGTGCCTGGTCAGCGCCGGGATGGTGGTGGTGGTCCATCGGCACAACCAGTCCTTTGCCGAACTGATCCGGTCGCAGCGGACCTTGCGCATTCGCCAACGCGAGACCGAGAAGCTGAGCGAGGAGAACCGCCGCATCGCCTTCAGCGACCCGTTGAGCGGGCTGCCCAACCGGCGTGAGCTGCTGACCCGGCTGGACCGGCTGGAGGCGCGGCGCGATCTCCCGCTCGATAGTCTGGCGCTGATCTTCGTCGATCTCGACGGGTTCAAGGCGGTAAACGATGAACATGGCCATCAGGCCGGCGATGCCCTGATTCGCAGCGTGTGCCTGCGGCTGAGCCAGTTGTGCCCGGCCCACGCCACCTTGGCGCGCGTGGGCGGCGATGAATTTGCCGTCGTGCTTGAAGCGCCCAGCGCGCAGGCGACGGCGCTGGTGCTGGCGCGGGCCATGCTAGAGGAAATCGCGCTGCCGGTGCTGGTGGACCGGCACGTGCTGCAGGTCGGCGGATCGATCGGCATCGCGGCCAATGTCGATGCGCAAGGCGGTCCGCGCGAACTGCTGCGCCGCGCCGATACCGCGATGTATCACGTCAAGACGCGCGGCAAGGGCCAGGTGGCGATCTACGATCCGGGCTTCGATGAAGGACGGTTGCGCCGGCTGGAAATCGAGGCGCAGATCGGGTCGGGCCTCAACGAGGGCGAATTCGACGTGTTCTACCAGCCGATCGTCGATGCCCGCAGCGGCGCGATCATGTCGGCCGAGGCCCTGCTGCGCTGGCCGCGCCGTCCGCAAGGGGCGCTGCCGCCGGACGATTTCATCGACATTGCCGAGG
>JAPLPG010000147.1 GCA_026400375.1 Novosphingobium sp. | reverse complement strand
TCCTGCGGCCGTGACCGGGCGCCAGCCAGCGCCGGTGGCACCACAGGCAACCGGCGCCAGCCCGCAACCCGCGCCGCCGCGTCCGCCGGTCAAGGCTCGGCAGGTGGCCACCGCAACGGCGGCAGATATCGCCGACGATCGCAACGCGCTCGACACCGGCAAGCGCCTGCTGTTGATCATCGAGGATGATCCGACCTTCGCCGGGATCGTGTGCGACCTGTCGCACGAACTCGGCTTCCAGTGCATCGTGGCAGGCACCGCGCAGGAGGCGATCGACTTTGCCCGTGATTTCAAACCCAGCGCCATCGTGCTCGACATCGGCCTGCCCGATCAGTCGGGGCTCACCGTGCTCGACCATCTCAAGCATCAGGATGCCACGCGCCACATTCCGATCCACGTGATATCGGGCGCCGACCAGAGCCAGACCGCGCTGGCACTGGGTGCGATAGGGTATCTGGAAAAGCCGGTCCCGCGCGAACGGCTGGCCGAAGTGCTGACCGGATTGCAGCAGAAGCTGGCATCATCGATGCGCCGCGTCCTGATCGTCGAGGACAACGAGGTGCAGCGCGATGCCGTGTCGGAACTGCTCAAGTCGCAGGATGTCGAAACCGTGGGCGTGGGCACCGTGGCCCGGTGCCTTGAACTGCTGCGGAGCGAGCCGTTCGATTGCATGGTGCTCGACCTGGCGTTGCCCGATGCTTCGGGCTTCTCGTTGCTGGAAGAGCTCAGCCAGGACAGCGAGCGCACCTATCCGCCGGTCATCATCTATACCGGACGCGATCTGACCGCCGAGGAAGAGCAGCGTCTGCGCCGCTATTCCAGCTCGATCATCATCAAGGGGGCAAAGTCGCCCGAGCGGTTGCTCGACGAGGTTTCGCTGTTCCTCCACCAGGTCGTTGCCGAGATGCCGCCAGAGCGGCGCCGGATGCTGGAAAAGGCGCGCCATCGCGATGCCGCGCTCGAAGGGCGGCACATCCTGATCGTCGAAGACGATGTGCGGAACGTTTACTCCCTTACCAGCGTTCTGGAATCGCGCGGCGTCATCGCCAGGATCGCGCGCAACGGACAAGAGGCCCTCGATACGCTGGAAGCAAGCGCAAGCGGGGCCGAAACACCGATCGATCTGGTGCTGATGGATGTGATGATGCCGATCATGGACGGGCTGACGGCGGTAAGGACGATGCGTGCAAACCCGAAGCTGGCCAAGCTGCCGGTCATCATGCTGACCGCCAAGGCCATGCCCGATGACCAGCAGAACTGCATCAACGCCGGGGCCAACGATTACATGGCCAAGCCGATCGATGTCGACAAGCTGCTCTCGCTGGTGCGGGTGTGGATGCCGCGTTGATGGCCAATTCGACAGACGACCATGAAATCCAGCTGCTGCTGGAGGATCTGTTCCAGCATTACCATTATGACTTCCGCCTCTATGCCCGCGCTTCGATCAAGCGGCGGCTGCTGCAGGCGCGGGTTCAGCTGGGTTTCGGCAGCATCGCCGAGATCCGCTCTGCCGTGCTGCGCGATGCTACCCTGCTGCCCCGCCTGCTTGATTTCCTGACCGTCCAGGTCAGCGAGATGTTTCGCGATCCCTCCTACTTCCGGGCCTTGCGTGAACAGGTCATCCCGCACTTGCGCACCTATCCGTCGCTCAAGGTGTGGGTCGCCGGGTGCAGCAATGGCGAGGAACTCTATTCGCTGGCGATCCTGTTCCACGAAGAGGGTCTGGCCCGCAAGACGATGTTCTACGCCACCGACATCAACCCGACCGCGCTCAAGGCGGCGCAAGCCGCGGTCTACCCACTCGACCGGGTTCGCCAGTTCACCGAGAACCACCAGCAATCGGGCGCACGGTCTTCGCTGTCGGACTACTATACCGCCGACTATGGCCGGGCCGTGTTCGACCGGTCGCTGGGCAGCCAGATCGTGTTTTCCGATCACAGCCTGGTCACCGATGCCGCATTCGGGGAAATGCACCTGATTTCCTGCCGCAACGTGCTGATCTATTTCGATCGTGATCTGCAGGACCGGGCCATCGGCCTGTTTCGTGAATCGCTTGCGCGCAGGGGCTTCCTCGGGCTCGGGTCGAAGGAAAGCCTGCGGTTTTCGGCCCACGCCGATGCCTTTGGCGCATTCGTCGGCAAGGAAAAGATCTACCAGCGGATCGGCGCATGACGGATCCGACGGGGGACAGGACGCCCCTCGAGAGAGCAGTCGTGATCGGCGCGTCAGCAGGCGGGGTCCAGGCGCTGTCGTCAATCCTCGCCGCTTTGCCGGCGCACTACCCGCACCCGATCCTCATCGTCCTGCATGTCCCGCAGCGCAGCGACAGCCTGCTGGTGGAACTGATGCGGCCAAAGTGCGGGATGATCGTCAAGGAGGCAGAGGACAAGGAAATGCTGCGGCAAGGAACAGTCTACTTCGCGCCTCCCGGCTATCATCTGCTGATGGAACAGACCATGACGGTCGCCCTGTCCACCGATGAACCGGTCAATTTCTCGCGCCCGGCCATCGATGTGCTGTTCGAAACCGCCGCAGATGCGCTGGGACCGGACGTGACCGGCGTGATCCTGACCGGCGCCAATCACGATGGCGCGCAAGGACTGTGCGCGATCGGTGCGGCAGGAGGGACCGCGATCGTGCAGGACCCCTCCGAAGCCGAGATGCCCACCATGCCAAGGGCCGCGCTCGAGGCCTGTCCGTCCGCGCGGTCGTTGCGCATCGATGCCATCGTGCAGGCCCTCTTGCGGGAGGCGGCATGATGCTGGCGCCCCATGACAAGACGCCCGGCGGTGCGGCGCGCATCCTGCTGGTCGATGACCTCGAGGAAAACCTGATCGCCCTGCGTGCGCTGCTGCAACAGGAAGGGTTGCGCTGCGACCTGGCACGCAGCGGCGAAGAAGCGCTCGAACTGCTGCTTGTCGAAGACTATGCGCTGGCGTTCCTCGACGTGCAGATGCCGGGGATGGACGGGTTCGAACTCGCCGAATTCATGCGCAACAGCGAACGCTCGCGTCATGTCCCGATCATCTTCGTGACCGCCGGCGCAGGCGATGGCACCCGCCGCTTCAAGGGTTACGAGGCTGGCGCTGTCGATTTCATCCAGAAGCCGATCGAGGCCGACATCCTGCGGTCGAAGGCCAAGGTGTTCCTTGAACTCTACATGCAGCGCCAGCAACTGGCGGCGCAGCGCGATGAGCTGGCGGTCCTGACGGAATCTCTGCGCCAGGCAGACACCCAGAAGAACCGCTTTCTTGCCGTGCTGGGTCACGAATTGCGTAACCCGATCATGGCGCTCAACGCCGGGCTGACCATGCTGGAGCGCCGCAAGGGTCAGCCGGTCGAAGGCGAAATCCGCACCTCGATGGCGCGTTACCTGACGCACATGACCCGGCTGGTCGAAGACTTGCTCGACATCTCCCGGATCGAGCAGGGCAAGATCTCGCTGCAACGCGAACGGGTTGACCTGCACGACGTATTGTCATTCGCGGTGGAAACTGCGCGGCCTGCGGTCGACGAGGCGGGGCATGTGCTGCATCTGCAATTGCCATCGCAGCCGGTTTTCCTGGATGCCGATCATGCCCGCATCGCCCAGATCGTCGGCAACCTTGTCGGCAATGCCGCAAAGTACACGCCCCGATCGGGCGAGCTCCACGTGATCGCGCGGGTGCAGGAGCGCACCGTGTGTATCGAGGTGAGCGACAACGGCATCGGCATAGCCCCCGATCAGCAGGGGCGCATCTTCGGCATATTCGAACAGGTCGATGTCACCGGCAAGGTCAAGCAGGACGGTCTCGGCATCGGGCTGGCGCTGGTCAAGCAGCTGGTCGAACTCCACGGTGGCACGATCCAGCTGAAACGCAGCGCGCCCGGGGAGGGCAGCACTTTCGAAGTGACGCTGTCCACGGTGGAGTGACGCGCGTCATTGCTCCAGCCCCTGAAGCAGCAGGTCCTCGACCGCGCCGAGGCGCACACCGACATCGTCATGTCCGCTTGCCGTCACGAAACGGTCGCCTTTCCGGGCAAGGCCGCACGCCGACCAGTCCACGCCGGAATCCTGGTGCGGGGTGATGGCGATGGCCGCTGGTCCGGCATCGATGCGCGCCACCCCCGCCTGACGGGCCAGTAGCCGGACCCGGGCCAGCGCCAGCAGGTCTGTGACCGGCGCGGCAAGATCGCCGAAGCGGTCGGCAAGTTCTTCTTCGAAGGATTCAAGGTCCGCCAGATCGGCCAACCGGGCCAGACGGAAATAGAGGCCGAGCCGGGTGTCCTCGTCGCCGATCCACGCATCCGGCAAAACGCCTTGCGCGCCGATGTTGAGCGTGGGCGACCAGATCGGGATCGGTTCGCCGCGCGCCTGCCTTAGCGCAAGTTCAAGCAGGTGCTGGTACAGTTCGACGCCGATCAGCTTGACGTGGCCGGCCTGTTCCTCGCCGAACAGATCGCCCGCGCCGCGCATGTCGAGATCGCTGGCAGCAATGGCGAACCCGGCGCCGAGCCGATCGAACGCGGCCAGCGTGCCCAGCCGGGCCAGTGTGCGCGGGGCAATCTTCGCATCGGTTTCGGTCAGCAGCAGCACCTGCCCGCGCCGCGCTCCACGCCCCACGCGCCCGCGCAACTGGTGAAGCTGCGCCAGCCCGAAACGGTCGGCGCGGTGGACCAGCATGGTGTTGGCGCGCGGCACGTCCAGCCCGGCCTCGACGATGTTGGTGGCCAGCAGAACGTCACCGTGCCCCTCGGCAAAGCCGACCATCGCCTCGTCCAGGTCGGCGGCGGGCAGTTTGCCATGAACGACGGCAACGCGCAGTTCGGGTGTCAGCCGTGCCAGCATGTCCTGCATCGGCGCAATGTCCTCGATGCGTGGGACGACCAGGAAGCTTTGCCCGCCGCGTGCCCGTTCGCGAAGCAGGGCGCTGCGGACCAGGCTGTCCGAAAGCTCGGCGATGGTCGTGCGGATGGACTGCCGCCTCGCCGGGGGGTGGGCAATCACCGATACCTGCTGGAGGCCGACCAGCGCACCTTGCAGCGTTCGCGGGATCGGCGTGGCCGTCAGCGTCAGCATGTGGCCCGCGCCAAGATCACGCAGGCGCGCCTTGTCCGCGGCGCCAAAGCGCTGCTCTTCGTCAAGGATGACTAGGCCCAGCTTGTGATAGGTCATGCCTTTGCCGCCGATCCCGCCGGTGCCGATCACGATATCGATCGTGCCATCGGCAAGCCCCGCCTTTACCGCGCGCTTTTCGGCCGCGGTGGAAAAGCGCGAAAGTGCGGCAATCGTCACGCCGGTGTCGGCAAAGCGCCGCTGGAATGTCTCGAGATGCTGGCGCGCAAGCACTGTGGTGGGTGCAGCCAGTGCGACCTGCCAGCCTGCCAGCGCGGCACAGGCAGCCGCGCGCAGGGCAACTTCGGTCTTGCCGAAGCCGACATCGCCGACGACCAGCCGATCCATCAGCTTGCCGCTGGCCAGATCGCCGCGCACGGCCGCGATGGCGCGCGCCTGATCGGCGGTTTCGGCGAAGGGAAAGCCTGCCGCAAAGCGTTCGTAGGCGGACGGTTCAGGGTCAAGTGCGGGCGCGGTGCGGGCCTCGCGCTCTGCGGCAAGCGCGGTCAGGGCGCGCGCCGTTTCTGCCAGGGCAGCTTCAAGCGTGCCCCGGCGCTTTGCCCAGCTCGATCCGTCAAGCTTGTCGAGCGTCACCGCATCGGCGTCGCCGCCATAGCGCCAGATGCGGCCGGCCTCTGCTGCCGGGACCAGGCGATGGGTTTCGGCCGCGAATTCCAGCGCGATGGCATCGCCGCCATCGGGCAGGGGCTCGATCCCGGCAATCCGCGCAAGGCCGTGATCTTCGTGGATGACGACATCGCCGATGCGGATCGCGGCGGCCACGAAGACATCGGCAAGATCGGTGCGCTGCCGGTCGTCGCTGCGCTCGGCCCTGCTGCCAAGCAGGTCCCCGGCGGTGACCGCCACAACATCTGCCGTGCGAAAGCCGCTGGCCATGGGCATGGCAAGCGCAACGACTGCGGCACGCGGGGCTTCGGCAACGTCCGACCAGCGGGCCACCATCTCCGGCTCGGCGCCAAGCAGCTTGGTGAGGCGGCGGCGGATGAAGCGCAAGTCGCGCGGCGTACCCAGCAGGACGACCCGCAAGCCGTCCTCCTGCGCGCGGCGGATGTGGGTTGCGGCACTGCGCGCCGGGTGCCGCTGTTCGGCAAAGCGCGGTGCGGTCTGGCCGGACAGCTCGACAAAGACCATGGAATCGTGCCGGGCAAGCGCGGCCTGCCACGCCTCGTCGTCGCACATCCCTGCAGCACTTGCGGCCCGGCCTGCGTCTGCAGCAAGGCGCAACAGCGTGGCGCGGCGGTGGTCGGCCCCGCGATCCAGCGCCACGTGTGCGCCCGGCAGGTGGGCCAGCAAGGGAACGCCATCACCCGCTTCGGGTTCGGCAGCGCGGCCGAGTTCGATTTGCGGAAGAGCGTCCGCCGATAGCTGGGTCAGGGCATCATAGGCGCGTATGCTGGCAACCGTGCCGTCGCTCACCTCGATCCTGACAGGTGTGCCGGCGTCGCTGGGAAAGATATCGACGACCTGCCCGCGCACCGCATATTCGCCCGGTTCGTCCACCCGGTCGTCGCTGAAATACCCGAGGGATTCGGCCACGCCGTTAAAGCTTTCAAGGTCGAGCCGGTCGCCCGCCGCAATGATCGGAGGTTCCGCTTCGAAGACCTGCGGCGCCGGCGTCAGCCGTGCGGCGGCCTCTCCGGTCGAAATCAGGGCAATGCGCGGTCGCGGGGTCTGCCGGGTGGTGGCGGAACGCAGGCACCGCAATGCATGGGTGCGCTGGCCGACATTGCCGGGCGTGGCGGGCGCGGCATCGGCGGGAAGCGCGTCGCTGCCGGGGTAATGGATCACGCAAAGATCGGGATCGCCCGCACGGAGCGCCGTTGCGACGGTCATCGCCCGCGCATCGTCGCGGGCCAGAAAGGCAACGTCACCTTCTGCTTCGAGCAGCGAGACGAGGATCGCCTCAAGGTTTTCAGGGGCTTGGGTGGGGGTTGCGGAAGCGTCTTGGGTGATTGTTGCCATGGGTGGGCGAACGGACGAGCGAGATGGCTGTTCCGCAGGTCGCGCGTTTCGTCCGGCGCGATGCGATGCGCCGCCGCCACTCGCTTGCCTGTAATCGATCGATTAATTACCTTTGCCTCAAGGAGCCCCACCGGCACATACGGGGCGGATTCGGGATGGGAATTGGGCATGGCGAAAAGTGAACCGCTGGGCACGTTCGACTATATCATGATAGGCGCGGGCAGCGCCGGCGCGGTGCTGGCGGCACGGCTGACGGAAGACCCGGCGGTCCGTGTGCTGCTGCTGGAAGCGGGCGGGGCCAATACCTCGGTGCTGGTGCGGATGCCTGCGGGCGTGGGCACCTTGATCAAGCAGAAAAGCAAGCACAATTGGGGCTTCTGGAGCGAGCCCGAACCCCACATGGATGGCCGCCGCATGTGGCATCCGCGCGGCAAGGGGCTGGGCGGTTCTTCGGCGATCAATGGCATGGTCTATGTCCGCGGCCATCCACGCGATTATGACCAGTGGCGCCAGTTGGGGCTGGAAGGCTGGTCCTATGCCGATGTTCTGCCCTATTTCCGCAAGGCCGAGGATTACAGCGGCGGCCACACCGAATTTCATGGCGCAGGCGGGCCGTTGAAGGTGGGCTGGGGCGAACGATCGGACCACCCGCTGTACCGCGGCATCATCGAGGCTGGGCGGCAGGCCGGGCACAAGGTGACGCCGGATTTCAACGGGGCAGATCAGGAAGGCTTCGGCCGTTACCAGCTGACCATCAACGATGGCCAGCGGTGGAGCGCGGCGCGCGGCTATCTGACGCCGATCATGGACACGCGCCGCAACTTGCGCGTGGTGACCGGGGCGCGGGTGCACCGCATCGTGGTGGAACAGGGCCGGGCGGTGGGCGTGGAATACAGCCTGGGGCAAGGCAAGCCGGTGCAGTCGGTGCGGGCGGCAAGCGAAGTGCTGCTGTGCGCAGGGGCGTTCCAGAGCCCGCAGATCCTTCAGCTTTCGGGCATCGGAGACCCAGAAAAGCTGAAGATGCACGGCATCGCGCCGGTCCATGTGCTGAAGGGCGTGGGCGAGAATCTGCAGGATCATCTGGATGTGACGCTGAACTGGGCTTGTACCCAGCCGATCTCGCTCTACAACGAGATACGGGGCTTGCGGCAGCTGAAAGTGGGGCTGCAATACCTGCTGACCGGCAAGGGCACAGGACGGCAGAACGGGCTTGAGGCAGGCGCCTTCCTCAAATCGCGGCCCGATCTGGATCGGCCCGATCTGCAGATCCACTTCGTGATCGCGATCATGCAGGACCATGCCAAGGTGCAGGTGAAACGCGATGGCTTCACCCTGCACGTATGCCAGTTGCGCCCGGAAAGCCGTGGCCGGGTGGGACTGGCCAGCGCCGACCCCTATGCCGATCCGGCGATCCTGGCGAATTTCCTGAGCACGGAAGAAGACCGCCGCGTGGTGCGTGAAGGCATTCGCATTGCCCGCCACGTGGCCGCGCAAGATGCGCTGGCACCCTATCGCGGCGAGGAAATCTGGCCCGGCAGCACCGTGCAGGCAGACGACGACATCGATGCCTGGGTGCGCGCCCGGGGCGAGACGATCTATCACCCGGTCGGCACCGCGCGCATGGGCCTGCGCGATGATCCGATGGCGGTGGTCGACAAGGACTGCAAGGTGATCGGGCTCGAGGGACTGCGCGTGGTCGATGCCTCGGTCATCCCGCTGCTGATCGGGGGCAACACCAACGCGCCCACGATCATGATTGCCGAAAAGATCGCCGACGTGATCCGGGGGCGCGAAGCGCTGGCGGCAGCGGCATGATAGCGTAATCACATTTGCTGCGCGGAAGGCTTGAATTCCGTTTGCGGTCCTTCTAGGTTAGCGTTACCAAACGATGCGGTTCGCGATGCGTGTCGCTGTCGGATGGTCAATGGGACGCTGGCCGGGGGATGGATTGATGGCGGGGAAATTCCGATGACGGTAGGCCTGGCGGCTTGCCTTCCGCACGATCACGCGCAGGGCCGCTTCCTCGGCCGCGCAATCAGCGAAGCCGGGCCGCATGTCATCATGCTGCGCCAGGGGCGGATCTTCGATATCACCGCACTGGCCAGCACATCGTCAGGTGCGATTGCGCGGCGCATGTTCGATGGCGGCACGGATATCGGCGCTGTCTCCGATGGTCTGCCCGAGGGTTGGCGGCTGGCCTCGCCGATCGATCTGCAATGCGTGAAGGCCTGCGGCGTGACCTTCGCGCTCAGCGCGATCGAGCGGGTGATCGAGGAGCGCGCGCGCGGTGATGCCGCCGCGGCCGCCGCCCTCCGCGGCGATCTCGAAGCGAAGATCGGTGCGGGCATCCGCGCGGTCGTTCCCGGCAGTGAAGAAGCCATGGCGCTCAAGGCCCTGCTGATCGAGCAGGACATGTGGTCGCAATACCTCGAAGTCGCCATCGGACCCGACGCCGAGGTCTTTTCGAAATCGCCAGTGCTTTCCACCGTCGGCCACGAGGCACTGATCGGGGTGCGGTCGGATTCGGCGTGGAACAATCCCGAACCCGAGGTGGTGCTGGTGGTTGATCCGGCGGGCGAAGTGGTGGGCGCGATGCTGGGCAACGATGTGAACTTGCGCGATTTCGAAGGTCGATCGGCGCTGCTGCTGTCCAAGGCGAAGGACAACACCGCATCCTGCGCGCTCGGGCCGTTCATCCGCTTGTTCGACGACGATTTCGGGATCGACGATGTGCGCCGGGCCGAAGTGGAACTGGTGGTCGAAGGGCCGGACAACTTCCGCATGGAAGGCACCAACCGCATGTCGGAAATCAGCCGCGATCCGCTCGATCTGGTCGCCCAGACGCTGAGCGAGCATCATTATCCCGATGGCTTCGTGCTGTTCTGTGGCACGCTTTTCGCGCCGGTGCAGGACCGTGACGAGCCGGGCGCAGGCTTTACCCACAAGGTCGGCGACCGGGTGACGATCCGTTCGCAGCGGCTGGGCACGCTGGCCAACACGGTCACGACATCGCGCGATGCACCGCCGTGGACCGACGGGATTGGCGCCTTCATGCGCAACCTGTCGCAGCGCGGGCTGGTGCACTGCGCATGAAACGTGCCGCACCACGCGCCGATGCGGCGCACCACGCGCTCCAGCTTCACGATATTGTCGTCGCCGGGCCGAGCGCAGAAGAAATGACAGAGCAGACGCGCGCGCGCTACCCCAGCCTTCGCGGCAAGCGGGTGATCGTGACCGGCGGGGCCAGTGGCATCGGCGAGGGGATCGTGGCGGGCTTTGCCCGGCAGGGGGCGCGGGTGGGCTTTGTCGATGTGGCGGCCGATGCGGCCAATGCGCTGGTGGCGCGTCTGGATGGCGATGCGGACGTGGACGTCACGCCGCTGCTGCGCGTGCAGGACGTGGCCGATTGCGATGGCCTCTCTCGCGCGATGGGCGCGCTGGCCGAGGCGCTGGGCGGGTGCGACGTGCTGGTCAACAATGCCGCCAGCGATGATCGGCACGAGATCGACGAGGTGACGCCAGCGTACTGGGACGATCGCATTGCGGTGAACCTGCGCCATGCCTTCTTCGCCTCGAAGGCAGTGTGGCCGGCGATGAAGGCGCAGGACAGCGGCGTGATCCTGAACCTGGGGTCGATCTCGTGGCATCTGGGGCTGGACGATCTGGCGCTGTATCAGGTGGCCAAGGCCGGGATCGAAGGCTTGACCCGCAGCCTGGCGCGCGAACTGGGTCCGTGGAACATCCGCGTCAACACGATCATCCCCGGCAATGTCCAGACCGAACGGCAGATGCGCTGGTACACGCCAGAGGGCGAGGCCGAGATCGTGGCGGCGCAATGCGTCAAGGGCCGGCTGCAACCTGCCGATATCGCCGCGATGGCACTGTTCCTGGCGTCGGACGATGCGCGATATTGCACAGGCCACGAATACTGGGTCGATGGGGGATGGCGAT
>JAPLPG010000006.1 GCA_026400375.1 Novosphingobium sp. | reverse complement strand
GCCTGGACGGCGCGATCGACATCGGCGGCCGTGCCGTTCGGGGTGCGCGTCAGATAGGCGCCATTGGCGGGATTGATACTCTCGATCGTCTCGCCATTTTCGCCATCGACCCATTGGTTGTCGATGAAATGACCATAGCTATCATCGGGAGCGTAGGTCGCTGCGGTTTTGTTTAGCATCAGCACTGTGCATCTCCTTTGGTGCGGAAGTGGTGCTGACAAAGTAGAGTTATATCGAGAAATGTCAATATCGCGATGTTGCGATATTGCGATGCAGGGTCTGTTGAGAGCCTCGCCGTACTCAGAAATCCGGGTATGCATCTGAATATCATAGGCAAATTATCCTCCCGACCGACCGTCCAGCATTCTTGTCCCGAGCGACAAGCCTTCAGTGCCCCCTCAATCATTGCCACGTTCGAAGATCGGGGCAGCCGACCGCGGAGGGCCGCCATGTCGTCGGATCGGGACGCAATGCGTTGCTGCGAGGGAATGACCCTGACTTTC
The DNA here is from genome assembly GCA_026400375.1 of Novosphingobium sp. Taxonomy (GTDB): domain Bacteria; phylum Pseudomonadota; class Alphaproteobacteria; order Sphingomonadales; family Sphingomonadaceae; genus Novosphingobium. The sequence continues at coordinate 1,181 of JAPLPG010000006.1, read as the reverse complement.
ATTGCCTGGGTCGTGTTTTGAAATGAGACTTCAAGCCGGCTGCCCGGTGTCGTTCCGACCCACCAGACAGACGCCTTGCCATGGCGTCAGTGCGGCTTGCCGCACGGCCTGCGCAAAATCCGCGTAGCTGGGCGAGGATCGCAGGAAATCTGATTCATCACACTGTGCGGGCCAGCGGGCGATATGGCCGGTGCGTGGCCCCTCGGGATCGAAGCGCGGAGGCGGCACCAGATACGCCCATCCATAGGCGTGCTCACGCTCCTCCAGGTGATCGCGCAACAGGGCGTGGGCACGGCCGCGCGAAAGGGTGACCGGCGGAAAGGATGGAGATTGCCAGAAGCGGCGGCCGTCCGGCAATCGCACCGTGCCGGCCCCACCGACGATGACGACCTGGATCGAAAGCTCCTGCCCAAGGTCCGCCACGGACTTCATGATACGCTCGTGGAAATCGAGGACCGCACTCGGCTCAATTTCGCCACGCAGGCGCACGGCATTGACGATGATCGTGCAGCCCTCGACAGCGGCGGTAATCGAACGGGATCATCGATGTCGACTGGCGCGACACGAATATGTCCATTAGTCGCCTTCAACGCGGCCATTCGGCAAAGCCAGAAACCGAAACGCTTGCCACTCCAGCACCCTGGCGGCATCAGAGCCCGGATGGCTAGTTAGATATTGCAATATTGCAAAATATAATTATATAAACGAACATGAGCATCGATATCAGTGAAGCACTCAAGGCCTTGGACAATCCCGCCCGGCTCGCAATCCTGGCGAAGCTCAAGGACCCGCGAAAAAGTTACCCTGAACAGGACGTTGATCCTGAGCAGGTTGGCGTCTGCGTGAGCATCATTCAGGAACAGGCTGGCCTGTCCCAGTCCACCGTTTCTCTGTACCTAACCGCTTTGCAGCGCGCCAAGCTGGTGACCTCGCAGCGCATCGGACCCTGGACCTATTACAAGCGCCACGAGGAGAATATCGCGGCCCTCCTGAAGGAACTGCGCGACCTAATCTGAGCGGCGCGCTCCGGCGCCGCTCCATCCCCATCTGATCAGTTCCGATCGATCTCAACGACCAGACGCCCGCGCACCTTCCCCGCGAGAATGTCGGCTCCCGCCGCGATGGTATCTTCCAGACGGATGGTCGAGGTGATCCCGGCCAGTTTGCCGCGATCGAGGTCT
>JAPLPG010000005.1 GCA_026400375.1 Novosphingobium sp. | reverse complement strand
CAGGCAACGGCACGCCCTACGGCACTCTGCACGATCTACGACCCGCGTTATCCAGACTCTCAGCATAGGCGGCTGATCAAGACAGCCCTCGCGCTGCTCAACGACGTGATCACGCGCGAGGCCTTCTCGCGGCGGCTCTCACTGGTGGACCCACGCCTGCTGTGCAATGAAGACGCGGACTTCGCCAACCCCATCGAGCCGTCTGTGCAAGGTGGGCAGAAGATTGCCCAAGCTATCGCAGCGTTCCTTCATGCGCGTCCTGAGCTGCAAGGTACCAGAGTCTTCGCCAGATAGCGGCAGACCCCCCAGCCTCTCTCGCTAGCGTCGCCCGACTTCAGGACAGCTGATGCAGTATCACTTGATCCAGATCCTCCTACCCCTCTCCGACAACGAGGGCCAAGCCTTCTCCGGCGCCGAATACGAGGGCGTGCGGTCGGAACTTACGGAGCAGTTTGGCGGGCTCACGGCCTTCACGCGTGGCCCCGCTGAGGGTCTTTGGGCGGAGAAGGGCGGGACCGCGCACGACGACATCGTCGTGTTCGAGGTGATGACCGTCGAGCTTGATGAGGCGTGGTGGGCGAGCTACCGGCGCGCGTTGGAGGCGCGCTTCAGGCAAGACAGCATCATCATCCGTGCGCAGCAAACACAATTGCTCTAAACTTCAAGGTCTGCTTCTCGCTCGTAGATGCCCTGCTCGGGCCTGAGGCGGAGGCAGGCACCCGCCTTCAGACCCCCGCGCGCGCTGCAGAGCGATGTCGACCTCAACGCCGAGGGATCGCCGAGGACGGCACCTCCCTCGGGAGTTTTCCTCAGGCGTTCGGCCATTTTGGCTTCGTTCACACTTCGGCTATTTGGCCCTGCTGCTTTCAAGCTTCGCCTGGTCGGCTATGGCTACGGGGCGCCCTTTGACCCTTACGACTGAGACGATGCGGTCCGACCCGTCTGGGGCCAGCCCGCACCTGTCTTGAGAGCCGGGGGTTGTTGGCGCGTGGGCGGCTCTCTCCGCTGACCCAGCGACGTAGCTGGCGGGTGGACATGCCCAGATCAGCGGCCGCGGTGCGTAGGTCCGGTCGTTGAGGATCGCGGCTGGAGGCTCCGTACACCGAGCGCAGCATCTGCGCGACGCTCTGCCCGCGGCGTGCAGACCAGCACGAGCAGCCTGTCCCGTTTCTTCGCCCCACACGGCATCACCCCGTAAAAAGGGGCGATCCTCGCCGCCGAGCAGCAGCGCAAGGCGGTAAGGGCTGCCCGCGAGGCATGGTACGCGAGCCAAGACGCCCTCGATGCCGACGGACTGGTCTTCCTCGACGAGACGGTTGCAGCCACCAATATGGCGCGCCACTACGGTGGGGCTCCGCGGGGCAAGCGCTGCCGCCTCGCTGTCCCGCACAGGCATTACAAGATCACCACCGTCGCCGCCGTCCTGCGCAGCGATGGCCTGTGTGCCACCGCCCTGTTCGACGGAGCCGCCAACGGCACACGTTTCCGGACTTAGGTCACCGACGGGCTCCTGCCTATGCTCAAGCCAGCGTCTCTGTCGGCCAACGTGGTCCTCGTCCTGGACGACCCGGACGCGGAGCAAATTGCTGTACTAGAGGCCGATCAACTCGCTTAGATTCGTGGTACGATTGAAGCTAGGGCATGTAGGAGAGGCCCGATGGTCAGTCGCAACTCGCTCGAGTGGCCGCCTGGCAGTAGTGAAATGGCGGAGCGCATCCGCGCGCATGACTGGTCAGGATCGCCGCTCGGATCAGCCGAGCGCTGGTCACCGCGCCTGAAGCTTGCTGTCGAGATGACGTTGGCCAACCCTGTTGTCGCCAGTCTCGTCTGTGGTCCAGATCGCCTCCTGATCTACAACGATGCAGCTACTACCCTCATTGGCAGGCAACATCCCGCAGCTCTCGGTCAGCCTCTGCCGGATACCTTCCCGGCTGGCTGGGCAGCGGTGGAGCCCTTCTACCGTCGTGCCTTCGCAGGTGAGGTGATACAGGTC
>JAPLPG010000218.1 GCA_026400375.1 Novosphingobium sp. | reverse complement strand
TGGCGCAAGCAGGCAGCACTTGTCGGGCCGCCTGCTCGACATGGGCTATGACGCGCGCAACCGCATGGCCGTGGTGCGTTTCGATGCGGTGAAGGAAGCGGGCGGCAGGATCGAGACGAAACGCTTTGAAAGCACCGTGGCGGTAGCCGCTGCCGAGGCGAGTTACGTGGGTCCTGCGCTGAACGAGGCGGCCAATGCCGTGGCCAAGCAGGTTGCCGACTGGGTGGGGTGAGGAACACCACCTCATCCAGGGCTGCTCCCCCGCCCTTCGCCAAGCTCAGGATGAACTTCCGGCAAAGCCGGAAGGCGGGGGCCTCGGGCGGTTTACGCTGATGTTCCGTAACAACACCGAGGTCCCCGCCTTCGCGGGAAAGCATGCAGTGTCGGGGTGTTTGGAAGCGTAGGGGCGCTCGGCCAGGCAAAGGCGATCAGCGTGCCAGCGCGGCAAAGCGCGCCGCCGCCGCAAACGCCGCCGACCGCAAGGCGCGCCGTTCCAGCGCTTCTTCGTCCTTGCCCCACAGTTCGGCCTGCCAGTCTTCTTCCAGGTTGGCCGCGTCCCACAGCGCATCGAGATCAGCGCCGGGGGCCAGCGCCGCAAGGCCGATCACCAGCGATGCCGCAAGGCTGGCGGTGTTGCGCAGCGCGGCCAGTTCGAACGGGTTCAGCGCGTCAAGCTCGGCGCGCAGCCGGGCCAGCGTTGCGGCGGGCTGCGGCTTGTGAATGATCCCCGACACGCGCACGAACGTGACGCCCAGCCGCGCCTCGGCGTCGGTCAGCAGCGGCTCCCACATCAGCCGCTGGCGGGCGGCAAAGGCCTCGTCCGGTTCGGCGCGATAGCAAAGCGTGTCGGTTTCGGCGTAAGGCAGGATTTCGGCGGCAACGCCTGCCGGATCGCCTGCCACCACGTCGATCGCATAGTCGGTCATGTCGCGGTAGAGGAACAGCGCCGGGTCTATTTCCGCGCCTTGCCCTGCCCATTCTGCCGCCAGCGCTTCGGCCAGCGCGCGCGTCGGCACAACCTGGGGCCGGCCGCCCACGGTCTTGATCGCCCGTCCATCGAGCCGCACGCCGAAGCCGCCCTCGGCCGCCTCGACGCTCACATCCTTGTAAAATCGCTTCATTGTCCGTCCGGTGTCTTCCACTTTCGTGCGAGCAGGCGCGGAATCCAGAAGAATTCCACAAGGCCCAGCGCGGCAAGGACATAGCCTGCCTCTTGCGGCAAGCCCGATAGCAGCGCGGGCGCGCGCTGGGTGCCGATCATCACGCCCAGCAGGACCATGACCGCGCCGGAAAGGCGCACGGCCTGCAACGCAAAGAACCTGCCCATGGCCGGATCGCTCATGCCACTGTCCCCAGCAGCGCGCGCAGCTCTGCCATGCTGGTGGCCACGGCTTCGGCTCCGGCTTCGATCAGTTCATCGGTTTCGTGATAGCCCCAGTCCACGCCGATGGCCCTGACCCCTGCGTTCACGGCCATGTGGATATCGTAGACGGTATCGCCGATCATGACGGTGCGGTGCCGGTCGGCACCGGCATCGGCGATGCACTGTTCGATCATCGACGGATCGGGCTTCGACGGGTGCCGATCCGCCGTTTGCAACGAGACGAAGTGCCCGGTCAGGCCGTGGGTGGCAAGACAGTGGGCCAGGCCCCTGTCCGATTTGCCGGTGGCCACGGCCAGCTGCCAGCCTTGTGCAGATAGATCGGCGATCAGTTCGGCAATGCCTTCGTAAAGCGGCTCTGCCACCGCGCCTGCGGCACGGCGCGCGCGGAAGGCGTCCTTGTAAAGCTCCGTCAGGTCGGCGTGGTGCTGGTGTTCGCCCGCCGGATGGAGTTGCCGCATCGCCTCGTGCAGCGACAGGCCGACGACGCGGCGCGTGGCGTGGCGTTCCGGGGGGATCAGCCCGGCGGCAGTGAAGGCGGCGTCCATGGCCGCACAGATATCGGCCTGGCTGTCCACCAGCGTGCCATCGCAATCGAAGATTGCCAGTTTCATGATGTCAGCTTCATGATTGCAGCATCAGGGCACCAGCCTCCGCATCAGTTCGGCGATGGCCAGAGAGCCTTGCGCCTCCAGCCCCGCCGCCACGCGAGCGCGTTCCTCGGCGCTCTTGTTCTGCGATAGCTTGAAGGTGGGCCGCCACGCCAGCACTTCCATCTCGAACCCGACGATTCCGCCCATCATGGCGCGCAACTTGTCCGGCGGCATCTTGTCCATGGTCCATGGCGTGCCGTCGGAAGCCTTGGCTTCGTGCGCGTCCGACACCGTTTCCAGCAGGCCGTGCAGGCCATCCTGATCCATCCGCCGCACGCGGCCTTCCAGTTCCAGCGCCACGTAGTTCCACGTCGGCACTTGCGCCGGATCGGCATACCAGCGCGGCGAGACATAGCCGTCCGGGCCGTTGACCACGGCCAGCGCGGTCATTCCGTGCAGGTGCCTGGCCAGCGCATTGCCGCGCGCCAGATGGAACTGCACCGCGCCATCGCCGGTGGAGTGCAGCGGCACATGGGCCACGCGCGGACCATCGGGCACCGTGGCGAAAATCATCCCGAACCCGATCTCGGCAATCAGCGCCTCGAACAGGTCGCGGTCGTCGAGCCGGAAGGCGGAATTGGGGTGCATCAGCGCGGTTTGCCACCCGATGGACGGGGCGCGCGCGGGCCACTGGCAGGCTTGCGCGCAGAGGGCCGCGCGCCGCTGGCCTTGGCATCGGCAGCCTTGGCCGCAGAGGCCCGCGCCGCGCCGAACTTCATCCCGGCGGGCTTGGCCGCGGGGCGCGCCGCAACTTTCGCATCGCCCCGGCCAGCAGACTTGGCTCCGGCTGCCGTCGGCCCTGCCTTCCCGGCGGGCTTGCCTGCAGGTTGCGGCCCGGCGCGCTTGCCGGTGGGAGTGCGGCCTGCGCTGCCTGCGCCCTTTTCGCCATCGGCGCGCTTGCGGCGTTCGCCCCGGCGTTCCTTGCGGTATTCCTTGGCGTGGGCCTTGGCGGCGCGCTTCTGCATGGTCTTTTCGGGGATCGGCTTGATCGGATCGATCGCCAGATCGCCGTCTTCCTCGTGGAAGCCCAGTTGCGCCATGCTTGCCTCGAAGTGCGAGGGCAGGGGGGCCGTCACATCGAGCAGGTCGCCTTCGGGGTGTTCGATGCGCAGCCTGCGGGCGTGCAGGTGCATCTTGCGGCTGATCGTGCCGGTCAGGAATGCGGTCTGCCCACCGTACTTGCCATCGCCCACGATGGGATGGCCGATTGCCGCCATGTGGACGCGCAACTGGTGGGTGCGGCCGGTCAGCGGTTGCAGTTCGACCCACGCGGCGGCGTTGCCCGCGCGGCTGATCACGCGATAGCGGCTGCGGGCGGTCTGGCCCTGTCCGCTTTCGTCGACCATCATCTTTTCACCGCCGGTGCCCGGCTGCTTGGCAATGGGCAGTTCGATCAGCCCGTCCTTCACGTCGGGCACGCCGACCACCAGCGCCCAATAGATCTTGCGCGCGGTGCGGCCGGAAAAGC
>JAPLPG010000160.1 GCA_026400375.1 Novosphingobium sp. | reverse complement strand
GTCGGAGGGGATGAGCCTGGCGCACTACTGGGCCGAAGAGCTTCAGACCCTGGCGCGTGACAGAATGTCCAGACACGCCAATGTCTTCGACGAGATGCGCAAGACATCGCCTGAAGAACGCACCGCCGCCTTGCAGCGCGCGGTGAGCAAGCTGACCGCCGATTTCGGCAGCTGGTCGGTGCCATGGGGCGAGGTCAACCGCTACCAGCGCGTGACCTCCGCCATTGTCCAGCCATTTGCCGACGACAGGCCGAGCCTGCCGGTGGTGTTCGGGTCAGCGCGCTGGGGCTCGCTGGCCTCGTTCGGGACGAAGCAGTATCCGCGGACGAAACGGTGGTATGGCACGAGCGGCAACAGTTTCGTCGCGGTGGTCGAATTCGGGCCGCGCGTGAAGGCCTGGGCGGTGTCTTCAGGTGGGGCAAGCGGGCGCGAAAATTCCCCGCATTTCAATGATCAAGCAGCGCTCTATGCCTCCGGCAAACTGCGCGAAGTGTACTTTTTTCCGAACGACACCAAGATGCACCTAGAACGCACCTACAGGCCTTGAAAGTGCTCCCGCGCGCTCTGTAAATCGTCTGGCGTGTCGATATCGAGCGCACGTTCGGCGGACAGTTCTACGCTGGGCGCATCCTTCAACAGCGCGCCCGCGCCCCTGTCTCCAACAAGCGCCGCGAGCGCTGCGAAATGCGCCTTGCCGAATATGGCGGGCACCATGTTGCGCCCATCGACCCGCGTGGCGATCCGGTCTCCGTCAAATCGCGCGATCAGTGCGGCAAAGTGCGCAGGGGGGACAAGCGGCATGTCGGCCAGCGCGAACAGCGCGGCATCGACATCGTGCAGCGCGGCGACGGCGACGGCGATGGATCGGGACAGCGGCGCACCGGGCGGGTCCAGCAGCAGGCGGGAAAAGCCGGGTAGATCAGGCGTCTGGGTTGAGCATATCGCAATGCGCCGGGCGTGGGGCAGGGTGACGAGGCTGTCTGCCGCGTGGCGGGCCAGCGGCTTGCCGGCCAGTGCGGTGCCCAGTTTGCCTCCGCCAAAGCGCGTCGCCCGGCCTGCGCCGAGCAGGACGATGCCCAGGCGCGGCGCGGTCACCGCAACGTGGCAGCGGTGAGGGGCTGGCCGGTCCAATAAGTGAAATTGGCCAAGGCGTTGTATTCGGCTACGATTTCACCAAGGATCGACAGGGCCAGCGTGGCGGGATCGCGGGTCGCGGGGATCAGGCCGATGTGCCCGCGCAACTGGCCGATGGTGGTTGGATCAAGCCCGGCAGCGCGCAAGCCAGCAAGGCGGGCAGCGTGCGTGCGGCGGCTGCCGATGGCGCCGTGATAGAACGCGGGCAGGGCAAGCAATTGGGGCAGAAGGAATTCTTCCCAATCCCGGCCGTGAAACAGAAAGACGATGGCCGTCCACGGATCGGTCTGCAAGGCGGGCAGGGCATTGCGCGACGGCAGCGGGATGACCGGCACGCCGGATTGCGCAAGCAAGGCCTGCGTCGCGCCATCCGGCGCAAGCGCAGTAACCTGGGTGCCGAAGGCATTGGCCAGAAGGCAGAAAGCGGTCAGATCCTCACCCTGGCCCAGCGCGATGACGCGCAGCGGCGGCTGATAGCTGAGGGTGACGTCCTGCCCGTTCCAGCCGCCCTGCGCCGCGGCATCGACCAGTTCCACCCGGTCACAATCGATCCGCAGCGCCGCCGCTTCGCGCCTGTCGAGCAGATCGAGCGCGGCGGTGACGGCGTGGGCCGCAGGGCGGGGCGTGAACAGCAGGTCGATCCCGCCGCCGCAGGGCAGGCGAATGTCGATGAACGGCGAGCCGATGCCGTAGCGCACCACGTGGCCCCAGCCATCGCGCAGCGTTTCCACCGCTTCTGTGGCAACCGCGTCTTCCACGCAGCCGCCCGAGAACGATCCGATCCGCCGGCCGTCTGCCGCAACGGCCATCTGCGCACCGACCGCGCGCGATGCGCCGCCTTCGATGCCGACAAGGGTTACGAGCACGCATTCCACGCCCTCGGCGGCGCGGGCCGCGAGGAAGCGCAGAATATCAAGGGGTGTAGCAGCGACCATCAGGCGGGCGCTATATCACCTCCAGCGGCAGACGGCGATGGCGTTTACCAGTGAGCGAGTAGATCGCGTTGGCCAGCGCGGGAATGACCGGGGGCAGCGCCGGTTCGCCAAGGCCGGTGGGCGGAAAATCGGTCTTCACGAATTCCACCGCGATTTCGGCGGGGGCTGCATCGATCCGCATCAGCGCAAAATCGCCGAAGTTTTCCGCCGTGATCGCGCCTGCTTCCTGCACGATCTTCTGGCCGATCATCGCCTGGCCCAGGCCTTCGATCACGCAGCCGTGGGCCTGGTTGAGGGCGTTGAGCGGGTTGATGATGTGCGCGCCGATATCGCCTGCCACCCACACCTTGTTCACTTTCACCGCACCATCGGCCATCGTTATGTCAACGATTTCGGCGAAGTAGCCCAGGTGGCTGAAGTAGAACCCGAAGCCGCGACCCTTCTGGCGGCCGTTCCACCCGGCCGACTTGCACACCGCATCGATCACGCCGCGCGCGCGGCCGGTGTGGAACTTGGCGCGTTCGCCCGGAAGTTCGCGCGGGGCCCCCAGCGTGCGGCGCATGAGTTCGGGCAGGTCAAGCCCGGCCGCTTCGGCCACTTCATCGAGGAAGGACTGGAACACGAAGGCCATCGCGTTCGACGAAGGCGCGCGCAGCCAGCCGGTGGCAAGGTTGGTGGCCATGTAGCTGACGCCCAGATCGACATTGGCCACGACCGGCGCGGGATATTCGCCCGGCGCCATCTGGGCTGCACGGACAGGCTTTCCATCGGTGCCGAAGGTGGCGAAGTGATCCTTGAAGGCCAGGAGTTCGCCATCGCTGCCAAGACCTGCGGTCAGGCGGTGCCAGCCTGCGGGTCGATAGAAATCATGGCGGAAATCATCGGTCCGGTCGAACAGGACCTTGACCGGCTTGCCCGGCATGGCCTTGGCCACCTGGCCGGCGATGACCATGTAATCGTTGAGCAAGCGCCGCCCGAAGCCGCCGCCGATACGTGTGAGGTGGATGGTCAGGTCATCGGGCGACAAGCCACAGAACTTTGCGGTGTCAGCGCGGCCATTGGCGGGCGACTGGCTTGGCGCCCACAATTCCAGCTTGCCGTCCCTGAACAGGCCGGTGCAGTTCTGCGGTTCGAGCGACGCGTGGGCGAGGAACGGGTATTCATAGTCGGCGGTGATGACCTTTGCCGCCTTGGCCAGCGCGGCATCAGGATCGCCCACCTTGAACACGCTGGTCTGCGGTGATCCGGCGACGAGCTTGGCCGCATCCGCTTCGTATCCGGCGGTGGAGAAGCCGGTGACGGCGGCATCGTCCCATTTCACGGCCAGCTTTTCGCGCGCCTTGCTGGCTTTCCACCAGCTGTCGGCCACGATCACCAGCGTATCGTTCCGGCCTTCGGGCACGAAGCCGCTGTTGACCGCGACCACGCCCAGCACGCCGGGAATGGCCTTGACCGCCGCATCATCGAACGAGGCGACCGTGCCGCCATGGGCCGGACATTTGACCACTGCGCCGTGGACCATGCCGGGCACGCGCGTATCGATGCCGTAGAGCGGTTCGCCCTTGACGATTTTCGGAACGTCCACGCCGGGTTTTGGCGTGCCGATGATCTTGAAGGCTGCCGGGTCTTTCAGCTTGACCTTGGCCGGATCGGGCGGGGTCTGGCGGGCGGCGTCCTTCGCCAGGGACGCATAGGTGGCGCTCTTGCCGGTCGATGCCTGGAGGACCGCGCCGTTGGCGGTGGTCAGAGTGGCCGGATCGACGCCCCACCTGGCTGCCGCTGCCATGACCAGCATTTCACGCGCGGCGGCGCCGACCTGCCGCATGGGCAACCAGTTGCGCGGCGTGGCGGTGCTGCCGCCCGCTGTCTGGACGCCATAGAGCTTCTCATCGGCATCGGTCTGGACGATGTGCACCTGATCCCACGCGAGGTCCATTTCCTCGGCGATGAGCATTGGCAGCATGACTTTCACGCCCTGCCCGATCTCGGGGTTCTTTGCGCCGATGGTGACGGTGTTGTCGGCATGGATGCGCACGAAGGCATTGAGCACATCGGCCGCAGCCGTGGGCGAAGTGGCTGCCAGCACGACTGTGGCATCGAGCGAGAGCACCGCGCTTCCGGCCACCGAGGCGACGAGGAAGGAGCGGCGGGAAAGCGCGGCGGTTCCGGTCATGCCAGTTGCTCCCCGGCTGCGCCTACGGCGGGCAGGGCGGAGGCATCGGCGATCTCTGCCGGCAGGCCTGCTGCCTGGCGGATGGCGGCGCGGATGCGCAGATACGTGGCGCAGCGGCAGATGTTCCCGCTCATCCAGCCGTCGATATCGTCGGGCGTGGGCTTGGGATTCTGCTTGAGCAGCGCGGTGGCCGACATGATCTGTCCGGCCTGGCAATAGCCGCATTGCGGCACGTCGAGTGCGGTCCAGGCGGCGACGACGCGCTTTCCCGTCTCGTTCATCGCCACGCCTTCGATCGTCGTCACCTGCTTGCCCGCGGCATCGGCGATCGGAGTCTGGCAGGAACGGACGGCATCGCCATCGAGGTGGACGGTGCAGGCACCGCACAGCCCGGCGCCGCAGCCGAATTTGGTGCCGGGCATGTCGAGGTCTTCACGCAGGACCCAGAGCAAGGGCTTGTCAGCTTCTGCTTCAACCGATCGCTTGCGACCGTTGACGGTGAAAGAGACGCTCATCGTGTTGTTTCCTTGGACAAAGCGATTTCGAATGTCGCCAGATTGCCTGCCCCGCCACGGGGGCTTGCGGAAAGTGAATAGCGGTGCGCACGGGGTCAAGCGCCTTGTGGGCCGAGGTGCCTTGTGGACAGGTCATTGGCGTTGGCGCTGCGGCAGTCTTGGTGTTATGCGCGGGGCTTATGAATGCCCTTTCCGACCTTGTCGAAACCGAACTGCCTTCTGCGCCCCGACCGGGCACTTATGCACGTGGCACCGAAACGGTGGATGCGATCATCAAGGCAGCGTTGCGCGTGCTGATCGACGAAGGGGCAGGTGCCTTCACGATCCGGCGGATCGCGGCGGAATGCGGGATGAAGGTGGGCAACGTCAGCTATCACTTCCCCAGGAAGGAGCTGCTGATCCAGACGCTGTGCTGGACGATATCATCGGCAGCTATGACAAGTTGCTGGAACGCACGGTGCGCCAGCCCGGGCTGGATGCCGAGGAACGCTTGCGCCTGATCGTGGTGATGTGCCTCGACGATATCGCCGGAAAGCGCACCACGCGGCTGTTTACCGAACTGTGGGCACTGGCCAACCACAACGACTTCGTGGCCGATCGGGTGCGCGTGTTCTACCAGCGGGTTCACGATTTCATTGCCGAATACGTGGGCCAGCTGAACCCTGCGCTGAACCATCAGCAGGTGCGCGACGTGGCCTTGTTCATCAGCGCATCGATGGAGGGCGCAACGCCGTTCACGGGGTTCGAGAAGCCCTGGGCCGGGCGGATGTCGGCCTTTACCGCAATAGCTGCGCACAGTCTGGTGCATCTTGCCAAGACGATCACCCCGGCGCAGATTGCTGGGGTTGCCGACCGAGGCTGACAGGGCCGATCAGGTGCGGGCAAGACGCCTTTTTATCGCAACTGCAACAAGGCTCTTGACCGAATCTGGACAATCGTCAAGCCTTGGCGTGCGGCAAGTATCGGGGGGCCAATCATGACGCTTAAGGGCACGCTCAAGAAGGAGCTTGGCACGAACGGGCTCGGCATGAACGGGGTTGGCACTGCCTTGGCACGGCTGCTGCTCGGTGCAACGCTGGTGACGGCGGTTCCGGCGGCGCCGCTCCTGGCCGAAACCCTGGGTGAACCAGAAGAACCGCAGGTCGGCACCATCGATGCGCCCAAGCCGAACTGGTTCTATGTGCGCGGGGGCTGGGGTTCGGCAGGATCGAGCATCTTCGATGCGGGCACTGGCAAGATGGTCGGCATGGTGTCCACCAGCCGGGATTCCGACCTGGCGATCGATCCTGATGGCAAGTTCTACTACGTGGCCGAAACGATGTGGTCGAAAGTCAATCGCGGTACGCGGATGGACTTCGTATCGGTCTATGACAGCAAGACGCTGAAGCTGGTGACCGAAATCCCGACGCCGGGGCGCCTGATTATCGGCGGGTTCAACACCAACTTCGTGCTGAGCGACGATGGCAAGACCGCCTATGACTACAATTTCGACCCGGCATCGTCGGTCAACGTGATCGACATGGTGAAGCGCAAGTTCGTCCGTGCGATCGAACTGCCGGGCTGCGCCAGCCTGATCCCCAATCCGGGCGTCGGCTTTTCCGCGCTCTGCGCCGATGGCACGCTGGCCACGGTGGCGGTGAAGGGCGCTTCGCAGGACATCACGCGCAGCGCCGAGTTCTTCGATGCGGCAGCCGACCCGATCTTTTCCAACGTGATCTATGATCGCAAGAAGAAGATGGCGGTGATGCTGAGCTATACCGGGCTGGTGCGGACCGCGCAGATCGGGGCCGCGCCCGTGATCGGCATGCCGTTCTCGATCCAGGAGGCGGGCGGCATGCGTGCGGCGGATGTGAAGCCGCTCGACATTGCGTGGTATCCCGGCGGGATGCAGCCGATGGCCCTGCACCGCGCCACCGGCATGCTGTGGGTGTTGATGCACAAGGGCGAATACTGGAGCCACAAGGAAGGCGCCGAGGAAATCTGGGGGCTGGATCTGGCGACGAAGAAGGTGGTCAAGCGCTACCCCGTTGAAGGTCACCCGAGCAATATTGAGATCACGCAGGACGATGCCGCGCTGATCATGATCAACGGCATGGAAAACGATGCCCGGATCATCGATTCCAGGACGGGCGAGACCAAGCACGAGATCAAGAACGCAGGCGGCGGGCTGATCACGGTGGTGCAGCCCCGGTGAGCGAGGCCATCGATACGGCTCTTGCGATCTGCGGCGGCGTGGCGGCCGTGGGCAACGGGCTGGTTTTCCTGACGGCGGGCATGGCCAAGCTGCGCAACCGCCGGATCTTTCCGGGCGTGGTGGCGAGCTATCGATTGCTGCCCAATGGGTTGGTCGGACCGGTGGCCGCTTTCCTGCCCCCTGCCGAAGTGCTGATCGGTGCGGCGCTGATTGGCGGGATTGCCGTGGCGGTCGTGCCGGCGATTGCGCTGCTGATCGCTTTTGCCGCCGCAATGGCGGTGAACATCGGCCGGGGCCGGGCGAACATCGATTGCGGATGCGGACGGTCGGAACTGCGTCAGCCGCTCAGCCGCACGCTGGTGCTGCGAAATGTTGTGCTGGCCGTGCTGCTGGTTCCGGCGCTGTTTGCGGTGCCATCGTTTGGATCGGCCGCCTGGGGGCTGGCGATTGCGGGCGGGCTGGCGCTCTATCTGATGACCCTGCTGGTGAATGCGCTGGCAGCGCTGGCGGCAGGGCCGCTGGCGGTTGAAAGGAACAGGTGATGATGACCGCGCTGATCGTGGGGCAAGTGCTTTCGTGGGTGGTGATCCTCGCGCTGGTCGTGGCATTGCTGGCACTGGCCCGGCAGGTGGGCGTGCTGCACATGCGCGTGGCACCCGCCGGCGCTTTGCAGACCAGCGGTGGTCCGGCGGTAGGCGGCAGGGCACCGGCAGTGCCCGCGCACACGCTTGAAGGCCGCGACGTGATCGTGGGCGGCGCGGCAAAGGGCGTTCCCCTTCGGCTGCTGATGTTCGTTTCGGCCACGTGTCCGTTGTGCAAGGGGCTGATCCCGGCGGCGCGGTCGTTTGCCCGGGACGAGCGGGTGGAACTGACGTTCGTGGGCGATGATACGGTGGCCGCGCAGCAGGCGATGATCGCGGCGCACGTGCTTGAGGAATATCGCTTCATCAACGGACCGGAAGTGGGCCAGGCCTTCGAAGTGGGCAAGCTGCCTTATGCGGTGCTGCTCGATGCCGAAGGGGTGATCCTGTCCAAGGGGCTGGTCAACAGCCGCGAGCATCTCGAAAGCCTGGTCGTGGCGCATGAACTGGGGATCGCGACCGTGCAGGATTACATCTCGGGCCTGAAGAAGGCCGTGGCAGCGTGAACGGCCAAAGAAACGGGACCAGTGAAGGGGGCTTCAGATGATCAGGTTCAATCCCGATGCAGCTGGCGAAAAGATGCTGCGGCGGTTGGCAGGCGGGACGTCGCGCCGGGGCATTCTCTCGCGCCTGGGCGCGGCGCTGGTGGCGGCACCGGTCTTCCCGCTCCTGCCGGTGAGCCGGGCCGAAGCGGCCAAGCCCGACCGTTCGCCCGAAGCCAAAACCGCCTTTGCGCGTTCGGCGCAGACCAAGGACGATACGAAGTGCAACTACTGGCGCTATTGCGCGATCGACGGGGCGCTGTGCACCTGTTGCGGCGGCGGCATCCACAGTTGCCCGGCCGGCGCGGAACCATCGCCGGTTTCGTGGGTGGGTTCGTGCATCAACCCGGATGACGGCAAGGCCTACATGATCGCCTATCGCGATTGCTGCGGAAAGCCGGCCTGCGGCCAGTGCGGGTGCGACAACACCGACCGCGAGACGCAACTTTACCTGCCGCAGCTCAACAACAACGTGATCTGGTGCTTCGGGACGAGCAGCATGGAGTACCACTGCTCGACCGCGATGATGATCGGGGCTGCCTGAGGGCAGGGTCAGAGGGCGCGGCTGTGCGGGCTTTGACAGGGGCAGGCGCGGCGTTGCTGCTGGCGTTCCAGATTGCGCCGATGCTGGCCGCGCGCGACGATCCGCGCGCGGCGACCGTGGCGCAGGGGCTGGCGGCCATCGGCGATCCCGAACTGGCGCGCGGCGATTATGTCGAACATTGCGCCGGGTGCCATGGCGTTCAGGGCCTCTCGGCACCGGCAAAGCTGCCCGAACTGCGTGGCCGCGTCGGCTACATGATGTGCACGGCCGAAACGCGGGCCTATCTGCTGCGGTTGCCCAATATCGCCAAGAGCCGGATCAGCGACAACCAGCAACTGGCAGACATGCTGAACTTCATGGTCTTTGGCCTGGGCGGGGACAGCGTGATCCCTGGTACGCGGCCCTTCACGGCCAGCGAAGTGGCGCACGAGCGGCCCCTGGCGCTGACCTCTGCCTCGCTGGTGGCCGAGCGGCGGCGGCATGTTGACACCGCCATCCGCAAATGCGGTGCGCCCGAAGCGTTTCGGGACTTCTACAAGACGCGCTGAGCAGCGGCGCCGGGCGCGGCGATATGTTCCGGTTCGGTTGATTAGCGGGTGTTTACATGTTGCAACTGCTCGATACGCGCGGGCCAGCAGCCATGGGGGAAGGGCGGGACCACCGGGGCGGTTGCCATCGCCCTGATTCGTCGCGGCGATGCCGTGAATCGCTGCCCTTCCTCTTTTGATTTCAGGCTTGCGCGCGGTGCGGCCATTTCGGTGCGGAATTGTGACAGGGGATCGCGGCAGCGTATCCGAAGTGCGATCGTTTCACTCGCGACTAACCTACAGTGTTGTAAGTGATTATACGCAAAACCGCGGAATTGCGGGGCGCAAAGGGCAAGTCTTTTGCTCTTAAGCGGTGCATTCTTCCCTTTCGCTCTGAGCCAACTTGGTTACCACGAGCCATCGATTACGAAGCGCAGCGGGGGCCGGGCCCAACAGCCACAAGGTCGCCGCAGCCAAAGCGCCGCTCGGAAGCAGGATAAGGTGTCGGCATGCAGTCAGCAGCAAGACCGCTTGAAGAAGTGTTCGAAGCCCTGTCATGGGCGCTCGACGATCTCGACCACCATGGCGAAGCGATGGCGGCCCTGCACCTGGCCATGGCCGTCGACTGCCTGCGCGCGTGCCTCGTTCCCGAAGCAGAACAGATCCGCGGCGCTCACCTGAAACTGGTGGTGTCGTCCTGACCTGCGGTTGAGGGAGTTGTTGCGCCTCCCGGCCTGAGATGGCGCCGGGATTGATGGCATTATCCGACTGGCGCGCAATCAGGGCATCCTGCCGCCTCAGGATTGTCTATCTAATCTATTGAGATTATCCCGCCTCCTCGGCAGGTGTGGGTGAGCGCATGCACTCTCACCTGCCAAGCCGTGATCCATCCCCGTTTTCACGCGTGATAGATCACCTTTGCAGGGGCGAAGCGTAAATTTAATGTCTATTCATTTAGTTGAGTATATAGACATCGGCAAGGGCGCTGCGAATCGCCTCGAGCCGTGCCGATCGGAGGA
>JAPLPG010000004.1 GCA_026400375.1 Novosphingobium sp. | reverse complement strand
CGAAGCTGGAAGAACCGCTGGTCGTCCGGCCGACTTCCGAAACGGTCATCGGGGCGGCAATGGCGCGCTGGGTACAGTCGTGGCGCGATCTGCCGTTGATGGTCAACCAGTGGGCCAACGTGGTTCGCTGGGAAATGCGCACCCGCATGTTCCTGCGGACCAGCGAGTTCCTCTGGCAGGAAGGTCATACAGCCCACGCCAACCAGGCCGATGCGATGGCCGAAACGCTCCGCGCGCTCGAAATGTATCGCGCTTTTGCCGAAGGTCCGCTTGCCATGCCGGTGATCGCTGGACCAAAGCCCGAGAACGAGCGGTTTCCCGGCGCTGTCGAAACGTTCTCGATCGAAGCGATGATGCAGGATGGCAAGGCGTTGCAGGCCGGTACGTCGCACTACCTGGGAACCACGTTCGCGCAAGCTGCAGGCATTCGTTATCAGGACAGGGAAGGGCAGCAGGCGCTTGCCCACACGACCTCTTGGGGCGTGTCCACGCGCTTGATCGGCGGCCTGATCATGACGCATGGCGACGACGATGGCCTGCGCGTGCCGCCCCAGGTTGCCCCGCAGCAGATAGTCATCCTGCCGATGCTGCGAGACAACGACGGCGACGACGCGCTGCTCGCCTATTGCGAGGAAATTCGTGGCTCGCTGGCCAGGCAGTCCGCTTTCGGTGAACGCGTTCGCGTCCTGCTCGACAAGCGCCCCGGAAAAGCCACGCAGAAGCGCTGGGCCTGGGTGAAGAAGGGCGTGCCCCTGATCCTCGAGATCGGTGGGCGCGATGCCGAGGGCGATCAGGTCTCGGCCTTGCGCCGTGATCAGCTCTGGCGCGCCGATGCAAAGCCGAACTTCGTAGGCCAGTCGAAGGAGGCGTTCCTCGCTGCCGCTGCGTCGGAACTCGAAGCAATTCAGTCCGCACTTTACGAGCAGGCCCGTGAGCGCCGCGATGCCCAGATCGTGCGGGACGTGACCGACCTCGACGGCCTCAGGGCCTATTTCGCCGAGGGCAACAGGTATCCGGGCTGGGTCGAAATGGGCTGGTCCAAGCCCACTGGCGCAGCTCTTGATGCAGTTGTCGAACAGTTGAAGTCGCTGAAGCTGACCATCCGCAACACGCCGTTGAACGCTCCTGCGCCCAGCGGCATCTGCCCATTCACCGGCGCGCCCGCGGTCGAGACCATTCTTATCGCGCGCTCTTACTGATTGCTCTTGCGGGTGGCGGCCAGGACGCCACCCTTTTGGGCGGCGGTGCTTGCGGCGCCGAAATGCAGGATGCATGAAGCGTCCATGCGCAGCCTCCTGATCCTGTTACCGCTCCTTGCCTCCAGCGCGGCCCACGCCGCACCGGAGGATGCCATCTCTGAAGCCCGTCTGCGCGCCGACGTGGAAAGGCTCGTCAGTTTCGGCACCCGCCACACGCTGTCGTCGCAGACCGATCCCAAACGCGGCATCGGCGCTGCGCGCAAATGGGCCGAGTCCGAATTTCGCAAGACGAGCGCAGCCTGTAACAACTGCCTTGAAATCGTCCTGCCCGAAACGGTCGTCGGCGGTGATCGCGTGCCCTTGCCCACCCGGTTGATCGATG
>JAPLPG010000201.1 GCA_026400375.1 Novosphingobium sp. | reverse complement strand
GGCAAATGTAGGGGGCGTTGCCGACGATCTCTCGGTAGCATTCGTTGTGTATGAGCCAAAGGAAGGCCTTCGACCGATCACCGCACAGGTCGATCAAGGCTTCGAGAATCTGGATGAGGGTCAGCAGCCGGTCCGCGCTTGCATCCTCATAATGCCTTTCCGGGGCTATACCGACCATACCTGGCAAGATGTTGCCGCCGCCGAATTCACCGATGGTAAAATGCTGAAAGTCGTCGAGCAGCTGTAGGCGCTCGGTCGTGAGTTCGACATCAATCGTTTCGCTCATCACGGCCTCCCCGTCGCGGCGAAATATGGGACGATTTTGCGGGTTGGGCTGAGGTTAGCCGCATCTAGCGGGCTCCCCGCTGATGCAGGTGAATCAAACTGCGAAGGCATTACCGGCGCTCCTTTCTTCAAAGAGGCGCCGGTCAAGCCGGGTGTTCGAAACCTGCTTACAGACAGGCGCATGCGCCTTTATCGGCAGAGCCGACTGGACATGCGCGCATGCCACCCGGCCACCAGAAGTGGAGACCGAGTCTTGTAAGCAGAGGTTTCGACGCCTCTACGCCGGGACTGACCGACGCATTGGAGAGGCTTCCACAGCGGCACAAAATTGGCAAGGCGGGGCGGGTCGGCTATCCCCACCCTTGGTAAATTTAGCCTCGACCGGAATGACCGTGGTTGCGGACGATCCGGAAAGTCTCCTTTGTGACCAGCATTCCGGTTAGCTGCCGTTGATTGATTGGATTAGATTGACGTGTCGGTGCTATTTCCCTCACAGTCTGGCTCCAAAAATCCTAGTTTCTCATGCGAAGCGCTTGCTCCCGTTGAGCTCCCAATGTAATGTGCTGCCGCAACGCGGTACGGCCTCGCCGGCGGGCGTAGATCAAATAGGGCGGGCAGCGATGCGATGAAGTTAGTCGATTTGTTTTGTGGGTGCGGTGGATTTTCTCTCGGCGCTCATAAAGCCGGATTTCAAGTCGCTGCAGCGTTTGATATCGACGAGACCCTTACTTCCTCCTACCCGACTAATTTCCCGAAAACAAAGCTGTATCATCGCGATGTCTCCATGCTGACCGGAGATGAAATTGCGGCAGCCGTCGGCGATGAGATCGTTGGTATCTTTGGCGGACCACCCTGCCAGGGCTTTAGCGCCATAGGTCGACGTTCTATCGATGACCCCCGTCGCGAACTGCTCCGGCACTTCTTCCGCATCGTTTCGGAGGTGGAGCCTTCATTCTTCGTGATGGAAAACGTTCGCGGCTTGGCATACGCGGATGCGCTGCCCGTGCTTCAGGGTGCCCTCGCCTTGGTGCAGCCGCGCTACGACATTTTGGGACCTCACATCTGGGACGCGTCCGAGTTCGGCGCGGCGACCAAGCGCAACCGCATGTTCGTCATCGGAGTACGCAAGGACCTAGAGGCTCCGATGGGAAAAGACGCGATCGATGCTTTCAAGCGGCCGGCGTCCACCGTAAAGGCGGCGATCGCCGACCTCACCGACGCGAGGGAACTTCCCGAGTGCGAGGAACTGCCCGGTTTTGATCGGTGGAAGATCTGTCGACGTGGGCTGCCGTCCGATTATGCTTGGCCGCTCCGATCGGACGATAAGGTCTTCACCGGACATCGGCCTACCGTTCACACTCAGGCCGTTATTGATCGCTTTGCGGCAGTCAAACCTGGCAATTTCGATCCGATCGGTCGTCACCCGCGGCTTAAATGGTCCGGCCAGTGTCCGACGCTTCGTGCAGGGACCGGTTCGGACAAGGGATCTTATCAGGCTGTCAGGCCGATCCATCCAACCGAAAACCGCGTGATTACCGTTCGCGAGGCCGCACGGCTGCAGGGTTTCCCCGATTCCCACATCTTCCACCCCACGGTCTGGCATAGCTTCCGTATGATTGGGAACAGCGTGTCTCCTATTATCGCCACGGCTATCTTCACCGCTATCGGAGCGCATCTCGGACTCCTCGACATCGCTGAAGAGGGCGGTGGCGACCCGCGGAAAGCTGTCGATACGCTGGACGATCAGGAGCTTTTTGCGGAAGCTGCCGAGTAGCGCAGTGGTTGATCGTCTTTCAACCGAGCGAAGATCTTGGCTAATGTCGCGAGTTTCCTCCAAGAACACTTCGGCGGAAATGCGCGTTCGATCAGCAGCGCATCGCAAAGGCCTCCGTTTTCGGCTTCATCGGCGCGGTCTTCCCGGTACACCGGATCTCGTGTTCCCGAAGCGGCGGATAGTCATATTCGTTCATGGGTGTTTCTGGCATCGTCATCCCGGCTGCCGAAAGGCCAACACACCCAAAAGCCGCACCGACTTCTGGACGGGAAAGTTTGATCGCAACGTGGAGCGCGACCGCGAGAATTTCGTCGCCTTGGCTGAGTTGGGGTGGCACGTCGAAGTGATATGGGAGTGCGAAACCAAGGTCCCTCACCTTTTGCAGAATCGACTGGATGACATATTTGGTCCGGCGTTAGCTGAGATGGCGGCATGAAGGCCGTCCTCGATACTAAGCCTGAGTCGGCCTATGACGACGCGATCGCAAGCCGCTATCATTTCCCTCCGCGCTACCTCGCAACGATGGAGAATTGCGTTGGAGATTGGGTGGTGTTCCGCAGGCCTCGCGCCGGAGGGGAGGGCATCGCCTACTTCGCCGTCGGTCGGATTTCGGGTCTCGTGCCCGATCCGGTTAGGCCCGACTTCCACTACGCAACGATCGCGGATTTCTTACCGTTCGACAGGCCTGTCGCCTGGAGGGACAAGGGTCGATATGCCGAGATGGCGCTGCGCGAGATAGAAAATGTGCCGCAAGTCGGATTGTATCTACGGGGCAAATCGGTTCGACCTCTCGAAAATCCGGACTTCGTCGCTATCGTAGACGCCGGTTTTGCCGATACCCTCGATCCTGCAAACGCAGCAATGCTGGGCCTCGACGAATCAGTCTCCGTCGGGAGCATTTGGGACGTTCCCGGTCCGGACGATCCTTTCGAACGGAGAACGGTTGCGATGCTCGTCAACCGCAAGATACGCGAAGCCAGCTTTAGAGGAGCGGTCTGCCGAGCGTACGACAATCGCTGCGCCGTCACAGGAATTAGAATTGTGAACGGCGGGGGACGCGCCGAAGTCCAGGCCGCTCATATCCTTCCGGTTGCTGCCGGTGGACCGGATGTGGTTCAAAACGGCATCGCGCTTTCCGCAACCGCTCACTGGCTGTTTGACCGGCATCTCATATCGCTCGGAGACGACTATCGGCTTCTGGTTTCCCACAACAAGGTTCCGTCGGAGCTTAAGGCCCTGTTCGCACCCCAAGCTGATCGCGTCATACTTCCGGTCGATAGGAGACTGTGGCCAAGTCAGCGCTTCCTCGCCACCCACCGTGAGCGTTTTGGCGGTTTGTAGAGTTTTTGAACGATATATGTCCGAACCGGAATCGCTTTAGGTTTGACTTACGCGGGCGAATGGGAACGAATAGGGTCAAGGGGGGTAGTATGGCGCAACTAGTTCCAACGGACGAGGATGATCTTACTAAGGTCGATGCGTCGCCGACGAAGGCTTTTTTTGTCGAAATCATTACGAAGGACATCCAGCTCGACGAGGCCATCCAAGATCTCGTCGACAATTGTATCGACGGGGCAAAACGTCTGCGGCCAGGTACCGATGCAGACTACAACGGCCTGACCGTGTCGATCAATGTCGGACCTAACGGATTTAGCATCGAAGACAATTGCGGCGGCATCCCGCTCGAAGTCGCCCGAAAGTACGCCTTCAAGTTCGGCCGCGCGAAGGGTTTCAAACGCACATCGCATTCCGTGGGACAGTTCGGAGTCGGGATGAAGCGGGCCCTCTTCAAGATGGGCGACAAATTCAGCGTTGTGTCGGTCGAGCCAGAATACAGCTTCCGTGTCGATGTCGATGTGCTCGCGTGGGCCGATGACGATGTGAATTGGGATTTCGACATCGCGGACCTGGCCGAGGGCCCTCATCCAGCAGAGACCACCGGTACGAAGATCAGTGTCGAAGCTCTCGATCCCGCAGTGGCTTCCACTTTTTCACAACAAGCATTCGTCGGCAAGCTGAGGCATGACATCCGTGTCGCCCAACAGCATCCTATGCGACTGGGTCTAGCGATCACGCTGAACGGCGAAGCGATAATTCCGACAGCGTGGCAATTGAAAGAAGGCGACGGCATTTCACCGGCGTATCGTCGCTATGAAGACGAACTTGGCGGGGAATCGCCCTTGGTCACTCGGCTGTATGCAGGCGTTGGCGAATCGAGCAGGGCACATGCCGGTTGGTATGTATTCTGTAACGGGCGATGCATCCTCGAGGCCGATCAGGAAGCAACGACTGGATGGAGCGAGGTAACGGACGAAGGCGTCAATGTCCCGAAGTACCACGGCCAGTTCGCCCGTTTTCGCGGATATGCGTTTCTGGATTCCGAGGACTCCAGCATCCTACCTTGGAACACCACCAAGACCGGACTTGATCTGGAGTCCGACGCTTATCGAAGGCTGCAAGGACGCCTTATCGAAATCACTCGCCCGGTTATCGATTTCCTCAACAGTCTCGATGCCGAGAAAGATTTCGAAGATGCGGACAAGGTTCTCAGCCTGGCAATCACGAGGGCCTCTTCGGTGGCGTTGGAGAGGTTGGCTCCGCGACCGGCCTTCGCCTACACTGTGCCGCCGAAACGCGGGCCGGCGCTGGCGCGCATCAGCTATCAGAAGCCGCAGGCAGAAGTTGAAAAGCTGAAAGCGGAGCTTGGGGCGCACAGCAATAAGGAGCTGGGCGAGCAGTCGTTCGAATATGCCTTTTCCAATCTGGTCGAGGACGACTGAGGTGCCGGGAACATTCAAGAAGATAGACTATCGTTTGCGCCCCGCGAAACACGCAGAGCGCGTCATGTTGATCGACCTATTCAAGCGGATGCGGTTCGCCCCCATCGAGAGCTATCGGTATATCGGATTCGGTTCGGTGGCGTTTGTGGACTTTCGTATGGTTCACAAGGCTCTGGGCATCAAAGACCTGGTCAGCATCGAAGCGACGGAAGCAGAAGACGAGCAGACGCGCTTCAATCACAACAATCCGTATGCCGGCCTCACGATTCATTTCGGACACTCCAGCACTATTCTCCCGACTCTCGATCTGACGAAGCGCTCGCTGGTGTGGCTCGATTACGACGGTGCGCTTTCGCGTTCGATGGCGAACGACCTTGCCGCCGTCGGGCGAAACGCACCTAGCGGAACCTTCATAGGGGTGACTTTCACCGCCTCGTTTCCGACGAGGGAGCCCGGCCGAGAAAACGAACTGAAGCGGCTCAAGGAGGAATTCTCCGAGTTTCTTGCAGACGATACGAAGGCCATCTCGTTTGACGGCGCAAAGTTCGGCGAATTTGGCAGGGCAACTTTGGGTGCGCTTCTGGAAAAGGCGGTGTCAGACGCCGATGCAGGGCAACAAGACGGCGGAAGGGTTCGAAGCGTTCGGCAAATCTGTTTCTTCAAATACAAGGACGGAGCTCCGATGGTGACGGTCGGTTGGTTGATCGTAGCCGGGTCGGATGTTCCCACTTTTGAAGCCTGCCAATTCGACGCGTTGCCTTTCGTCCGAACGGGCGCGATCCCGTTCGTGATCAAGATCCCGCTTGTAACCCCGCTTGAAGTTCGGGAAATGGAGCGGCGGCTGCCGGACCTCGCAACAGCGGCCGATCTGGAGTGGATCCCCGAGGAAGAGAGGAAAAACTTCGGTAGCGTCTACCGCTATCTGCCGCAGTTCTCAGTCGTCGAACAGATTTAGAGTGCGGCGGCTAATAGGTGATTTTTATCACCAATGATATGAACGAACGGCCGCTGTCCAGCAGCGCGAATTTGTAATCGAACGTCGGCTTTGAAAGGCGGCATTTGCCAGTCCGCCAACCAGCTGGACACCCGCAAAAACCGATGGGGTTTCGGTGTCGATGGTGATTCATTGATCGTGAGCGATCATCTTGAAGCCTTGAGCAAGGACGGCGATCCGCTCGAGGTTTTGCAGCAGACGGTGGACTTCGAGTATTTCCGCTCTTGGCTGGTTGAGGGACTGGCCTACGGCAACGGCGCCAAGGGTGGCCGCCCGCCGTTCGATCCGGTGATGATGTTCAAGGCGCTGATCCTGCAGGCGCAGCACA
The DNA here is from genome assembly GCA_026400375.1 of Novosphingobium sp. GTDB lineage: Bacteria > Pseudomonadota > Alphaproteobacteria > Sphingomonadales > Sphingomonadaceae > Novosphingobium. The sequence continues at coordinate 7,054 of JAPLPG010000201.1, read as the reverse complement.
ACCTGTCGGACGCGCGGATGGAGTTCATGATCCGGGATCGCCTGAGTTGGCTGCGCTTTCTTGGACTGTCGCTCGGGGACAGGACGCCGGATGAGAACACGATCCGGCATTTCCGCAACCGCCTGACCGAGACAGGAACGCTCAAACGGGTGATGAAGGCCTTCGACTGGCAACTGCAGAAGAAGGGCTACATCCCGATGTCCGGGCAGATCGTGGATGCCTCGCTGGTGCCAGCGCCCAAGCAGCGAAATACCGAGGGCGAACGCGAGGCGATGAAGTCGGGCAAGAGCGCAGAGGAGATCTGGCCAAACGAGCCGAACAAGGCGGCGCAGAAAGACACCGATGCGCGCTGGACGCTCAAGGTTGGTGGCTAAGTGCGCCATCGCGAGGACGGAACGCCATTGCCCATGATTGCCCTGCCGGTCTTCGGCTACAAATCGCATATCAGCATCGACCGGCGTTTCGGCTTCATCCGGGAGATGGCGGTGACGTCTGCCTCGTCCGCCGATGGGAGGCTGCTTCGTCACGTCGTCAGCACCGAAAACACCGGCTCCGAAGTCCGGGCATACAGCGCCTATCGCTCAATGCGCAACGAGAAGTGGCTGTCGGACCGGATGCTCACGTCCCGAATTCACCGGCGCAAACCCAAGGGCAAGCCCATGCCGAAAGCGATCGCCAGAGCCAATGCCGCAAAGTCCTCGATCCGGGCCCATGTCGAACATGTCTTCGCGCATCAGAAGAACCGCTTCGGGCTGTTCATCCGCACCATCGGCCTGGCCCGTGCCGAAGCAAAGCTCACCCTTTGCAATCTGGCTTATAACTTCAACAGGCTGATCTTCCACGAGCGCCGCGAAAGCATGGCATGACTCTGCCTGGAATCCCGAACAACCGGGGCAAACCGCCAGAATTACCGACCGAAACAAACCAGCGGCGGGTCGCTACAGACGAAAAGCAGAGGGAAGCAGTCCCCTCGGACCAATCCGCCTCGAACTAACCGGTTGTTGCGGGTGTCCTGCTTCGCAGTGGTCGGTCCCGACCAAGCGTGGTCATTTCCGATCAATAACAATGAGGTCGGATCTTGCCCGAAGCTGCCGTGTGGCTTTTTGCCTCGTCCTCCCTTAGGATTGCCACTGGGTGCGGAGCTGAGCGTCCGCCTTCGTTGAGGTAACTCTGGCTCGCACACTGCTAAGTGTCCCCATCGAAGTCCTGCTCGATCCGAGGCGCATACGGCCGCGTCGCCTTCGCCGAAGCGCGGCTGACCGATGCCCGCGGGACCCACCTCGCCTCGGCAACCTCGACCCTGATGATCCTGCAGGAAGGCTAGGCGAAACCGGTCCCAACGTCCGAAACCAAAAAGAATTTGCTGCCGTCCACCTTTGGTGTCCCAATGCCGCTGGGCCGTGCGTCATGGGTGTGAAAAGGAGAAAGCCATGCAGTACATGATCATGAACTACGTTCCCGCCGCTCAGGCCGATGGTACCCTCGATGCCCAGGGGGACATGGACGCCTGGATCGCCTACACCAAGGCGATGGTCGATGCCGGCGTGATGCGGGGCGGCAACGCGCTGAAGCCCGGGACAACGGCAACAACCGTGCGGCTGCGCGACGGCCGGCGCGATGTTCACGACGGGCCCTATATCGACAGCAAGGAAGAACTCGGCGGATACTTCGTGATTGAAGTAGCTGATCTTGACGAGGCGCTCCAGTGGGCCGCACGCAATCCGGCTGCGTCTTATGGCGCGGTTGAAGTGCGCCCGATCATAACCGCTTGATGGCCCGATAATGGCTTGGTCGCCGGTCGAGGCCGAGGCACGCCGGGCCTATGGCCGCCTGGTTGCGCTGCTCGCGTCCCGATCCGGCGACCTTGCCGAGGCCGAGGACGCCTTGGCCGACGCCTTGCTTGCAGCTCTGGAGCGCTGGCCCGCCAGCGGCATACCGGCCAATCCGCAAGGGTGGCTACTCACCGTGGCGCGGCGGCGCAGCATCGACCGCGCCCGCCGCCGCGCGAATGCCGACCTTGCGCAGGCCGAACTCGTCCGCATGCAAGAGGAGGCGGAGACGGCCATGAACGGAGACGCGGCCTATCCCGACCAGCGGCTGGGGCTGTTGCTCGCCTGCGCTCATCCGGCGATCGACGACGGTGCACGCACGCCGCTCATGCTCCAGGCGGTTCTGGGGCTCACGGCCGAGCGCATGGCTCCCGCCTTCCTGGTTTCCGCCGCGGCGATGACGAAGCGCCTCGTGCGGGCCAAGGCTAAGCTCGCAGGCGCGGGCGTGCGGTTCGAGACACCGGACCCTGAGGCGCTGACCGATCGGCTGGAACCTGTCCTGGACGCCGTCTATGCCGCCTTCACGCTGTCTCGGGGCGGCGAGGGGGACGATTCCTTGCAGCACGAGGCGCTGTGGCTGGGGCGACTGCTTGCGGAGTTGGCACCTGGCGAACCTGAAGCCGCCGGGCTGCTTGCGCTCATGCTGTTTGTCTCGGCCCGTCCGTCGCCGATCCGGAACGATCGGTATATACCCGTCAGCCGGCAGGACCCCGCCTGCTGGAACGGGGTCTTGATGACCGAGGCAGAGAAGTGTCTGCGCCGAGCTGGCCGCTTCAGCCGTCCCGGGCGCTTTCAGCTCGAGGCAGCGATCCAGGCGGTTCATGCCGATCGCCGCCGGCGCCCCACCACGAACTGGACCGCGATCCTCAAGCTCTATCAAGGGCTGCTGGCAATTGCACCGACGATCGGAAGCCATGTGTCTCGGGCAGCCGCCTTGGCCCAGTCCGGCCAGCCGGTGGCCGCCATCCAAGCGCTGGACGCGTTGGATCCGGACTGGGTCAAAGCCCATCAGCCCTATTGGGCGACGCGTGCCTTTGCGCTTGCTGCGGCCGGCGAGCACGCGCAGGCAGCCGACGCTTACACGCGTGCCGCGGGCCTGGCCGAGCACCCGGCAGTCCGGGCTTGGCTGCTGAGCCAACGGGCGCTGCATGCGAACTGAGCGCAACTGTCCCAATCTGTCGGCCCCGGACGTCACTCCTCGTACAGCAAGGAGATGACCATGTCCGCAGTTGAGATCATCGGTTTGCCGCAGAGCAATTTCGTATGGGCGACACGCATCGCGCTCGCCGAAAAGGGCGTAGCTCACGAGAGCATGCCTGTGCCGCCGCATAGCCCGGAGGTGCTGGCGATCCACCCTTTCGGCAAGATACCAATCCTGCGCCACGGTTCGGTGGTCATTGGCGAGTCGCGGGCCATCATCGATTACGTGGACCGCGCATTTGACGGCCCGGAACTCGTGCCGGCAGATCCTGCGGCGGCTCGTCATAGCGACAGTTGGACGTCGATGATCACCAGCACGGTCGAGCCGCTGCTCATCAGGCAGTATCTGTTCGCCTATTTCTTCCCGACAGGCGCCGATGGTGGGCCCGATACGGCCACAATCGAGGCGCTGGTGCCAAAGATGGCGGGCATCCTCGACGTGCTCGAGACGGCGCTGCAGAACGGCGATCTCGGCCAGGAGCCGTTCGGCCGCGTCGATGCGTATCTCATCCCGATCCTGTTCTACGCGAACACCATGCCCGAAGGTGCCGCGCTCATTGCCGCGCGGCCGCAGCTCTCGTCCTACCTCGAGCGCAGCCTGGCGCGGCCGAGTGTCCAGTCGACGATGCCGCCTCCGCCGTCGGCTGAAGCCTGACGTGACGTTGGCGGCGCGCTGTCCGGCCAGCGCGCCGCCACTCTTGCGTCGGCCGCAACCGCTCCGCCGAAATGCCGTTTGGACATCAGGGGGTCACTTGTCGGTTCTCTCGCCGGCAAGCCCCTCGAACATCGCACGCTTGGCGACGAGGCCTTCGCCCACGAGATCGAAGAAAGCACGCACGCGCGCGGTAGTGCGCAGGTCCGAATGGGTTACGATCCACATCTCGCCGCGCAGGTCTGACAGAGGATCTCCGATACGCCGGAGGCCGGGCTCGCCGTCGCCGAGGTAACAGGGCATCAGCGCCGCACCCATCCCGGCATGCACCGCGACAAACTGGTTCACCAGGCTCGATGAGCGATAGACGATCCGCTCTTTCGATGCCGAGCGGTCCACCCATTCGGCAGCGCTACTGTTGCCCGCCTCCTCGCCCCAGCCGATGACCGGGTGCCCTCCAAAAGGATCGGCTGGGTCTGTCGGCGCGAGGCTATCGGCAGCATAGACTGCCCAGGCGACCTCGGCGATCTTGCGCCCCCAGAGCTCGTTCTCGCGCGGACGCATCGGCCGCAAGGCAATGTCCGCCTCGCGCCGCGACAGCGAGAGCACGCGATTGGCGACGGCCAACTCCACGAGGATACCAGGATGCGCGGCGCGGAAGCGCGCGATTTCGGGGGTGAGCAGGCGATAGGCGAGCGTCTCGGAAGAGGTGACCTTAAGCCGTCCGGTCAGCCGCTGGTCGCGGCCCGAGACTGCGCGATCGAGTGCTTGAGTCTCGGCCTCGATCCGTTCGGCCGCGGCGGCGACATGCGCGCCCGCGGGCGTCGGGTGATAGGCGCCCGCCGGGCTGCGTTCGAAGAGCCTGGTGCCAATCCGCTGCTCCACCGCTTTCAGCCGGCGGTAGACAGTCGAATGATCGATCCGGAGCGATGCTGCTGCACGGGTCAGAGCACCCTCGCGGACGACAGCGAGCACCAGTTTCAAGTCGTTCCAATCGTCGAGCATCGGGAGAGGATAGGCGCCATTTGCACCCGTGCAAGCCCGGCTGGCGCAATCGCCATGAGCATTGCAGCAGCACCGGGCCTAGGTTGGGCGATGTAATAAGACGGGAGTAGCACGATGATGTCTTCCTCAAGCTCATATCAGCCTTACGGCATCGCGCTGCTGCGCGTCAGCCTCGGCGTCATGTTTCTCGCGCACTCGGTCCTGCTGAAGCTGCTGACTTTCGGCTTGCCGGGCACGAGCCAGTTCTTCGAGTCCGTCGGCCTGCCGGGACCGCTCGCCTACGTAACCTTCGTCGCCGAGGTGCTCGGAGGCGTGCTGCTCGTGCTCGGCATTGGCACCCGCGTTGTGGCGCTTGCGCTCACCCCGTTCCTCGCGGGCGCGATCGTCTTCGTTCACTTCGCCAACGGCTGGGTGTTCACCGCGCCGGGAGGAGGATGGGAAAATCCGGCATTCTTGCTGGTTGCCTCTGTCGCACAGGCCCTGCTGGGTGACGGCGCCTTCGCGCTCTCTCATCGCTCCGGCCATGGCCACCGCCTCGCTCACCACGCCGCCTGAAGGAGGCCATGCCATGATGTTCCTCACGCTCGTCAGTCACCACCTCTGCCCCTACGTGCAGCGCGCCGCCATCGTTGCCCGTGAGAAGGGGATCGCCTTCACCCGCGTCGATATCGACCTCGCGGCGAAGCCCGACTGGTTCCTCGCGATCTCGCCGACGGGCAAAACCCCGCTACTGCGCGTCCGCGACGAGGAGGGCGCCGAGCACATCCTCTTTGAAAGCGCGGTCATCGCCGAGTTCTGCGACGAGATCGCGCCCGGCCGCCTGCTCCCCGAGGAACCGCTCGCGCGGGCTCACCACCGCGCGTGGGTCGAGTTTGCCTCCGGCACGCTCGCCGACATCGCGGGGCTCTACGGGGCGCCTGACGCGGCGGGCTATGCGGGCAAGGTCGATGCGCTGAGGTCGCGGTTCGGTAGGGTCGATGCGGCCGTTGCCGGCCCGTGGTTCGGAGGAGAACGGTTTGGCCTCGTCGACGCCGCCTTTGCGCCGGTGTTCCGCTACCTCGATGCCTTCGAGGCGCTGCTTGCGCTGGATCTCGCCGGCGGACAGGAGATGCTGAGCGACTGGCGCGCGCGCCTTGCGAGCCGCCCCTCGGTGCAAAGTGCGGTGGCGCCGGATTATGCGGAGCGGCTCGCAGAGTTCCTGCGCAGGAGGGGCAGCCATCTGTCTGGGCTCCTCGGAGAGACAGTCACGACCACGGTTCCGGCCTGATGACTTCCCGGCGTCGGCATTGATCCTTTCGACCAGCCAGCGATAAACCCTCCCGTGAGATGAGACTTCCGATGTGGAAGCATCATATCTGGCGTCTGCCATTTCGGCCCAGAGGCACCCTCCCTCCGTCGGCGCAAGGCGGAACGGGTCTCTTGACTCGATGGTGATCAATACCGGCTCTTTTGGCGGCCACAGCAATCGCTGCTGGCGGCGCAGCCTGTGGATACTACCCCTCGCTGTCGGCTTTGGGCGGAAGTTGTCGTTCCGCACTTTGCACTCGGACGGCGGCTTTGTTGTCTAACTGATTCTCGCATTGTTCTTCCTTTTTCCCGTTCGCCAATGGTTGTCTTCGAGGTCATCGGACAGCTGTGGCAGCTTTTCGTCCGAGCCTTCATGATCGCGGCCGAGCGGAATAGGTGGACGTCTCTGAGTCCCAAACGAAGTTTGACCCTCTACAAAGCTGACGAGATCGTCCGAAGCATGGCTGATCGGGATGAGGAACGCTGGGTTTAGGCCCAGCGGAACTCCGTCTCGTTCAGCCAAAGTGAATGGAGTAAAGCGGCGAGCTTGCGCGCAACGGCCGTTCTGGCACGCCTGGCGCCCTTTGCTTCGGTCATTTTCCTGCCCCACGCCTGAAGGCGAATGGTCGCTTGACTTGGGTCAACGCGACGTTGGCCGCTTCGTACAGCGCCTTGCGCAACATGGGATCTCCCGCCTTGGAGATATGTCCGCTGACATCGCGATCTCCCGATTGACTGCGTCGGGGCACAAGCCCTGCATAGGCGCCGACATCATCGCTTCTGGCAAAACGGCGCGGATCTTCGATGGTCGAGGTGTAGGTGAGCGCGGTGATCGGTCCAACCCCGGGAACGCTCATCAACCGGGCGCAGACCTCATCCGCCTTTGCTCGGTCGTTGAGCAGCCGATTGTATGCGCGCAGCTGCTCCTCAATGGCTTCCATCGATGCAATGAGCGGAGCAAACAGGGCCTTCAAATCGGGGCGCTGGGCGTAGAAGGCAGCCAGGCGTTCGGCACGCCGGCCCGGTGTTCTGGCGGTGCCCATGCGCAGGCCGAACAGCTTTAGGAGCCCTCGCAGCTGGT
>JAPLPG010000297.1 GCA_026400375.1 Novosphingobium sp. | reverse complement strand
GCCCCTTGCCATTCACGGTGCGCCCGCTTAGCGGCCGGGCAGTTCTTGGCCGGCGTGATGCGCTGGCTCGCCTGTCAGGAGTCTCCGCCATGGTCCCCCGTTACGCCCGCCCTGCGATGACCGCGATCTGGGAGCCGGAAGCCCGTTATCGCATCTGGTTCGAGATCGAGGCGCATGCCACCGAAAAGCTGGGCGAACTGGGCGTGGTGCCACCGAGCGGCGCCAAGGCGCTGTGGGACTGGTGGGCAACCAACCCGACCATCGACGTGGCCGCGATCGATGCGATCGAGGCGGTGACCAAGCATGACGTGATCGCGTTCCTTGATTGGGTGGCGCAGCAGGTTGGGCCGGAAGCGCGGTTCATGCACCAGGGCATGACCAGCTCGGACGTGCTCGACACCACTCTCAGCGTGCAGCTGGCGCGGGCATCGGACCTGCTGCTGGCCGACATCGACGCGCTGCTCGAGGCGATCAAGCGCCGCGCCATCGAACACAAGTACACCGCCACCATCGGCCGCAGCCACGGCATCCATGCCGAGCCGACCACCTTCGGCAAGAAGCTGGCCGAAGCCTACGCCGAATTCAGCCGCTGCCGCGTGCGGCTTGTGGCGGCGCGCGCCGAAGTTGCCACCTGCGCGATTTCAGGCGCGGTCGGCACGTTTGCCAACATCGATCCCTCGGTCGAGGAATATGTCGCGGAAAAGCTGGGGCTTGCCGTCGAGCCGGTGTCCACGCAGGTGATCCCGCGCGATCGCCACGCGATGTATTTTGCCACGCTGGGCGTGATCGCCAGCTCCATCGAGCGGCTTGCCACCGAAGTGCGCCACCTGCAGCGCACCGAAGTGCTGGAGGCCGAGGAATACTTCGCGCCCGGCCAGAAGGGGTCGTCGGCCATGCCGCACAAGCGCAACCCGGTGCTGACCGAGAACCTGACCGGCCTTGCCCGCGTCGTGCGCTCGGCCGTGACCCCCGCGCTGGAGAATGTGGCGCTGTGGCACGAGCGCGACATTTCGCACTCGTCGGTCGAACGCTTCATCGGGCCCGATGCGACGATCACGCTCGATTTCGCGCTGGCGCGGCTGACGTCGGTGATCGACAAGCTGCTGGTCTATCCCGAGCGGATGCAGAAGAATCTCGACAAGATGGGCGGCCTTGTCCACTCGCAGCGTGTCCTGCTGGCGCTGACCCAGGCAGGGCTTGAGCGTGACGCTTCGTACCGCCTGGTGCAGCGCAACGCGATGAAGGTGTGGGAATCGGATGGCCAGCTTTCGCTGATGGAACTGCTGAAAGCCGATCCCGAAGTGGCCGCGGTGCTGACGCCTGAGCAGATCGAGGACAAGTTCAACCTCGACTATCACTTCAAGTCCATCGACACGATCTTCGCGCGGGTGTTCGGCGAGTAAGCGTTGCGTCCCCGCGCAGGCGGGGACCTCAGGCCGAAGACGCCAACCTTCCGGAAACCGCCCGAGGCCCCCGCCTGCGCGGTGGAGCGAAGGTCTGGCCAAGCGCGCCAAGCTGCCTTAAGCACAAGCGCTGGACGGGCTGCTCACGGAAACGAACAGGCATGGCAATGCTGCGCACGATATTCTGGGTTCTCGTCGTGGCCGTACTGGTCGCGTTCACGGCTGCCAACTGGGAGCCGGTGGAAGTTCGCATCTGGGAAGGCCTGCTGCTTGAAACGCGGCTGCCGGCACTGGTGATCGCCGCGTTCCTGCTGGGGCTCGTGCCGACATGGTTGCTGTACCGCGCCACGCGCTGGCGCCTGCTGCGGCGCATCACGACGCTGGAAACGCAGCTGAACGCCAAGGCTGCGCCTTCGCTGACTTCGACCAGCCTTGCCGCTGCGTCCACCGAAACCACAAAGAGCGAGACCCTGTGAGCAACCCGATCTACCTTGCCCTCGACCTTCCCCGGCTCGATGCCGCGCTTGCCCTTGCCCATAAGGTGAAGGGCCACGTTGGCGGACTGAAGCTGGGGCTGGAGTTCTTTTGCGCGCACGGCCATCACGGCGTGCACGAAGTGGCCAAGGTGGGATTGCCGATCTTCCTCGATCTGAAACTTCACGACATTCCCAATACCGTGGCCGGTGCGATGCAGTCGATCCACGTGCTTGAACCGGCCATCGTCACCATCCATGCCAGCGGCGGCCGCGCGATGATGGAAGATGCCAAGGCGGCCGCAGGGGAGCATTGCAAGGTCGTGGCGGTGACCGTGCTGACCAGCCTCGACGATGCCGACATGGGCGCAATGGGCGTCGGCGGATCGGCCCATGACCAGGCGCTGCGCCTTGCCGATCTGGCACAGGAAGCCGGGCTCGATGGCATCGTCTGTTCGGGCCACGAAGTGGGCGCGATCCACAAGCGCTGGAAGAACGGCTTCTTCGTGGTGCCGGGCCTGCGCCCTGCCGATGGCAAGCTGGGCGATCAGAAGCGCGCCGTCACCCCGCGCGCCGCGCGCGATGCGGGCGCCAGCGTACTGGTGATCGGCCGCCCGATCACCCGCGCCGATGATCCGGTTGCCGCCGCCCGGGCGATCGAAGGCACGCTGTGATCCGATGATTCGCTTTGCCCTTGCCCAAGCCGGTGACGTGCCGCGCCTGCGGGCACTGGTGGAGCGCGCCTATCGCGGTGAAAGCGCGCGGCAGGGCTGGACGCACGAGGCCGACCTGCTGGACGACGAACGCACCAGCGCAGATGAACTGGCTGAAACGATTGCCGATCCGGCTGCGCGCGTTCTTCTGGCAGAAATTGAAGGCAAGCTGGCCGGGACGGTGACGATTCGCGATCTGGGCCGCAATTCGGGCAAGGCCCGCGCCTACCTCGGCATGCTGTGCGTGGACCCTGGTCTTCAGGCAGAAGGCCTTGGCCGTGCGCTGCTGGCCGATGCCGAGGACATGGCCGCAGAGGCGTTTGGCGCTGAAGTGATGGAAATGACGGTGATCGAGGTGCGCACCGATCTGATCGCCTGGTACGAGCGGCGGGGCTATGTCCGCAGTTCCGAAACCCGCCCGTTTCCCTATGGCGATGGCCACGCCTTCCGCATGGCGGTGCTGGAACGAAGCCTGCGCTGAACGGTTCATCGCTGCGTAACGTCGCTGCGCCCACTCGTGCAGCAGTGACAATTGCCGGAGAGCCATCCCACATGAAGCGCAAATTCCTTATCGCCGCAGCCCTTGCGGCGCTTTCCCCCTTGGCAGCACAGGCACAGGTCATGTCATCAGGTCCGGTCGTTGGCGCAGGCAACACGCTCTTGAACATCTCGGCCGAGGGCAAGTCCGTCCGCCAGCCCGACCTCGCCGTGTTCACCGCCGGCGTGACGACCCAGGGCAAGACCGCCGGCGAAGCGCTGAGCGACAATGCCCAGCGCATGACCGCCGTCATCGCGCAGTTGCGCAAGAACGGCATTGCCGAACGCGATATCCAGACCAGCAACCTGTCGGTCAACCCGGTCTATGGCCAGCCCCGCCGCCTGCCCGATGGTTCGATCGAGGAGCGCGAGCCGGTGATTGTCGGCTATCAGGCAACCAACCAGGTTTCGGTGCGGCAGCGCAAGCTGGACCAGTACGGCAAGGTCATCGACACGCTGGTGGCGGCAGGCGCCAATCAGGTGAACGGTCCTGCCTTCCAGATCGACGCGCCCGATGGTGCGATGGACGAAGCCCGGCTTGCCGCGATGAAGACCGCCCGCGCGCGCGCCGATCTCTATGCACGGGCAGCGGGCCTGCGCGTGGTACGGGTGCTTTCGATCAGCGAAAACGCAGGCTGGGCCCCGCCGCAGCCGCAAGTGATGTTCGCGCGGGCCGACATGGCATCGGCTCCGAAGTCTTCGCCGGTCGCAGCGGGCGAACTGGAAATGACAGTCACGGTCAACGTCAGCTACGAACTGGCGAACTGAGGCTGGCAGACGGGCCGAATTGACATGGGCGGCGCGTGTCTCCTAACGCGCCGCCCATGTCCGGACCCGATATCAAGATTTGCGGCGTAACCACGCGTGAGGCGCTCGACGCCACCATCGCCGCGCAGGCGAGCCACGTGGGGTTCAATTTCTTCCCCCCCTCACCCCGCTTTCTGAAATTCGCCGCCGCGCCCGCTCTGGCGGCACAGGCAGCCGGGCGCCTGACCCGCGTCGGCGTATTCGTCGACGCCGACGACAGCTTCATGGCCGATGCCGTAGCCGCAGCCAGCCTCGATGCAATCCAGTTGCACGGGAAGGAAGACCCGGCCCGCACCGCCGCCCTGCGCGCACACTTTGGCAAGCCGGTATGGAAGGTCATTTCCGTGGCCGGCCCCGGCGACGTGGCCAAGGCGGCGGCCTATGCCGGTGTCGCCGATTTCATCCTGTTCGATGCCAAGACGCCCAAGGGGGCCGACCTGCCCGGCGGGCTGGGCCTGACCTTCGACTGGGACCTGCTGCGCGCCTACAAGGGGCCGCTGGCCTGGGGCCTTGCCGGTGGCCTTGCTCCGGCCAACGTGGCAGAGGCCGCACGCGGCACCGGCGCAGGGCTGGTCGATGTATCGTCGGGCGTGGAAAGCGCGCCGGGCGTGAAGGACCCGGACCTGATCCGCAGCTTTTGCTTCAACGCCCGCAACGCCGCTGGCTGAACCCGGGTGCCTGACGCTTGCGAAGCATGGACTGGGCCGGTGGCCTGCAAACGAAAGAAGGCGACCCCTTGCGGAGCCGCCTTCAACGATGTGGCAGCACGCCCCTAGCCCGGGAAATCTTGCCGCATGATGAACGCGGTATGTCATAAAGCAGAGGCAGCGGGCCGTGAGGGGTTTGACCGACCGCGCCAGGTAGAAATGCCCTAAAGGTCCGGGCGTCGGGAATCTGGACTTTCGCG
>JAPLPG010000018.1 GCA_026400375.1 Novosphingobium sp. | reverse complement strand
TGAAGCAGATGCGGCCGACCGGCGATGCCGACAACGATCTGTCAGCCGCCGATCTGGCCGCGCAGAAGGTGCAGTTCGCGCGGCATCCCGAACTGTTCGGGCTGCTCGAGGCAAGCCGCATCGTCTATGCGGGCGAGGACCCGAAGCCGATCCTTGCGATCCTGCCCGATGCGGCGCGCCAGACGCGCTTTACACCGCTGGCGTTCAGCCGCCAGATGGTGCGCGGGATTGCGCTGGGCCGGTTGCGCGATGCGAACGAGGCGGGCTTCTGGCGCGAGCTGATCGGCGGGGCCAGTCCGCTCTACCAGCGGCCACTGGCGGAACTGGGCCTCGCCGTCCGCTGGCAGCGCGACAAGCGGGTGGAGCAGGTCTTTGCCCCCGGATCGCCGGTGACCGACCCCGCCATCCGCGAGATTCTGCTGCAAACCGTGGCGAGCCCGGCCATCCTGCGCAGCAATGCTGCAGATGCCGCACGCCCGCAGCATGAGCGCGACGTTGCCCGTTTTGCCCTGCTCTACAAGGACCTGACGCGCGGGGCCTATGCCGATTTCACGCGCGATCTGGCGCTCGTGCCAGCCAATGCCAACACCGACGGCGGACTGTGGGATTTTGCGCGGCAGGATGCTGTTCCGGCAGGGCTTTTCCGCGCCGGTCGCTGGTCCGACGGGTTTGCCTGTCCATCGATTGCCGAAACCGCAGCAACACTGGCGCGCGTGCCCGGCGATGCACGGGCGCGCCTGTGCCTCGGGGATTTCTACCGGCTCAACGGGTTTGACGATTTCGCGCTGTACCGGGCCGAAGGTAGCGAGATGGCGCTGGGCGCGGGGCCGGACGGGTTCCCCGGCCGCGCCCTTTCGCGCGACGCCATCTACGCAGCAATCATCGCCGACAAGGCGGCAGCCGCAGACCTGCGCGCCTATGCGTTGTTTCGCGCCATCCGTTGCTATGCGCCTTCGGGCTATAACGGCTGCAACGGTCCTTCGCGCACGGTGGAGGAACTGGACGCTGCGCAAGTACCAGTGGCCGTGCGCAAGGCGTGGTTCTCCGAACTGAAGCAGCGTTATCCGGAAAGTCGCTGGGCCAAGAGCCTGCGCTTCTACTGGTGAGGCGCATTGGCGCGCTGTCACTGCTGGTCGCGGCGTTCCTGACAGGGTGCGAGCAGGCGCCTCCTGCGCCCCGGGTCAAAGCGGCGTCGTTCGATGCGGTCTATGTCTGGCCGGGGGTACGCCCCGCCCCGGAGTCTACAGCCACGACAGTGTACCTGCTCGACGGAGAGGTGCGCCGATCAGGCGCGGTTCGGCTTGAACGGTTGCGCATGGGCGTGCCCCGGTTGCCGGGAAAGACCCTGTGGCTCGTGGTCCGGGCCGAGCGGCTTGACTGGAACGCGGCAACATATGCGGCCATCCTTGCCGATCTTGCGCGCTGGCAGGCGGCGGGAAACACCGTGGCAGGGTTGCAGATCGATTTCGATGCGGCGACGCGCGGGATCGAGGGGTATGCGCACTTCCTGCAAGACCTGCGCGCCCGTTTGCCGGAGGGCACGCAGCTATCGATCACCGGCCTGATGGACTGGAGTGCGCGGGGTGACCCACGCGGATTGGCAGCCCTTTCGCGCACGGTCGATGAGGTGGTGGTGCAGACCTACCAGGGGCGCACGACCATTCCAGGCTATGCGGCCTACTTTGCCCGGATGCAGGACTTTCCGATCCCGTTCCGCGTGGCGCTGGTCGAAGGCGGCGAATGGACGGCCCCGGCGATGCTCCGGAAACACCCGAAGTTTCGGGGCTACGTGGTGTTTCTGCTCGCTCCGCAGCGTTGAACTCAGCCGAACGGGTCGATCAGCACCTTGCACTGATGGGTCCGCTGGCGCAGGCTTTCAAACACCTGCGGCGTGGCATCGAGCGCGATCGTATCGGTGACCAGCAGGCGCGGTTCGACCGCGCCCCGATCCAGCGCATCGAGCGCGGCCTCGTATTCCTGCCGGGTGAAAAAGGCCGATGTGATCAGCCGCACCTGCTTTGACAGCATGGCAAAGCTGTTGAACGTATCGGCCCGCGTGCACAGGCCGAGCAGCACGATGGTGCCATTGTTGCGCACCTGATCGACGGCCTGCGCAATCAGGCCGGGCACGCCGACGCATTCGAACACCACATCGGCCTTCCCGCCCAG